>CAIXFH010000075.1 GCA_903918645.1 uncultured Actinomycetes bacterium | reverse complement strand
GCGTTGTGCAGCCAGTACTGCGCGAACGGGTCGCCGAGGGCCTTGCTCTGCGCGATCTCGTTCTCGTGGTGCGGGAAGATCAGGTCGAGCCCGCCGCCGTGAATGTCGAACGCCGTGCCGAGATACTTGCGCGCCATCGCCTTCTCGGGGCTGCGCAGGCCGCCTCGAATAGCGACTCCAGCATCAAGCAAATGCTCCGCGACCTGACCACCCACGTTTCCAGTGGCACCAAGAACAAGGATCGTGGAAACGGAGTTGGCGGCAGTGCTCATGGGGGCTCCTGAGATTGATTTCGCGAACCTCCCTCTATCCACTACGCGCCGGGATCCACGGACACCAGGGGAGAAGTCATCCGCGCCTTGTTACTCAGTGCGGTACAAGTGACAAGCACTAGACCCAGGTAAGCGGGGCGTGAATTCCCAAGGCCAAAAGTCTCCGCGACACAGGCTATTTCGAGCGATTGCTGGTCGAACTCAACTACTCTTTGCACATGCCAAAATTCCTGATCGCATGGTTGCTCGGGCTTGGGTCAAACGCGATCGCATTGGCGCTCTGCGCCGTGCTCTTCAGTCAGTTCCACCTCAATCTGAGTGGATTCCTGCTCTCGCTGGTGGTCTTCGCCATCCTTAGCGGAGTCTTTACCTGGTTCGTACTCAAGTTCATGTTGCGTCACGCAGGATCCGTGGTGGCCCTCACCGGTCTCGTCTCGACCTTTCTGGCGCTCTTGGCCACAAGCGTGTTCACCAAGGGCCTGGAGATCGACGGCATCACAACCTGGATCATGTCGACACTGCTGATCTGGATCATCTCGATGTTCATCTGGGTGATCCCCGGCCCATGGCGCAACTCAAGGCGCGATCGGGCTCCGAGAGTCCCCTAACTGACATTTACACCGCGGAAAAATTCGTTTCCCGCGGCCAGAGTTCTCTGCGGTGCGCCGCGTCCCAAAACATCCACTCGAACTGTGCCCCAATCGAGTAGACGTCGCGCAAGTACGGCAGCAACGCTTC
Source organism: uncultured Actinomycetes bacterium (assembly GCA_903918645.1). Lineage (GTDB taxonomy): Bacteria > Actinomycetota > Actinomycetes > S36-B12 > CAIYMF01 > Longivirga. The sequence continues at coordinate 4,119 of CAIXFH010000075.1, read as the reverse complement.
GTCGCCGCAGTACTCGTCAATCACCGCACGAACCTCATCCACCGCCACGTTGTAGGTATCGCCCGCATAGTTGTCGAGCCACATCTGGTAGACCGGATGAGTCGACTCCGCTTTGGGGAGTTGACGCGCCACCTCGCCGTAGATCCAATAGCAGGGGAAGATCGAGATCAGGCCCGTGGTGAACGGCTCTAGCGCACACGTTGCGAGCAGATGACTTGTGTACGCAACGGTGGTGGGGCCCGCCTGATCATCGGCAGGGTCTGACTCCATTCCAAGGCGAGCCAGCAAAGCGTTGTGCAGCAACGACTCTGCCGCGATCGCACCTTGCGCGTGCTCGATCAGCATCGCCCCGATCTGCAGAGTTGGGGCCTTCGTGGCAAGAATCTCCAAACTGCGCGCATACGACTCGATGTATGCGCGGTCCTGAACGAGATAGTGAGCGAACGTGGTTTCAGGCAGGCTCCCATCGCTCAAGCCCTTCAAAAAGGGATGAATCAAGATAGCTGCGACCACATCGTCGGAGCCGGCCATGATGAACTCTGAGGGTCGTTGCGCTGCGCTCATAATGTGTCTCCCTGCCTTGTTGTCACTGGCTCAAGTCGGGCCAGTGCGCCATCTCGTAAGCCATATCCCAAAAGCCCGACTCGAGCCGGATTCCCGTGACGAAAATGTCAGCCACCTCGCGTCGTCGGGCCGGGCCGACACCCTGCGCCGCAGCGTCGAGATCCAGGCAAAGTCCTTCAACCACAAGGTCGTACTCGTCGGTGGCGAAGAAGCGCAGCCACTCGCTATAGACCGGGTGCGATACCGAGTCGGTCACCAACGACTTCGCGATATCGCCATAACTCCAGGCACACGGCAGGATCAGCGCAAGGATGCCCAGGGGGTCAGACCGCGCGGCGGTGGCTAGCAGGTAGGACGTGTACGCGAGAGTGGCCGGGGCCCGCACCTCGTGCTGGGGATGCCGAGCACCCCCGAGCTCAGTGACGATACGTCGAAGCTCCTCGTTCTCTGGAATCTCAACTTCAACAATGTTGCGGACCGCGTCGGTAAACCAGCCAAGCTCGTCGTCATTCCTGGAAACGGTTATGCCAGAAGCGATTGCGCGAGCGTAGTCGGGTAGATACAACAGGTTCTGATCGATGTAGAAACTGAACTTATCCAGGGGCAACTCACCGCTGGCCATCTCAACAACGAAAGGGTGGCGCTGCAGTGAGAGCCAGAGATCGTCGGCCTGCTCTCGGAGTTCCTGACTAAACGACATAGAGCCCTACTCCCAGACCAGCACGTTACGGCCATGGACAGTGCGAGCACGAAGACGTTCGAGTGCGATCCCGGCTTCCTCCAACGGGTACCGAGTATCGATCAACGCTGACATCTTGCCCTGCGAGCAAAGTGCAACAGCGGTCTCGAGGTCATTACGACTCGCGGCAACCGAGGAAAGAATCTTGGTCTCCGACAAGATCAGTTCGATCGGGTGGATGTTGATGTTTTCACTGGTGTATCCGATCATCATCACCGCGCCATGACGCCGCAAGCTGCGGATCCCAGCGGTAATACTCGCTGAAGTTCCCACCAACTCGAAGAAGTAGTCAGCGCCTTCACCACCGGTGAGTTCCTTCGCTGCGGCTGGCACTGCTTCGTAGCCATCATCGCCAAGGACGATCACATCCCGGGCTCCGGCTTGGCGAGCGAGATCGGCTTTGCTCTCACTGTCCGCAATACCAATCACGCTGAGCCCCGCAGCAACACACGCCTGGATGACCATGAGGCCAACCCCGCCGATTCCATCAACGAGGGCCGTCTCACCGAGTGCGACCCCGGCTAAGCGCGTGACGTGCACTGCAGTCATCCCACTGCAACTGAGCAACGCTGCCTCTTCGAAGGACACGTTGTCGGGCAGCGCAACAAGGTTGCCGTCTGGTACGACAACGGCATCGCGGAACGTGCCGTCGAGGTTGAAGCCGAGCTGCCCGACCGGATTGGCACATACTTCCTCGCGCCCAGTACGGCACCAGTGACACAGGCCGCATGAGATGAGGTTGTAGATCGCGACTCGGTCGCCGATCTTCCAACGAGAATCCGCAGGGGCAGCAGACACAACTCCGGCGCCCTCATGCCCCAGGACGAAGGGAAATGAAGGAGGCGGAATCATGCCGTCGAGAAAGTGCAGCTCGGTTCCGCAAACTCCAGCAGCGCGAAGTCGCACTGTGACCCCGACGGCATCAGACGGTTCAGGGAGTTCGATCACTGCAAGAGAACCTGGTGCTTCGAGTGCGACAGCCTTCATGGTGCAACCCCTCTCATGGGCTCAATGTGCGATGTTTCAGGAAAGGTCGATGTTTTTGGAAAGGTCGATGCTTTAGGAAAGATCGACCCAGACGGTTTTTGTCTGGAGGTAGGGATCGAGTGCCTCGCGGCCAAGTTCCTTACCGAAGCCACTCATGCGGAATCCGCCGTAGGGCACGGCCGCATCGAACCAGCCGTAGGTGTTGACCCATACGACACCCGACCTGATCGCAGCCGCGACACGGTGGGTGCGCTTGACGTCGCTGGTCCACAACCCAGCCGCAAGGCCGAACGAAGTGTCATTGGCGTAAGCGAGGGCTTCGTCTTCGTCTGTGAACGATGACACCATCGCGACGGGACCGAAGATCTCCTCGCGCATGATTCGCATGTCGGGCCGCACATCGGTGAAAACTGTTGGCTCGACGAAGAATCCGTCGGCTAAGGCAGCGTCGGTGGGCGCCGATCCGCCAATTCGCAGGGACGCTCCTTCAGCGACACCCGAGCCGATGAGGGAAAGCACTCGGTCGCGCTGCTCAGCACTGACCAGTGGCCCCATGGTGGTGTTGGCATCGAGCCCAGGGCCGAGGTTTACCTCTGCCACGCGAGCCAGCAGACGATCAACGAATTCATCGCGGATCGAGGCTTCGACGAATACCCGCGCCCCTGCGATGCAGCACTGACCTTGGTTCCAGTACACGGCACCGAACGTGCCAGCGACCGCCGCATCGAGATCAGCGTCGGCGAACACGAGGTTTGGTGACTTACCACCGAGCTCGAGGCTAAGCCGCTTCATGTTCCCCTTCGCGGCCTCGAGAATCTTTTGCCCCGTTGCGTTTTCGCCGGTGAAGGTGATCTTGTCGACGTCGGCGTGCGCTGCGAGTGGAGCCCCTGCGTTGGGGCCGAAGCCCGTGACGAGGTTAACCACGCCAGGGGGGAAGCCAACTTCAGCCATGAGGTGCATCAAGCGGATTGCGGTGAGGGGAGTCTGCTCGGCTGGCTTCAACACAACGGTATTGCCCGCGGCTAGCGCCGGGCCGAGCTTGTAGCCACACATCAGAAGTGGGAAGTTCCACGGGATGATCGCGCCGACGACACCAACTGGCTCACGTCGGGTGTAGATGTGGAACGGTGCGCCGCTCATCGGCGCGATGGTCTCGCCCTCGATCTTGGTGACCCAGCCTGCGTAGTACTTGAACAGACTCGCGCACAGCGGGATGTCAACGATGTGTAGTTCGCTCAGGGGCTTGCCGTTGTCGAGCGCCTCGAGTTGAGCGAACTCGTCAGCGAGTTCCTCGATGCGCACCCCGAGGTTCCAGAGCAATTCAGCCCGACGGGCCGGTGACGTTGCGTTCCACACGGGCAGTGCCGCACGCGCCGCAGCCACAGCCGCATCAACGTCGGCAGCGTTTCCTGAGGCGGCCGAGGAGATCACCAATCCAGACGAGGGGTCTAGGACGTCGAAGCGCTCCCCGCCACTGCTGGGGCCCTCGTCCCCACCGATGAACAAGCCATGATCACGGGCAAGAAAAGCTGTGACCGGCTTCAGCAGATCTGACATAGATTCTCCTCATACATCATCTTGTGACTGTGATTCCCAGAGCAGAAAGCGCGCAAATCGCTCTGATAACAAGCGATAGAACCAGACTGTAACCCCTTGACGGGGCCACCGGGAAGCCCCATGATCTTGGGAATACGAGTGAACGCACATGAAGTTTCATATTTCATGCGCCCGAGTCAGCAGCCGAGGTGACCGTGGGACACGCAGACGTAGCGGATGAGCTCGAAGACGCGACCGGCATTTCGGTTGCTCAGGTAAACCGGTCTTTCGGC
>CAIXFH010000074.1 GCA_903918645.1 uncultured Actinomycetes bacterium | reverse complement strand
CTCGGCAGCGCCTCCCGATAAGCCGAAGACGAGAAACAGTCGGATGTTGTCGTATACCCGGCGTCCCTCACCCACCGCGTTGACTACGGTGGCCAGATCGTCGTCGGCAAGAACTAGATCGGCGGCCTGCCGCGCGACTTCCGTTCCCCGGTGTCCCATCGCTACGCCGATATCGGCACGACGCAGTGCCGGTCCATCGTTGACTCCGTCGCCGGTCATGGCCACCACAGCGCCTGCATCGCGCCAGGCCTGCACGATCTGCAGTTTCTGCTCGGGTGAAGTTCGGGCGAAGACGCGTGGAACGGTGAGATCGGGCACCTGACCAGCCGCGATCTGTGGGCCAGTAGCAACCAACGTGTCGACTTCACCAAGACCGGGAGTCAACACTGCGACGGTAAGCGCCACAGCGCGAGCGGTTTCCGGGTGGTCACCAGTGATCAGGATGGGGACGATGCCTGCGGCTTGGCAGGCGAGCACAGTGGTCCGGGCAGCGGGCTTGGCTGGATCATTCATCGCAACAAGACCGAGCAGCATCTGGTCGGCAGATTCCCACTCGTCGGCGTCCGAACACTCCCCAGACGTGACGGCGAGCACACGAAAACCGCGCGCTGACAGCTCCGCCGCCCATCGCGCGGCTTCATGCCAGAGCAATCCATGAACTCCCCGACCGTGCCGCAGGCGAAGAGCTTCAACTGACCCTTTCGACACCACAAGGATTCGGTCTCCCAGCTCTGTCGCCATCTGATGAACGGTAGTCATCTGCTGGTTCGCGCTCTCGAAGGGTGCTTCTCCAACACGCGGATACCGTTGTGCCAGTTCTGATTTCCCGATCCCCACTTTCGCCGCAGCCGCCAACAGGGCGCACTCGGTAGGGTCTCCCAGGCCAGTCCATGCGTCACCTACGTCGACCGGTGCCACAAGCGAGGCGTCATTACACAACGCCCCAGCTGTCAGAAGTTCTAGTACGTCCTTTGCCTCACCAAGATCGAGCCTCGCGCCCTCACAGACAAGTTCACCCTCGGGCTCGTAGCCGAGCCCAGAGACTGCCACCACGTGTTGTGGAGTCCACAGCTCCTCAACGAACATCTCGGCAAGGGTGAGCGTGCCCGTCTTATCGGTTGCCAAAATGGTGACCGATCCGAGGGTCTCAACCGCCGACAAGTGGCGCACGATTGCATTGTGTTCGGCCATTCGACGAGCACCTAGCGCGAGGCTTACCGTGACCACTGCGGGCAGCGATTCAGGCACTGCCGCGACTGACAGACTGACGGCTGTGACGAGCATCAGCTCAATCGGCTGACCTCGCAATATGCCCGATACAAAGACGAGCCCGCACAGCACAATTACTATCAGCGCGAGGATGCGAGCAAGGCTCGCGAGCTTTCGCTGAAGCGGCGTGGCTTGGCTCGCCGTATCCACCAGGCTGGCGATTCGACCAAGTGAACTCCGAGCTCCTGTGGCCGTAACAACAGCTGTTGCACGGCCTTTCACCACAACAGTCGCTGATGAAAGGGCATCGCCCTGCGCTTCACCAAGGGCGCCGAGTTTGGCGAATTTGCCGACCGCGACCGACTCACCTGTCAGCGCTGATTCGTCTATCAGCAGCGCCGATGCCTCCAATACCTGGCAATCTGCTGGGACGATGTCGCCCTCGGCCAAGAGCACGATGTCACCCGGAACGAGCTCGAGAGCGGGCAAGGATGTGCTGACACCATCTCGCCACACTCGTACCGATGGCGCCGTCAACGCAGCTAGTGCGGTTACCGCCCGGTCTGCCTTAATCTCCTGGCTGACTCCCACCAACGTGTTCACCACAGCGACCAGGCCAATGACGATTGCGTCAGTGAGATCGCCTGTAAGAATCGTCAGGAGGAACGCCGCAACGAGGACGATCATCAAGGGATCGCGGAGTTGCGCAAACACTCGGGCCGGAATCGACACTCGACGGCGCTGCTGGATTTCATTGGGGCCGTGCCTATCGAACAGCCACCCGGCTTCTGCCGATGACAGCCCACCGCCCCAAGGCAAACCGGTATTCGCCTGCTCAATCCCACCCATTGCCCGCCCCCGCGCGACCTGTCGTGCACTGAGTTTTAGCCTACTGAGGCGACCTCGTACGCATGCCGCTTCAATAGAATTCCACGCCACGAAGCCGGTCGACTTCAACGGGTTTGGGTCATCCGTCGCGACGAGTGCCCACAGGCAACGGCCTCGAAAATAGTTGTCCCCATTGGGGTTTCGGGGTTCACAACTGTCAGTAGCCTATGCCATAATAATACACATGTACGATGGTCGAGTTACCCTG
>CAIXFH010000073.1 GCA_903918645.1 uncultured Actinomycetes bacterium | reverse complement strand
CATCGACGCCGCGATCACCCATCTCGCCCGCGCCGTGACCAGCAGCGGCCGCGAACGCGCCGCGCACGCCCTCCTCGACCCTCCCGTGCACGCCGCCCGCGAACTCGCATGGGCGCGACAGGAGACGGCACGCCCACCTGAGGAGATCCCACGCGAGCACCTCAACCACCAGAGCGACCTCGACCGCGCCCGCGCCGACCGCGACCAGCAACGCCTGAACCAGGCCGCGGCAAAGATGCGAGAACTCGAAGCCGAACTCGCCCACACGGGGATCTTCGGACGCAAACGCCGCGCCGAGCTCACCACCGCGATCACCCGCAGCCAAGACTTCGTCACCGGCACCCTCAGCCGGCTCGAGACGACCGAGAAAGTCGTGACCCGCCTCGCCGGGGTCGTCGACACCGACACCACCACACGCGCCACCCAGGCAGACCGCGGCCGCCAGGACCGCTACGACACCTGGGCAACCCGACCCGACACCGAGCTGCACGACCCGAACCTGCACACCGGGAACCACGACCCCCGACCCGTCGTCGAGGCCGCCAACGCACGCATCGCAGCCCGCGCCGTGGCCCGGCCACGAACCCCGACCACGCCGATGAGAGTCAGCCACGACAGCACTCACCACAGCCGCGGACCCGACCACTACCGCGGCATCTGAGCTCCACGCTGGCACGGAACGAGAGCAGCCGGACACCTGCGGACAACCGGTCGGGCATCGTCACCGAACCGTTGCCTCAACACCTCGATGTTGGCGACGTGTGCTGCACACCTCCAGATGAGAGCACTCACCGGATCCCGCCCTGGGACACCACCGAAACGGAGCACCCGAGCATGACCCGAGACGAACTCGCCGCCCTCCTCGACGTCCCCACCGCCGCCCCAAAGTCCTCGGCATCGGCCGCTCCCTCGCCTACGACCTCGTACGCCGCGGCGAATGGCCCACCACCGTCCTGCACATCGGCAAGCTCATCAAGATCCCCAGCGCTCCCCTCCTGACCCTCATCGGGGAGCTCCGGTAGCGACTGCACGAGTCCCCCGGTCAGAGGCGGCAGGCAGTCTGGCCGGGGATCCCAGCCCTGGACCCCTCGCCGGGATCGTGCGAACCTGAACGAGATTCCCGCGCCCTCCCGAGGAGGAGTTCATGGCATCGTCAACCGGCCGACGAGGAAGCGTCCGTCAGGAAGCGAACGGGACCTGGTCCTTCGTCGTGGACACCACGGATCCAGATGGGAAGCGTCGCCAGACTCCACGACGCGGGTTCAAGAGCCGCCGCGCAGCCCAGACGGAGCTCACTCGCGTACTGACGTCTCTGGCGACGAACGCCTACGTGACAACTCAAGCCGAGACGCTCGCCGACTTCCTGACGTCCACCTGGCTTCCCGCGATCGAGCACACGATCAAGCCGGCCACCTTCGAGTCCTACCGCCGCAACATGCGGCTCCATGCCGCCGGTCGTCCGATCGGCCGGCGCAAGCTGCAAGAGGTCGATCCGGCCGATCTCAACGCCCTCTAAGCGCAGCTGCTCCAGGGCGACGACGCGCATCGGGCGCTGTCGGGTCGCTCGGTCGCGTATGTCGCGTCGATCCTGCACCGGGCGCTCAAGGACGCCGTGCGCTGGCAGCTGCTTGTTCGCAACCCCGCCGATTCCTCCGCCCCGCCCCGGCCGTCGACTCCACCGCAGATGCGCACCTGGACGGCGCAGGAGCTCAGGACCTTCCTCGACGGGGTCTCAGCCGACCGGCTCGCCGGCGCATGTGGCTGCTGGCCACCACGGGCATGCGTCGGGGCGAGGTCCTCGGCCTGCGATGGGAAGACGTCGACTTCGATGCCGGCGTGCTGCGGATCAGCCGCACGTTGATCACCACCGATGTCCAGCGCAAGGGCATGCCCGGCATGGCATGGGGAACGCCGAAGACCGGCAAGGGGCGTCGACAGGTCGCGCTGGACGCACCGACGGTGGCGGCCCTTCGACTCCACAGATCGCGCCAGCTCCACGAGCGGCTGTCCTT
>CAIXFH010000072.1 GCA_903918645.1 uncultured Actinomycetes bacterium | reverse complement strand
GCTTGGCGATCTGCCCGACAGCACGTAGCAAAGTCACGCCGAGGCGGTCGCGGTCACACTCATATTCGACTACCCCGTCGGCGAACAGTGCGATGCCGGCGGCCAGCACGGCACCGCTTGCGGGCCAGGTGGGGGAACCGATCTCGGACTCGAAGCCCTCACCCCGCAAGGGTCGCTCGACGAGCTCGAATGGGGAGAGCGCGGTTACCCGCTCAGGGCTATTGGCGAGGCCAACCCAGAGCCTGAGTTGGTGGTTCTCGCGGGCGTTCACAACCTGGAGCGACAGCCGAGTGAACCTGTCGTCAGGTCGGCGGCGAGCACGCACATCGACCACGACCCCGTCGAACTGCACGCGCGCGATTCCGCGCTCTGCACTCTCGATCGACAGCGGCGCGCGCGGTGTCCCACCTTCCGGCGGGCAGAAGGTGAACAGATCGCCGTCATCGTCCTCGTCCGTGAGATAGATCCGGGTACCGTCCGCGAGTAGGAGGTGGTCGCCTTCCGCTGTGAGGTCGATCGCCTCGGCTGCGGGCACAGCGTCGGCGGCTACGACGATCCAGCCGAATCCCGGAACGCCCTCGCGTTCAAACGGCGACGGGTTCCAGCGCAGCACGCCAGTCTTGGCCGAAGACGATGCGAGTAGCGCTGCGGTCGAATCAATGATCGAACGGGCTGCCCCCTCGGCCTCATCGAAACGTGCTTTGACGTCAGCCGCGACTAAGTCGGCCGAGGCTCCGTAGGCGCAGTCGTGCCCGCCGTTGAGCATCATCAGTCGCCACGCGGCATCGAGTTCTGCCTGGGGCCAGCAAGCCCCGGGCACCAGGGCCGCCAGTGGCTCGGCGTAGCGCTCGATCAGCGATTCGACGCGGCCGCGTTGCCGCTTCAGGTGCGTGCGGGTGCCAATCGTGTTGGGGAGCAGCACCCAGGTGGAGGCCGCTCTCAGCTCACCGGTCCACGTCGTTGCGCGTTCGGGCCGCTCTGCCAGCGACAGGAACCGCGCGAGCGAGCCGACCTCGACATCAAGGCCTGCGGCTGTAGCACGCTCTGCAACTCTGTCGAACATTCCGGGCTCGGGTGTCGACTGGTCGGCCCCGACCGGGATGAGTACGACGTCCCGGTCCGATACGGAGGACACCATCGCGAGCGCGGTCGGCAGGTCGTGGTAATCGGGATCGATGCCGGCCTGCTCGGCGCCGATGTCGGCACCGACGTAGTAGCCGTGAATCAAGTATTCGGTGAGGACCTCGCTACCGTCGGGCGATCGCCACACGAACGTGGAGCGGTCGAGCGCTGCGGGTGCACCTCGCAGGATCACTGCGCGCTCGATCCCGAACATCTGAAGGATCTGCGGGAACTGCCCGATGTGCCCAAACTGATCGGGCATGTAGCCGGCCCATGGTCCGTCGACAGGTGTGGTGATTCCGTACGCTGCGGCCTGCGCAAGCCCCTTCTCCAAGTTCCGGATGAGGCCTTCGCCAGACACGAGGAACTCATCGGTCAGGGTGTAGAACGGGCCGATGCTTAGGCGTCCCGCGCGGAGATGGGCAGCCACTTCACCAGACCGCTCCGGCCGCATCTCGAGGTAGTCCTCGAGCATCACGCTCTGGCCATCGAGGTGGAAGTGGGTGAACTCCTTCTCCGTTGCGAGCATCTCCAGGACGGTGTCAAGCATGTCGCGCAGCTTGAGCCGGAAGACCGCGAACGGCTCGTGCCACTCTCTGTCCCAATGGCTGTGTGGGACCAGGACGGCCTTCATGGGGCTCCGATCATAGGAAAGGTAATATGTTTACCCTAACACGGGTGACTGC
>CAIXFH010000071.1 GCA_903918645.1 uncultured Actinomycetes bacterium | reverse complement strand
TGCTGCAGGTAAAAGTCATACGCAAAAATTCGCCAGCGTTGAGGAGATACACCCCTGAGGTGAGTGAGTTGGAGGGTGAGATGCAGCTTTTTGGTCATATGACCAGAATTTCCTGCATCCTCGCATCAAATGAACCCCTGTTTTGCTGAGCCATTTGCCCCCAACATGCCCGTGGCACTGGGTAATCGCAGGCAATCATGCGGCTAATGGTGACAACCAAGGACCTCCAGACTTCCCCACGCTGGCGCACACTTGGGCTCCCAGTGCGCGTCGAGAAGAACCCGAACCAGTCGCAGGGTGGCTACGTTCTCACCATCGAGCGGCGCCGAACAAAGGCTGCCAATAGCATTCGAGACAAAGTGCGTTCCAACGAGGGCTTTGCCCGGGCGCTTGGCTTCAAGGGCTTCTACGAGACCAAGCAGGAGGCTATGCGGATGTACAGGGAGCGTCATTTCCGTCACTACGTCACGTATCGGATGGACAAACGCTTCAAGCTGGAGACGAATCCAAATGCACTGCCGGAAGGATCCCCTGCGCCGACCCCCCACGCCAGCCCTGCCAAGGCTGGCCGCCCTCGCAAGCGACAGCGCCCCACGATCACCCCGCTCGTGCCGGACGCTGTGAATGAGGAGCTCATCACAGGACAGGAGTGGCGCGCTAAGATGATGGCGCGCCTCCGAAGGGCGCTTGTACTGAACCGGATCGCGGACCTTCTGCCAGGCCCGCCTGGGCACGAGGAGGACTATGATGAGGAGGCAATTCACATCACTCGGCTCCGCGCAATGGTGCTTCTGGAGTACCTCCAGCTCATCGAGGCCGGCACCACCGCGGACAAGCTGCACGACCTGGCCACGCAGGCCGGTCAGCTCCTCGCGCCAGACTACACGGTCACCGACCGCACTGTGCGCGAATGGTTCTACGACTTCGCGCAGGACGGGTACCTCCCCCAGGACATGCGCGGGCGGTGGAAGCGGGACGTGCTCGTGATGGAGGAGGACATCGCCCGCAAGCTGCGGAAGTGGATGCTCAATCAGGTCAAGGGAGAGACGCTCGACGTGGGGAGAAGTTCCAGGCCTTTCTCACCGAGCTCCTCGGCGAGAGACTGCTCGCCCGCCCCGATCTCCTCGATGAATACCGCCTCAAGCTCCCTGTCGCGCGCGCAACCGCCCACCGCTGGATGCACCTCCTCGGCGCCTCGTGGGACGAGTACAAGCAGTGCTACTACAACGACAAGCACCAGGACCCGGCCGTCCTCGCCTTCCGCGCGTTGTACTTGGAGGAGGAACTGTTGCTCTGGTTGCGCGAACCGGTGTGGATGTTGATCGAGCCTGCGCTCTTCGACGAACTCAACTCTATACGCGAGAAGAACAGGCAACCCCAGGTCGACTGCAAACCAATCACGGCTGCTGCCAAGGCTCGCGCCCTCGGCTTACCCGACAAGGGCCTGGACGACACGGTGGCGATCGCATTCGAGATCCAGCTCGACGAGCTCCCCGACGACCTCTTCGATAAGTTGAGGGCTGAAAACAGGCTCGGCTGTGACTTCTCGATGCGCTGGCCGCTGGACCTGGGCCCGCGGCCAGACGCTTCTCTGATCTCTGCGCCTCCCGACGGCCTGCCTGACCCAGGCGTGGACAACGCCAGGGCAAAATGCCTGCTCCAGTCTGTAGAGACTTCTGCTCCTGCAGCAGCAGATGGTGCCGAGGGCGCGCCAGCGAGCGGCCGTGGCCGTGGCCGTGCCCGTGGCAGTGGCCGTGGCCATGGCAGTGGCCGTGGCCGTGGCGCCGCCGCTG
>CAIXFH010000070.1 GCA_903918645.1 uncultured Actinomycetes bacterium | reverse complement strand
GATCAGGCCGAGGGCTCATGCTTGGTCGAATTCGGACGCACTCGCGTGCTGTGCACCGCTTCGTTCACTCCAGGAGTTCCGCGCTGGCGCAAAGACTCCGGTCTGGGCTGGGTCACCGGCGAATACGCGATGCTCCCGCGCGCGACCAACACACGCAACGATCGTGAATCCGTGCGCGGCAAGGTGGGTGGCCGGACGCACGAGATCTCACGACTTGTGGGCCGCTCGTTGCGTGCTGCGCTTGACCTTTCAGCGCTTGGCGAGAACTCAATCATGATCGACTGCGATGTTTTGCAGGCGGATGGAGGAACTCGCACCGCTGCGATCACGGGTGCTTACGTCGCCCTCGCGGACGCTATCGAGTGGGCGCGCGGTGCCGGTCACATTTCTGTCGACGCAAAGCCGATCGCCAATTCCGTCGCCGCCGTCAGTGTCGGAATCGTCGATGGTGAGGCCAGACTCGACTTGCATTACGACGATGATGTCGCTGCCGACACCGACATGAACGTGGTGATGACAGGTGATGGGCGCTACGTCGAAGTGCAGGGCACGGCAGAAGGCGAGCCGTTCGACCGCGCGCTTCTCGATCAGCTCTTGGCGTTGGCTGCTGCAGGGTGCTCTGAGCTCACTCGCATGCAGATCGCAGCCCTGGCCTCCGCATGATCGCTTGTTGCACAAGGGTTTACCACGTCCACGTTGCCGCTAATTATTGCCCAAGTTCACAGCGTTTTGGGTCTGGTAGCTGATGACACGGTTGGTACTCGCGTCGCGCAACGCGCACAAGATTGCTGAGATGGCGCGGATTCTTAACGACGCTGGTCTAGCGATCGAGGTCGTTGGTGTTGACGCCTTCGACGACGTGCCGCAGGTGGCTGAGACGGGTGCGACCTTCGCGGACAACGCACTACTCAAAGCGCGAGCCGTGAGTGCAGCGACTGGATTGCCGTCGGTTGCTGATGATTCGGGGCTTTGTGTCGACGAGATGCACGGCATGCCGGGCACGCTTTCTGCCCGCTGGTCGGGCACACACGGGGACGATCTCGCGAATACGCGGTTGTTGCTCGGCCAACTTGCCGACACCCCCGATGATCGCCTTACTGCGAGGTTCCGTTGCGCCGTCGCCCTAGTGATCCCTGATGGCGCCGAGACAGTAGTGGAGGGTCAGATGAGTGGACGACTCGTCCGGGATCCCCGTGGCGCCAATGGTTTTGGCTATGATCCAATTTTCCTGCCTGACAATTCAGTTCGTACATCTGCTGAGTTGTCGTCCGAAGAGAAGGATGCGATCAGCCACCGCGGCGAAGCATTGCGCGCCATCGTCCCTCACCTGCGTCAACTGCTTGACTCTTAGGCACGACCGGCCAAGGCCGTCATTGGACGTCACTCTGAGTTGGAAGGCTCTCCCATGATTACCGAGATCGCATTCATTGAGGTTGCCCCCGAGAATCACGCAGCATTCGAAGCCGCGGTGGCACGAGGAGTCAACGAGGTGATTGCAACTGCGGCTGGCTTCATCGACTTCACGTTGGTGAAGGGGATCGAGCAGGCCAACGTCTACTCGTTCCAGATTCACTGGGAAACCCTGGAACATCACACCGTGGGATTCCGCGAGTCAGAACTGTTCCCTGCCTGGCGTGCGATCGTCGCTGAATTCTTCGCCCGCCCGCCGCAGATTGATCACTGGACTCCAGTCTTCTCAGTCTGATCGACGACTCGCGCACCGCGCATTCGGCCCCTCTACCGCAGGATTAGCGCTCATTCGTGGCTATTCTGTTCTGTACAGGGCGTTCCTTGTGTATGGCCGAGCGATTTCAGATGACCCAAGCAGCCGCTGAGGTCCTGGGAAGTCACCACGGTCGTGTCTCGGTGAGCCAGGTGTCAGACCGTCCATCAACGTCCAGCACATGACTTTTCTGCGCAATCCCAGTTCGAAACTTGCGCATGCGGTCCCACCCGATCAGGAAGCGGGGATCCCACCATGATCGACTGGACAGTCCTCAGTGACGAAGAAGTCAGATGCCTGCGCCTTCTGCTGCGCTCCGGGGCAATGACTGTCTCCGAAGTTGCCATAGCCCTCGAGTTCACCGAAGCCCAAGTCGAGCGAGTACTCGACGGACTTGTTGAACGCGAACTCGCGGAGAAGGACACCGAGGCCTATCGGGGGGTAGTGCAAAGTCGCACCTACCGATCGCGAAGCGAGTTGGCCTTCGACCCGCTGGCACCAGGGCTATTCGACGACCTGTAGGTCCGCGAGTCGTTCGTGATGCGCGATCGATGCGCTGCCTTGCCTAAGAGCTTCGCCTAGGTGGATTCCACGAGGTCGGCATATTCAGGGTGCTTACCGATCCACGCTTTGATGAATGGACAGCGGGGCACAACTGTCTTGCCCTGCGATCGTGCAAGATCGAGTGCACCCCGCGCCAGTGCTGAACCGACTCCGCGTCCCTCGTACTCGGGGGACACGATCGTGTGTGTGAACATCCGCGCCGTCTCAAGTTCCTCATACTCCGCGTAGCCGGCGACAGCCGTCTGGATCAACGCCTCGACCCTAGAGAGGCCGGTGTTGTCAGCGATGACGATGTCTTCCATGGGGGACAGTGTGCTCCTACGCGTGGCCCTGCCGGTAGGGGCAGCGCGGGCGTGGCTGCCGCCGTACCAAGCATGCAAGGAGGAGGTGTGAGCCCGAGGGCACCCCTTACTCCGGTTACCGTGCTGATCCTCGCCGCTGGTTTCGACCTTAGCCCGGCGGGTCTTCAACTGTTCTTTCGCCTCGTCATCTCAGGTGTTCGAGTGACAACGCCTCGGGCTAGGCCGCTGCCACCTCGGCTGGAGACTACTTCTGAGTGGGATCCTCGGCGACGGCCCGCTGTGAGGCGCGGGCCCGGCCGCTGAGTACAACATCCAAGCCCCAGTAGATCAGCAGTAGCACGATGCCGAACACCACGCTGAAGCCAATCGTTGTGAGCACCGCTGGCATGCCGTACTTCGGAACGCTGATGAACTCGTAAGGGTAGGCGTCCACTAGCGAGCCATGAATGAGTGTGTAGGCCGCCCACACGACCGGAAAAATCATTGCCGCCGCAACGGTCCACCAGCGAATCCAATTGCGCGGCCCGACCAATAGCCACACCACCACCGTCACGATTGGCGTCAGCGTGTGGTCGACAGGTTGCTGATGCGGTCGAGTCCCTGCGGGTTGTACGAGGCAGCCAGCATGTACCAGTAGAGCAAGGCGGTCACGCTGAGCATGAGCACGGAGTCGAGCCGAAAGACCCAGAAGATGCGTCCGCGATTGGGCGCGATTGCCAGGATGGTCATCGCCACGGCTACGACCACGGTGCTCAGGACGGTGAAGTAACTGAAGTGGTCGACCAGGCGGCTGAGGAGAGCGCCATTGGAATTGAACAGGTGGGGTGTCTCCGGGTAGTCGAACTGATGCAGCACATTAGAGACGAGGCCGATGCTCACCCCAATCCAGGCGACCGCTGCGTTCAGCGCGAACAACAGGCGTGGAAAGACGCGGGTATGGGCCAGGTGTGCGGGCGTGGCGGTTACTGGCTTCATGGGGACACGGTACCCGGGTATGCGACTGAAGTTGATCAATCGTGTGTAAGTGCACGCACCATGCGAGCCGGACTGCATGCGCCTGCGGCGCATGGTCAACGGCTTGTGCGGGAGGCGGGGCCGTCGCGCCGCCTTCGTCGGCGCTCCTCCCAAGTGCACGCACCATGCGAGCCGGACTGCATGCGCCTGCGGCACATGGTCAACGGCAAGTGCGGGAGGCGGGACTTGAACCCGCACGCTCGAAAGCACAGGATCCTAAGTCCTGCGTGTCTGCCAATTCCACCACTCCCGCGGCGCCACTAGCCTAGGCGACGAACCGGGGATGCCAGACTTACCCCATGCCTATTGCCACCGTCAGCGTTCACGAACTCGCTGCGATCTTGACCGCAGACCCCTCCACCCCACTCATCGATGTTCGAGAGTTGGACGAGTTCAACCAGGTACACGTCCCCTCGGCCGTCCATATTCCCCTGCAAACAGTGCCTTTACGCCATCTGGAGTTGCCCACTGATCGCACTGTCTATGTGATCTGCGCGGTCGGCGGGCGCTCAGCCCAGGCCTGCGCCTGGCTAGATCAGCAGGGCTATGACGTGGTCAATGTCGAAGGTGGCACACGCGACTGGGTCGCAGCGGGACTCCCCACCGGCTAAATCTCGAGCGGCTAAACGCCGAGCTCCTTGCGCAGCTTCGCGCGCTCATCCGCTCTCGACGCTTCGTCTCTCGGCTAAACGCCGAGCTCCTTGCGCAGCTTCGCGCGCTCATCCGCTCTCGACGCTTCGTCTCTCGGCTAAACGCCGAGCTCCTTGCGCAGCTTCGCGACGTGTCCGGTCGCTTTCACTGCATACATCGCCCTCT
>CAIXFH010000069.1 GCA_903918645.1 uncultured Actinomycetes bacterium | reverse complement strand
TGTATTTCAAGGGCCCAGACGACATTGGGATTGAAATCCTCAGCGATCCGCTCATGTACTTCGCTGGTCGCTTCCTCGATCAGTAACGTCACTCAGTACGTCACTCAGAACGTCACTCAGAACGTCACTCAGAACGTCACTCACGGGCCCCCCAGACCACCAACAGCAGGAGTGCTCGTGCCGATCGTTCAGGGTTCAGAAGCCAACATCCACTACAAGCAGGTTGGGGAGGGCTCTGACATCGTCTGGGTGTCGGGAGCAGGGGGCACCGCTGGCTCGTGGGATGCCTACCAACTCCCATATTTCGCAGATGGTTTCCGCAACACAACTTATGACTGTCGCGGTGTCGGGACTACTACTAGCGATAAGCCGATGCCTTGGATGATTGAGGACTTCGCGCTTGATGTCGCGGATTTGATCCGTGCAGTATGTGACCCACCCGTTGCCCTTGTCGGGCTGTCCTTCGGCGGTGGCATCGTGCAGCAGGTAGCCATCGATTACCCCGAGCTCATCTCGGTGGCCATCCCGATGGGCACAGGCGCGGTAAGTGAAGGATGGACCTGGGATTACCAGATGGCCGAAATCGATTGGCGCCGTGCGGGTAATCGCCTCGACGGCATGATGGCGGTGATTCACTACGCCGCGATGTACTACCCGGCACGTGTGCTGGGCGATCGTGTGCTGTGGCCGAAACTGCGCGATGAACTCCTCGAGTATTACCAGACCGATACGGCTGAGGATTCGCTGATCACGCAGTGGCTGCCCTGCGTGCTCTTCGATCAACGCGCGCAACTACCCCAGTGCCAAGTGCCGATGCATGTCATCGCGTTCGACCAGGACGTACAAGCGGTACCGCAAGACGGTGAGGAAGTTGCCGCGCTCGCTGGCAAGGGTGAGTTCCACCTCTTCGAAGGTATGGGTCACTGCTCGATTTACGGTCACACTCAGGACATCCTCAATCCGTTCATCGCAGATCTGGTTCGACGTTACGTCTGAGCCCTCTTGCTTCACTGAGGCTGGCTTGGCTCTTGCTGGCTTGGCTGCCGTCAGGCGATGCGGCTAACGGATCGCAACCGGGAGGCGGCGGATCCCTCTGATGAATTCGGTGTTGTCGACTTCGACAATGCCGTCGAGGTGGGCAGCAGGGAAACGCGAAAAGAAGGATCCCAGAGCCACCTCGCCTTGGGCGCGGGCCAGAACTTGCCCTGCACAGCCGTGCTGCCCGCCGCTGAACGCAAGGTGCTTTCGCGTCACGTTGGGTCGGGTGATGTCGAACTCGTCTGGTTGGGCAAAGACCCGTTCGTCCATGTTTCCCGAGCCGATGAGCAAGATGGCGACAGCGCCCGCGGGCAGGATGGTCCCGTCGACGTCAATGTCCTCGGTGACATAGCGGGTGACGAATTGTTCAGGGGTATCGATTCGCAGAATCTCGGCGATGATCTGCTCACGAAGGTCTGGCTCCGCGACGAATGCCTGGGCGATAGCGGGCCGGTCGAGTAACAGGCGGATCCCGTTCTCGATCATGAACGAGTTATCGAGATGGCCCACAGCGTAAAACAGCGTCGTTGTCGCCATGACTTCAGCGGTGGCCATCACCCCAGTTGCTTCGGCCTCGAGGAAGGTGTCGAGCAGTCCGTCGCCAGGATGCGCGCGCTTATGTGCAACCAAGTCACTGATGTAGTCGACGTACCACATGAAAGCTGTGTTTGCGCCCTCGACGTCAGCTTCCGTCGCAGCTGGTCGCAGTGCTCGTCCGATGTCGAGCGTGGCCTGCCGACACAGGGCCGCATCGTGTTTGCCGACACCGAGGATGTCGGCCATGGTGCCAAACGTCGCAGGGAACGCGAGGTCATCGCAGACCTCCAGCGACCCAGTTTCGGCTGCCACGTCGAGCGCGTCATCGACATAGGCCTGCATCATCACTGACCAGTCGCGCACTCGCGCTGGCGTGAACCAACTTGACGAAATCTTGCGTAGCCGACCGTGATCGGGGCTGTCCTGCCCGAGAACTGAGTCGTGAAAGATGCTCGCGACGCCGAAGTCCAGCTGCCGTGAGCTAAGACGTGGATCTCGTAACAGGTTGAAGATGTCGGCGTGACGGGCGATCACGTGGACACCGAGCGGACTTTCATAGACCGGCGTGAGATCGCGCACCCTCTGGTAATACGGGTAGGGGTCCGCCTGATATGTGGCATCGGCGAAAGGCAGCAGATCCAACGTGTCGGATTGAGCAGAGCTCGGCAACTCGGACATTCCTTAGCTCCTCACTCGTCGGCGTTCTGGGTCGTACACCGGGGTCGAGATCACCTGCGCGGTAGACATTGCGTTCGGCCCGACTACGACCAGGCTGGCCTCGACCGCGGAGGCGTCTCGGTGCACTCGAGCCATTGCGATCGTCGCGCCAGCCAAGACGGGGGACGGGACGGCCATGCTGACGTAGCCGACGTCGACACCGTCGAGCTCAAGCCGTGCACCCTCAGCGTCTTGTGGCGATGCGTCGACAAGGAGTGTCACGACCCGACCAGAGTCAGTCTCGCGTCTTGAGGTGAGTGCACTGCTGCCTTGGAACGGGCCCTTGTCGTCGATCGCCCAGCCCATGCGGCACTCGAACGGGCTCACGGTGTCGTCGTAATCGAGTTCACCCATGATCATTCCGGCTTCGATGCGGCACATCATCAGTGCCGCTGCGGCGATTGGCTGAATCCCGAACGGGGCCCCAGCCAACATCACCGCATCCCAGAGCTGCAGGGCTTGATCGCGTTTCACGATGATCTCGTAACCGAGTTCGGCTGTGAATCCCACGCGGTTAATGCTCGCCTCGATACCCGCAATGCGGAGGCCGCTGAGAAACGAGTAGTAGGGGAGTCCCTCGTTGCTGAGGTCCGCGTCGGTGAGCGCGGAAAGGATGCTCCTGCTAGTCGGCCCCTGCAACGACAGGACTGCACTCTCGTCGCGCCGCTCGGTGACGCGCACACCAGGTTTGGCCGCAGCGGTGAGGGATGCGAAGGTCCGTTGGTTTCCCCCTGTGACGATGACGTGCTGCTCCGACTGCACGGCGATCGTGACATCGTCGATCATGGTGCCTTCGTCTGAGGCGATGAACCCGTACGCGATTCGACCCGGTGCCACCTTGGTGACATCTCGCGACACGACAGCATCGACCGTTTCTGCGGCGCCGAGTCCCTCAACGTGCCACTTGTAGAGCATGGAGTACTCGAGTGCTCCGGCTCGTGTGCGGACCGCGTCGTATTCGCTCTCGGGGTCAGTGATCCATAGCGGAACGGCGTAGCCGTAAACATCGATCCACTCGTCTATCTGCTGCGGATAGCGCGGCGAGAAGGGCGTATCGCGTAGGTCTGCTGGCCTTGGCATC
>CAIXFH010000068.1 GCA_903918645.1 uncultured Actinomycetes bacterium | reverse complement strand
GGTCGCTGGGTCGACGGTCGCTGGGTCGACGGTCGCTGGGTCGACGGTCGCTGGGTCGGCCAGTGTGTTACTGCTCGGCGCGGAAGTCGGCTGATCTGCGCCGGCAACGCCAGTGGCATGGAGCAGCGCGGCGAACATCAGGCCGGCAACGAGGCCACCGAGTGCGGCGCTGAGTCGCCGCAGTTTTCGAGAACTAGCGCGAGGTTGGGAACCCGGGTGTGGCTGGCTGCCGGCGCCTCGTGAGACTGGCCGGCGTATGGGCTTGCGCGACAGCGGCGGACGCGGTCGTTTTGCGCGACGCTCAGCAGCGCGACGGTTTGCGGCTCGACGCTCCGCGATTGGACGGCGTACGGGTCGACGCCGCGAGCGAGATCGCCTGGGAGCTGGGCGCGCAGGACGTAGGGCGCTGAACTCCTTTGCTGGCAAGGATTGTGGGCTGACGCCAGCCTCGACCACTGATGTAGCCTCAATAATTGACCCAGCCTCGCCAAAAGGTTCACCAGCGGGAGGCGGCTTGTCATACGACGCTGCAGAACCGACCGGACGCGGACCCCAGAGCAGCGGCAATAGTGGTTCTGGCCGGCCAGCCGCACGAACCGCCTCGAGAAGCTGAGGCAGTGACGGGTGAAGTTCGGGATCAGGGTCGGCGGCGCGCACCAAGCAAAGTACAAGCGACGAAGGTGCGGTGCCCCGGCCGAGGAGCTCGCGGATCAGATGGGCCAAAGCGTCGACATCGTCCATCGCAGTAGGGCCGCCGGCGCCAGGTGCGTGGTGCCAGGATGCGCCTGCGTCGAGCAGGTGCACTGATCCATCCGGTGCAACGGCAATCGATTCGGCAGTGATGTGGCCATGTGCGAGTTGGTCGGCATGAAGCGCCGTGAGGGCTTCGCCAACCGCAACAGCCACAGTGAGAACGTGGCCGAGCCGCAGGGGGCCTTCGTCCCGGATGGACGAAAGGGCGAGCGAGTCGGCTGGGATCCGATGGGTGAGGGCCACACCGTCACCGGCAGGGATCACCCGGATCAGCTGTGCGAGGGAAGGGGCGGATATCTGCATGAGGTCGTCCCAGGCGCGGCGCAGGGCCCGCTGAGCGCGTTCTGCGGATGGGAGGGCGCACGCGGTGGTGCGTTCGATGAAGGGCAGTTCGGCGGGAAGTTGTGGGTTGGTCATCCAGGCAGGGTGCGCCCCGTCACAGCATCGGCGCGTCGCCCGTCCACAGGGTGCGCCATCGGCCGGTCGCGACCACGATGGGCTAGTGAGCACGCACCCCGAACACGGCGGCAGTCACCGCCTGCCCGATTGCGATGTTGCGATCGTTGGCGCGGGGATCGCGGGTCTGGCCGCGGCCCGACACCTCACGACTGCCGGATTCAACGTTCGAGTGTTCGAGGCAGGGGCGGCGGTCGGCGGTCGAGTACGCAGTGAGTCGATCGACGGAATCACGGTCGACATCGGATTCCAACTCATCAACCCGGCGTATCCCGAAGCCCAACGCATGCTCGACTTCGACGACCTGAGCTTGCGGCCGTTCGTCGCCGGAGTGCTTCTGCGCGAGAGCGAAGGCAAAGCGTCGCTGATCGCCGATCCAATGCGCCATCCCGCAGACGTAGTGTCCACTGCACTGCATGTACCAGGATCGCGACTGCAGCAGATCCGCTTCGTCGCCGAGATACTACGTCTGGCGAGAATGAACCCCCGCGCACTAGAGCAGCGCCCTGATTTGACTGCGCGCGAAGCACTTTCGCGATTTGGAAAGATCTCCGACGACCTCTTGGCAGCGTTCCTGTCCGGTGTCCTGTTTGACGATTCACTCACGACGTCTCGACGCTTCGTCGACCTCGTACTTCGATCGTTCGTTCGTGGAACACCGGCGGTGCCAGCTACCGGAATGCAGCGAATCCCAGACCAACTCGCGCGAGGGCTCGACATCGCGCTCAACACCCGCGTGCGAGCGGTCACGCCATCGACCGTGGCCACCGAGTCCGAAACGGTTCACGCGCGCGCGATCATCGTGGCCTGCGATCCGCGCACTGCGGCAACGTTGATCCCAGGCCTTGCCATCGGCGAGTTGCGATCGGGCACCACCTGGTGGCATCTAGCCGACTCCCCCGGCTCGGCTCTGACCAACGGGCGTCCGGTACTAGTCATCGATCCGCGCCGCACGGGGCCACTGGTCAACTCAGTCGTGCTGAGCAACGCTGCCCCGGCCTACGCCCCCGATGGACGGGCCCTGATCGCCTCAACCGCACTGGGGGCAGGACAGTTTGACGATTCGGATGTGCGCAGGCACCTGTCCTACCTGCACGGAATTGACACGAGCCGATGGGATGTCGTGGCAGTTCACCGGCTCGATCTCACCGTGCCGGCGATGCCCGCCGGAACGCCGCTGCGAAAGCCGGTGGTACTCGACAACGGCCTGTTCGTTGCCGGTGATCATCGCGATACGCCGAGCCTGCAGGGAGCGCTCGTCAGCGGTCGACGGGTCGCAGCGGCAGTGCAGCACGCTCTCGCGTAAGTTCAGGCCATGCCAACCCCGCGCATCCTGGCCACCAGCGGTGGCTTCAACTCCTCCGGCCGCTACAACTCCCGCGTTCCTGGCGGCTTGTTCCTCGAGGCGCTTCGCCTCTCTGGCAAGGATCGCCCACGCGTTCTGTTCGTGATGACTGCCACAGGCGACAATCAGAACTACCTCACGCTGATGTACCAGGCCATGCGCGACCTCTCGGTTGACGCCGATCACCTCGCTGTCTACGACATGCCCAATCAGCGAGTCGAGGAAGCCCTCGACAAGGCCGACGTGGTGTGGGTTGGTGGTGGCTCGGTGGCTAACCTGCTCGCCCTCTGGCGCGTGCACGGGATCGATATCGCGATGCGTGACGCATGGGAGCGCGGCGTCGTACTCGCCGGCGTGAGCGCAGGTTCGATCTGCTGGCACGTGGGCGGGCCCACTGATTCGTACGGCACCTACCTGCAGCTCCAACGCGGCGGTCTCGGGCTTGTGCCCTACGGCAATGGCGTGCACTACGACACTGAGGAGCAGCGACGTCCGCTCTTGCAGCAGCTAGTGCGCGATGAAGAGCTTCCGATGTCGTACGCCACCGACGATCATGTCGGGGTGTTGTACGAAGGCGCCGAGGCGGTGGCCGTGATCACCGATACCGAGGTCGATCCCGACATCGGCCCGGCGGCCTACCGAGTCGAGAAGGTCGGCGACGACGTCGTCGAGACTCGGCTTGCACCGGGCCCTATCAGCTAGCAGCAAACCAGGTAAAGCGCACTCTCGCAAGCACTTTCAGCCCTAATCATCGAGACCGAAGGACACCGTCATGCGTCACGTCGCGCTCCCCCAGCTCACCGACAAGCCCGTCCCTGTGATCGGCGTCGGCGGCATGTTGCTCGCCGAACCACTGCGCAGTACTGGCGAACTGATGCCCTGGGACGATGCGATCGCGGTACTGCATCACGCATTCGACGTTGGAATCACCTTGGTCGATACCGCCGACATCTACGCACCTGACGCTGCTCACTTCGGCTACGACGAACGCCTTGTCGGCGAAGCAGTGCGCACCTGGTCGG
>CAIXFH010000067.1 GCA_903918645.1 uncultured Actinomycetes bacterium | reverse complement strand
GTAGCTCAGCCGGTTAGAGCAGCGGACTCATAATCCGTCGGTCGTGGGTTCGAGCCCCACCCGCCCCACTGCGCATGCCGCAGTGCGTCCGTTTCGCGACTCGATCCGAGTTGTCATGCACCGGTCGCCTAAGGTGATAGTGACGGCGTCAGTGATAGTGATAGGGATTGCGCGTCGGGTATTGAGCGGGGCCATGGCATCACGTCAGCAGGTAGCGGCTGAACTCAAGCACGCATTGAGCGCCTTTCAGCATCGCGACTTCACTATCTTCTGGTCGGGCGCGCTTATCTCCAACATCGGTTCGTGGCTGCAAAACCTGACTGTGCCGTTTGTGATCTATGCCCTGACTGGCAGCGCGTTCTGGGTCGGGGCCGCCACCGCCGCGCAGTTCCTACCCGGATTCATTCTCAGCCCATACGGCGGCCATCTCGCTGACATCCGCGAACGTCGCATTGTGATCATCCTCGTGCAGTCGCTGATGGGGCTGGTCGCGCTGCTGCTCTGGTGGTCGTGGATCGCCGGGATTCGATCGGTGGCTCTATTGCTCGTCATCACCGCGGCCACCGGCTTGCTTCAGGGGATCAATCTGCCCTCTTGGCAAGCCTTCGTTAACGACCTAGTTCCGCGCGAGGAACTCATCTCAGCGGTTTCATTGAACTCGTTGCAATTCAACGCTGCTCGTTCTATCGGGCCTGCCCTGGCGGGTCTGATCATTGCCGTTTTCGGCCCGGGATGGGCATTCGGTCTCAACGTCGCGTCCTACGTCGTCGTCGTGCTGGCCCTAGTCGAAGTGCGCTCTCGTAGTCATGCCATCACAGCCGATCAGCGACCGACCCGGTTCGTCGACGGCTTCGTTGAGGCCGTTCGGTATGTGCCTTCGCAGCCGGGAATTGCGCTCGTCATTTGGACGGTCGCCGCTATCGGCCTGCTAGCCACGCCGGTGTTCAGCTTCACCGTCGTGTTCGCTCACGATGTCTATGGTGTGGGCCCGCTTCAACTCGGACTGCTGAGCGCCGCATTTGGTGTTGGCGCAGTGCTAGCCGTGCCATTTGTTGTGCGTGCCAAGCACAATTCGGGGCTCGCAGCAATCATGCGCGCTGGCCTATTCGTTGAGGGGGTGGCGATCGTAGCCTTTGGTCTCGCCCCCGGTGTGGTCACTGGCGCGCTCTGCTTGGTCGGAGTCGGGTTCGGCTTCCTGCTCGCCATCTCGGCCGGTAACACCGCCCTGCACCTGATCGTCGCCCAACGATTGCGTGGCCGCGTGATGGCGTTGCGTCTGATGACGTACATGGTGTCGGCAACGGTCGGCGCATTGATCGAAGGCTGGCTAGTCGACTTGTACGGTCCGCGGGCGGCCATGGTTGGCATTGGCTTGGTCTTCCTCGCTGCCGTAAGTTTCCTGCTCACGCCTCGCGGCGGACGCGCGCTCGCGCGCATCGACGACCCCGAAGATTTGGTCGCTCGCGCTTAGGCTCGGTCCCGACTAGGCCGATTCTTTACTTCGTTCAATGGGTTGTGCCATCGTCCGCATATGAGCGTTGAGGAAAGCCCCGCAATGATTCGGTTTGACTCTGTTGGTAGGACTTACGACGACGGCACTGTCGCGGTTCACGACCTTTCGCTAGAAGTCCAACCTGGGGAGATCTGCGCGGTCGTCGGCCCTTCTGGATGCGGTAAGACCACTGCGATGCGGATGGCTAATCGACTGGGTTCACCCACCACAGGGCGCATCTTCATCGATGGACGCGACATTGCCACTGAAGATCCAGTGGCGCTGCGCCGAGGAATTGGCTACGTGATCCAACAGGTGGGTCTGTTCCCGCATCAATCTGTGCGGACCAATGTCGGGACCGTGTGCCGCTTGCTCAACTGGGATGCGTCGCGCATCGCCACCAGGGTCGACGAGATGTTGCAGATGGTCGGCCTTGACCCTGATCAGTTTGGCGATCGTTACCCGAGTCAACTATCTGGTGGTCAGCGGCAGCGGGTTGGAGTTGCGCGTGCGCTGGCTACCGACCCGCCCGTCCTGCTCATGGATGAGCCTTTCGGAGCGGTCGATCCGGTGGCTCGAGGGCTACTCCAGGAGCACTTTCATACATTGGTGAAATCCCTTGGTACCACGGTGATGATGGTCACGCACGATATCGACGAAGCAGTGCGGCTCGCGGATCGGATCGCAGTCATGCGGGTCGGAGGCGTGCTCGAGCAGTACGCCGCACCAGCGGAGATCCTGGCCAGGCCGTCCTCGGACTTCGTAGCCGATTTCGTAGGTAGTGATCGCGTGCTCAAGGGACTTGTTCGGACGCCGATTGTCGGCAGTTTGTTGGATGCGGCAGGCTCTCAGACAGTCTCAGCCTCGCCCCAGTTGCATGTTGGTGACAGCTTGCGACTTGGGCTCTCGTGTGTTCTTGGCGAGCCATCAGGCTCGGTGTCGGTGTACGACGACGGTCAACTAGTCGGCGCACTCACCATGGATGCAGTGCACCGGCACCTACGTCGCCCGACGGAAGTTGCTTAGCGATGGAATCTGCAAACCCCTGGCTGAGTTGGAGTTACGTCCAAGACAACTCAGCTGCTCTTGTGTCCGCTGGCATTGAGCATCTATGGATCACGGTGGCGTCAATGGCACTCGGCATTGTCATGGCAGTGCCACTTACCTTGCTCGCTCGTCGCCATGCCCCATGGGCACCAAGCTTGCTCAGTGGCTCGGGCATCCTGTACACCATTCCGTCGTTGGCGTTGATCAGCGCATTGTGGCCGCTGTTCGGATTGACGAATCTCACCGTGATCGTGGCGTTGGCTCTATACGCACTGCTCATCCTCTTGCGCGGTGCGCTGCTCGGACTCGATGAGGTCCCCGCGGATGTCGTTGACGCCGCTCGAGGCATGGGGATGTCCGATCGAGAGATCATGGTTTCGGTTGAGTTCCCGCTTGCCTTGCCGACGATATTGTCGGGGCTTCGCGTTGCGACGGTCTCGACAGTGGGGCTCGTCACGGTCGGGGCATTGGTTGGCCACGGCGGATTCGGAACGCTGATTCTTGGTGGCCTCAATGAAAACTTCTACCACGCGAAGATCTTTACGGCGACGATCGCCTGTGTCGCTCTCGCCTTGATCCTGGACTTCGCATTGCGGGCGCTTGAGCGCGGGCTAACACCATGGGCCAAGGTGGCAGTGTGATCGGGCAACTGTTCGCGTGGTTTACCGATCCGGCCAACTGGACCGGGCCTAACGGCATCCCCACCAGATTGGCCCAGCACCTAGTCATGTCGGGTTTGGCGATGGTCATCGCCATCGTGATCGCTGTGCCGTTAGGCATGTGGTTAGGGCACAGCGGACGTAAGCCCGGTTTAGTTCTCAATCTCGGGAGTATCGGCCGCGCTGTTCCGACATTTGCCGTGCTAGTCATCCTCGCGTCGTGGGACCCAGTAGGAGTGGGCGACCTTGCGGCGATCCTTGCCCTTGCCCTGTTTGCAATTCCGCCAATCCTCGTGTCGGCCTACGACGGTATTCGCGCTGCTGACCCAGATGTCGTCGATGCTGCGCGTGGGATGGGATTCACTGGGCGTCAGATACTTCGTCAGGTCGAGGTGCCCCTTTCGGTTACCTATCTCGCATCGGGAATCCGCACCTCAACTGTGCAGGTCGTGGCAACCGCGTCGCTGGCCGCGCTTGTTGGTGGCGGCGGTCTTGGCCGCTATGTCGTCGATGGATTCGCCACACAAGATGCTGTGCTCGTTATCGCTGGCGCGCTGCTGACTGCGGGGCTTGCTGTCGTGACAGATCTCGTGCTGGGCCGTGCGCAGGTGTTGGCGACGCTGCCAGCATTGCGCGTCCGCAAGTCATCGCAGGCCCTAGGCATCGGCTTTGGTTTGGTCGCCGTCTTCGCGCTGATGGTGGCGCCGAGTGCGCTTGCTTCTATGCGAGGTTCGAGTTCTGGCGCCTCCGTGGATGGCCCCATCGTGATTGCGGCCTACAGCTTCGGCGAATCGAAGGTGATGGCGCAGTTGTATGCGCAGGCGTTGCAAGCGCAGGGGATCGACACACAGGTGCGCGAGTTGTCGAGCCGTGAGGTTGTCGAGCCGGCCCTTGAAGCCGGTGACGTGGGTCTGGTTCCTGAGTATTTGGGCACGGTCACTGAATTTCTGAACAAGAAGGTCAACGGAACGAGCGCTGCCGCAGTGGCGTCTGGTGATGTAGAAGCGACCAGCCAAGAATTGAGCAAACTGGCTGGGCCACTTGGGATTACGGTATTCACGCCGTCGCCGGCTGCCGATCAGAATGCGTTTGCCGTCACCCTTGCCTTCGCCAAGGAACACGGCTTCAAGACGGTGTCTGATCTGTCGGTTTACTCGCACCAGAATCCGCTGCTGCTTGGTGGCCCACCTGAATGTCCCACTCGCCCATTTTGCCAACCAGGCTTGGTGAGCGTTTACGGGATGAAGTTGTCGAGTTTTGTTCCCCTTGATGCTGGTGGGCCACTGACCAAGCAATCGCTGGCTCAGGGCAAGACCGATGTTGGGCTCGTCTTCTCGTCCGACGGCGGATTGGGCGTCCAAGGGCTAGTAGTACTTGACGACGACAAACACCTGCAGACCGCAGACAACCTCGTACCGTTGATCAGTTCGAGCATTGCGACGCCGCAGGTGCGCAAGATCCTCAACGCTGTGAGTGCAGCTCTGACGACCGATCTGCTGGTGTCACTGAATAAGCAGGTCGACATCGACCGGAAGGATCCGGCTGTGGTCGCAAGAGCATTCTTGGTGGCGCACGGTCTGATCTAGCTTCAGTTCAAGCGTTGATCTAGTGCTGATCGAGCGGTCAGTTGACGACGTCGATTTCCACCGCGAACTTTGCTCGCTCGGGCGGGCAGAGCATGGCCTCGCCGCATGTTGTGCGTTGGGCGGTTACGCGAGTTATGCCGGCGGCAGTGGCCTCAACCGTCATGGTGACCACTCCGAAGCCCAAGCCGGGGATGCTGGCGATGGAAGCGGAGGCCTCTGGGGTTGCTCCGCTCGCACTCGGCTCGCTGACAACCTGGAGTGTTGCGGCGTCCACTGGGTCGAACTGCCAGTAGGTCGATCCCGCCTCGGTAGCAGATCCAAGTTCGATGTGAATCTGCTGGCCGACATGTGCCTCGACAGTGTGTCCATTGTCGGTGCTATGGATCTGGATCATGGCCCACTGACTTGGGCTTGCCGACGAGTTGCTGACACCCGGTGAGACCTGGCTTCCGCATGCGGTTGCTAGCAGTGCGATGGCGATGGCGGCTGCTGTGCTTACTTTGAGGTTCATGTCCGTTCGATGTGGCGATCGGGGCATCGGTTCCATGGTTTGCGACTTCGTTCTCGTAGAGCTCGCTGGTGGGTAGAGTCGGGTTACGACAAAGGGCATCGTGTTGAGTCAAAAACCTGATGAATCAACCGAGCCGAACTAATCGGCATCTAGCGAAAGCGTGAATGTTCATCATGACTGAACCGGTTCTCGTTTCTCGCGTCGACGATGGAATTGACGTCTGCCTGAATCGTCCGGAAAAGCGCAACGCAATCACAGCGGCCATGTACGGCGCGCTCACGGCCGCCTTTGTTGAGGCAGAGGCGGATTCGAGTGTGCGGTGGATCCTGCTTCGCGGTGCCGGTGTGAGCTTCACGGCAGGTAACGATCTTGCCGACTTTCTGGCCGCGCCCACTGAGGACGAGCCGCCAGCGTTCGGATTCCTACGAGCGCTCGCCACTGCCACCGTCCCAGTGATCGCGGCCGTGCACGGCCGGACAGTGGGGATCGGCGCCACTCTTCTGCTGCACTGTGATCATGTGGTCGCCGCCGATGACACCGAACTCCGCTATCCCTTCACCGACCTCGCACTCGTTCCCGAGGCGGCAAGTTCGCTTCTGCTCCCGCGCATCGTCGGGCACCTCGCGGCTGCCGAGATATTGCTTGCTGGTCAACCGGTTTCGGCGACTCGTGCGCTTGAGCTCGGCTTAGTGAGCAAGGTTGTGCCGCTGGGCGAGCAGGTTGAGGCGGCGCGCAACTTCGCTTCGCACTTCGCCACGAAGTCACCCGAGGCGGTGCGCCTCACGAAGCGGCTGTTACGTGATGATGCACCTGGATTGCTTCGGCGAATCGCACTCGAAGGTGACATCTTTCTAGGGCGAATCCAGACCCAGGAGTTCAAGGACATCGCACAAGCACTCTTGTCGCCTAAGAAGTAGTGGTCTGCCACGCAACGTGCGCGAGTGCGCTCGCATCGGCGGCTGTCATCCCAGCACTGGGTTAAGCCAGGTTGAGGCGATCGATGGCTGTCACACTAACGCTCGGTGTGGCTTGCGTGGTGGCCGACGACTGTGGGCCTCACGTTGCTCAGCCAGACTCGGTGGCCCTGGCGAGTGCCCGCACGAGGGGGTCGCGTAGGTCGCGTCCCTTCGATGTCACGCCATACACCCACGGGCCTGATGACCACACGATGAGGTACTCACGCTCGCTCGCGGGAAGTGAGCGCAGAGTCTGCGAGTCGTACAGCTGGATGCACTGGAACCAGGCGAATCCCGACGACGTCTTGGTTGCTGTTCGTGACGAGTCCAGCAGTTGTGACAGCAGGCTCGGGGTCGCTGCTTGTGGCCAGTTAGCCAACGTCGCAGAAGAGTCCCAGTGTCGAACCTGCGCTGGCCCGCCGGCCCAAACGAGCATGCTCAGCATGTCGAACTGTGGATTGCCGCCCTGCTGAGCGTGCTGTACGAACGCTGTCGCCGTGTGATTGCCGTAGCTGACGGTCATCGACGTGGCAGCATCGCAGGCGGTGGGCTCGCCCATGGGGCTAGCGCAACGCATTGAACCCTGATCCAGACCGTCGATTTTGGTCGGCATACTTGCCAGGATCGCATCAATCTGCGATTTCGTAGTTGGCCAATCCACGTTAGCAATCGTGGTCTTGGCGCTGCCCGAGCGAGCGGCCTTGGCTGAAGTGGGCTTGGCTGAAGTGGGCTTGGCTGTGAGGGGCAGCTTCGCCGCGGCTGTTACCGATGCGTTGGACGATACCGAGAGGGTGACTGCAGGAGATTGGGTTGCCTTGTCCGAACCGCAGGCGC
>CAIXFH010000066.1 GCA_903918645.1 uncultured Actinomycetes bacterium | reverse complement strand
GAGCCGTTCCGCATCGTGACGGCGGGCGCGCCGCCGCTGATGGGTGCCACCGTGCTCGATCGTCGTGACGCCGCGATGACCGGGCCTGCCGATGACCTGCGCGCACTGTTGTGCAGTGAGCCGCGTGGCCACGCCGACATGTACGGCGCATTCCTCGTGGACCCTGACGACGCAGGGGCAGATCTTGGCGTCCTCTTCTGGCACAAGGACGGCTTCTCGACCGCATGCGGTCACGGGACCATCGCCCTCGCAGCGTATGCCGTCGACTCCGGAATCGTCGCGGCACCAGATGATGGGCGCTGCCCTGTGGTGATCGACGTCCCGAGTGGACGCGTCACCGCGCACGTTGCCCGTTCCGCCGGGAGGACTACAAGCATCACCTTCGAGAATGTGCCGTCGCACGTGATCAGCGCGGGCTATCCGATCGTCACGAGCCCGGGATCTACTTGCAGCCCGACGACCTGACCGGTGCCGCCGCAGCTGCGCGGCACCGGTATCCGGATCGAGGACGACGTGCTCGTCACTGCTAACGGCTACGAGACTCAGTGCCTCGCTCCCACGGCGACCCGATGACGTGGAGTCCTGGTTGGCCGGCTCGGCATACAACGGGTCAGGCGACCACCGATCCGCACGGTGACAGATGACGCACCTTCGCAGAGCGCGTCTGCCGCCGACAGGTGAGGCCGTTAGCTCCGGAGCGCCCGAAGACCCAGATCGCTGGCCGCTTCGTCCTCGGCGAGGGCGACACACGCGAGCACATCATCGATCTTCAACGCCGATCCCAACAGCTGGATCGTCCACGTTCGTGCAGCCGATCCCGGCCCGTGCTACCGCGTCCCTGATCGGTCATCGACCTCAGATCAGGAAAGCCACCTGCCAGGAATCGAAGCAGACATGTGCATCGGCGGCGAGTACCGTCTGGCCCTGATTCCATTGTGGCTCAACAGGTTTCCGGGTTGTGATGTTTCGTGTTGTCCAGTGCGAAGATCGGCCGGTCCTCCTGGCGGTACTACCAGCGCAGCGTCGCGGGCGGCGCGTGCGAGTACTACGCCGAGCAAGGTGACACCCCTGGCCGCTGGTATGGGTCTGGCCTCACCCAGCTCGGCCTCACAGCAGGTGCCGGGGTACAGGAGCGCGAGCTCGAAGCGCTCTTCGGTCGTGCCTTGTCCCCCACGACAGGTGTCCTGCTGGGGTCGCCGTGGCGGGCGGACGCGGTCACGGGTTATGACCTGACGTTCTCCGCCCCGAAGTCGCCGAGCACCCTGTGGGCGCTCGGTGACAGCAGGACCGGGGAGGTGGCGGCGGCCGCGCACGACGCCGCGGTCAAGGCAGCATTGGGCTACTTGGAGCGCCACGCGTCACTGTCGCGCCGCGGCCGCGACGGTGTCGAGCAGGTGGCTTCGGCTGGGTTCGCGGCCGCGTTGTTCGACCATCGGACTTCGCGGACCGGGGATCCGCAGCTGCACACCCACGCGTTGGTGGTGAACAAGGTCCGTTGTGTCGATGGGGCGTGGCGGACGTTGGACGGCCACGAGGTCTTCCACCACAAGAAGGCCGCCGGTGTGATCTACCAAGCCGCCCTGCGGGCCGAGCTGACAGCCGCGCTACCGGTGGCGTTCGGGCCAGTGTCGGAGAACGGGCAGGCAGAGATCGCCGGCGTCCCCGACGAGCTGCTGTCCACGTGGTCGACCCGGACGACCGCGGTGCTCGCCGACGCCGTCCCGACCATCGCCGATGCCGAAGCGGCTTTGGGTCGACCCGTGTCCGCGGCGGAGCGGGCCCGGATCATCAAGACCGCGGCGCTCGGGTGGGACAGCGACCGGCTCACCCACGCCGTGAACGCTGCCGCCGGCAGTTCGCCCGCGACCACCGGGCCAGGGTGGGAGGAGACGGTGGCCAGGGATGCCGTGACCGCGGTGGGGAGGTCGAAGGCGATCTGGTC
>CAIXFH010000065.1 GCA_903918645.1 uncultured Actinomycetes bacterium | reverse complement strand
TCTAGCCTTCTCTGTGCGGGAAAACACCTCTCCTGAAGCATTCTTCACACGGGAGGTACTGGTTCGAGTCCCGTCACTCACCCCACATAGAAGGGTCCGGACCGTTGGTCCGGGCCCTTCTCTCGCTCGTGACACCCGGACTTGGGAGGAGACCGCCGGTAGGCGATCGACGGACCCGTCACTCACCCCACATAGAAGGGGCAAGGGACTGGCGAGGCCAGGGA
Organism: uncultured Actinomycetes bacterium; assembly: GCA_903918645.1. Taxonomy (GTDB): domain Bacteria; phylum Actinomycetota; class Actinomycetes; order S36-B12; family CAIYMF01; genus Longivirga. The sequence continues at coordinate 40,518 of CAIXFH010000065.1, read as the reverse complement.
GTGACCGCTGCTAGACCAGGACAGCGGCTTGCGCACGCGCACGATTACGACGCACTGCGGCCCCGTGCTCGCATAGCAGAATGGCGATCGTCCCCGCCAACCCCGTAAGCGATGCGGTCGCGATGACCCAGTCGCCTTGCGCGATGCCGTGCAGGCCCCAGAAAAGGCCGGAGCCGAAGCTCACCCACCAGGTGAAAAATGACACCTCTGAATCGCTGGCCGCACGTAAGGTCCGCCATGAGCGCATTATCTGAGGGGCGCGAACCACGATGAGGCACATCAAAAACACCGTAACGATGGGGATGGGGCCGTAATAGCCCACCAGTGCAGCGAGAGTCGCGCAGATCGGATAGCCCAGCCAGAGCACTATCGATGGCAATTGTCTAGCGCCGAACTTCCGCAGGCCGGCAACGAGGATGATGCTTGCCTAAGCGTGCAGAAGTTAGTCCAGAAAGCAAGATGGTTCGACACCCTTGCCGAATAGCCAAGCCAGATGAACGAATAGACGCAGAAGAGGTACCACGTGACGATCGAGACGCCAACGCTTGACCGGTCGCGCCAGACCTTGTAGGCCTGCGGGAACGCGATCGAGAGGGTGCAAATCGCGCCGACGACCCCTGTGACGGTAGCGATCATCGCTACATCCACGGAGCCTCCTTCGATCAAGCGACTCCAGTTGCGGTGTGCAGCGAGTCCAGCAGCAACGTGCGGCAACCACTTATCGCTGACACTCGCCCCTGCTAACTCCGGGTGTGCCAGAACGAGCATACCGGCGTCCAGTGACCAGATCTCACCGCAAGACATAGCAATGGGCTTGGCGCCTCATCGACAGACGCCAAGCCCATTGCTCAGTGGACTAGACCCAGGCTAGATCCACGCGACGGTTGGTGGCCGCCCCGATCCCCGGATTGCCCAGCCGGCTAAGCCCGGCCTTGAGAGTTACCCGCACGCCGTGTGCGGTGAGGTAGTCCGCAACCGATTGGGCACGAGCCTTCGACAGCGTGGCCGATGCCTGCCCGCTCGGACCACCACTAGTTGCAGTGGTGTACCCGACCACAAGCACCGTTTTGGCTGCACTCATTGAGGCCGCCACCCGAACTAGTTTCGCGATCGCTGCTGGCATCAGTACCGGCGAGCCTGGCTCGAAGTAGACCGAGAGGTGATGCATCGAAATCGATCCCGCCGGCTTGGCCGCACCAGCAACAACCGAGGTCGAGTAGGTGTGAACGACGGCACCACCCTGCTTCACCGTGATTCGACATGTTCCTGCGTAGCCGAAGTAGACACGAGCCGACTTCGTCTTGCACGGACCCGTCACCGTCACTGTTGCCGACGGTGCACCCTGACGGGTAATCACTCGCCAACCGGTACCCGGCGGCATCGTCGTTGGCGGCGCCGACAGGGCAAGGTTGTTGATGGCTGTCACTGTCACGTCGATCGTCTGGATGACGGTCGAACCTTGAGTGACGGTGATGATGCAGGAACCCGGCGTCGTGAAGTGCACGCTGGTGCCGTCAACCACCGCGCAATGCCCGCTGACCGCAAGGGTTGACACTGGTAAACCCTGGGTCTGTAGCACCTCGCGCGTCGTTCCCTCGGGCACCGTCGCCGGTACCTGTGCCACACGCGGTAGCGAGTTTGGCAGCACGAGTTCGGGGAAGGTCGTAAGCCCTTCAGCCAGATGTGCCACGGCGGTTGACCGCGTCGAGAGCCCATTGGCCGCGACGTAGTACGTGTTGTTGTAGAGAGCATCGAACGTGTAGTAACCGTTGGAATCGGTTACCGCAGTTGCCACTTGCGCGTCGTCGGGGCCCAGCAACTGGACCTCGATTCCGGCTACTGGATCACTACCACCGCGGTGTCGATAGACGTAGCCATCAGTCCACGCCAGACAGTCGGCGGCTTGCAGACTGAGCGCATTGTTGGCTCGAGTAGCTGAGGCACTGGTGTTCTCCACTACTGCTGCGGCGCTGTCGGTCGCGACCGAAACCTCACTCGCTGAGGAGATCTGAGCGATATCGATCGGGAAGGCACCGCTTCCGCCACCGACACCGGTCGGGCAGTTGTAAGCCTGAACGACTAGGTCGACGCATAGCTGCGGTCCCTTGGCGCTGTAAGTGAACGTACCCACCGTGCCGGTTGGATCAGTGTTGTCAGCGAACTGAACTTCGTACGTCGGACGAAGACCGGTCTGCTGCAACGTCAAGGAGCTGAGGTCGATGAACCCGGACTGATCGGGAGTGAGGCTGCTCCACCCGTCAATCGGTGTGCCACCGCTGTCCTGCACCGTGACTCGCACCTGATCCATCGCGGCACCCTGCGGCGGCGTGATGGTCAGACTCCCCCACGCGACTACCCGACCAGCTTCATCGCACGACAGACGCGGTACAGCCTGGGTGTAAGGAACAATGACAGCGGGGCGGGGCGGCGAACACGGTGATGCGCCAGTCGTGGGGCTGAAGGTGACGATCTGCCCTTGATCTGAGTTCGACCACAGGCACCAGTCGTTCGCCGGATCGGTACGAATCGTGTAGGCGTACCAGCCGAGACTGGGACTGCTGAACCCTGCGCACGCGGCCGAAGTCACGAAGTCATAGCAGCCTGCACCCGACTGCCCACTGATGTAATAGAACTTGGTACCGACATTGAGGTCTACGCCCCAGCCATCGGTGGCCGACGAGTAGTCGCCCTGAGGCAAGTCGACCGGCCAAGTGCCAGCAGAACCGTCAAGTGCCCAGCAGGATGCTTCGTTGTAGACGCACACCTGTGTTGGTTCGCCGTTGACGTCAGTGCTGTAGAACAGCGGACCCATCGAGACGCTGCCGCCGTTTCCGTCCTCAACATTGAGCGCCGCGCCACCATTGAAGCCTGCACACAAAGCTTTGGTCACGGAGTCGAAGCAGCCCAAGAAGTTTCCGGTCGAGTAGTAGACGTTCGTACCCACTGCGAGGAGTCGGTTATCCCCGAAGGAACTGTTTCCGGTTGGTTGCCCGAGGCTGAATGGTTCGCCTGCGCAGGGAGTCGCGGTAAGCGTGTCAAAGCACAACAGATCCGACCCAGTACCAAAGCCACGTGCGTAGATATCGGTGCCGATCAGCAGGGCGTCAGCGGCGCCGTTACCGGACCACGAGATTGACGCGCCAACATCACCTGTGAGTGCGACGAATGGAGTTTCACAAGGCACCGGAGTGTCTGTCGATACGGCAGTCGCGCAGACCATGCCGAGTCGTCCCGCGCCATCGGCCACGAAGCTCCACACGCTGTCGGTTGCTGCGATGTAGTAGCCCGTGGAGTGTGCCGACGTGAAGTAGGTCGCCGGCGGAGTCGACTCGGAGTTCGACCGGTACAGCGCACTCCAGCACGGAGTGCCATCACGCAGGTGACAATCCATCGTGAAGTCACCACCCGAGTGGTGGAAGATGTTGAACACTCGGCCTGCAGCGGGTCCGCTGCCGAAGAATACGTCCCATCCGTCACCGCCTGACGTGCCCTGGAACGTCGTACCGGCCTCGGCAATGGCAACCGCCGAGCGGCTCACCTGCTCGAGCCCATCGGAGTAGCCAGTCGTGGTCAGCGATCCAGTCGCACGTACGCCAGCGAGAGTTGGGTACGTACCCGATTGCGAGTCGTACGATGGCACGTTGCTCGACCACGTCGTGCCGTCGCTGTAGGTCAGGGTGAAGCCCTCTGGCGCGGTGATGTCGGGCACCTGCACTGTCTGGCCGTTTGAGTCGATGACGTTCTTGGCCTTCACGTGCGTGGCTCCGACGTTGAACGTCTGAGTTACCGACGAGTTTGAAGTGCCTGTGGTCACGACCGGCGCATCGGTCACTGACGTAAGCACATCCCCCGCCGCGGCATTGGCCGCCGGTTGGGCCAAGCTGTCGAGGATCGTGGTTGACGATGATGGAGGGACCGCCTGCGCGACCCCGACGCCGGTGACGCTCAGGATCGTTGCCGCGACGCTCAGAATTGCGACGAGTCTTTTCATACTGGCTCCCAGGTGCTGTGGGGGTTGGACTAAACCACCGGATGAACTCCGGCACTTGGGAATTGGTCCGTGGCCAAAACTCAAGGTTTCCTCAAGGTAGGCTCAATGAAATTGGCGGCGCCTGTTGACGTCACTCGGGTGGCCCATCGCACGGTGTGGGTACCAGTCGGCGGCGCCGAGATATTGCCGAGATATGGAGAGGTCAGTTCCAACCTCGTGCCCGGTCGAATACGTGATCAGTTCCACGCCGGGCAACTAGTCAGCGCAGGGTGCCCTCAGTGATGCCGTTGATCACTTGCCGATGGAAGATCACGTAGATCGCAACCATCGGGATAGTGATGATCGACAGCGCTGCAAAGAGCAGCGGGTAGTCGGTCGAATACTTGCCAGTGAAGGCCACCAGCCCCACTGGAATGGTCTTGTACTCATCACTTTGGATGTAGAGAGTGGCTAACAAGAACTCGTTCCACGCACCCAAGATCGAGAAGACCGCCACGGTCGCGAGCCCGGGCCGGATCAACGGGAAGACCAACACGAAGTACATCCGCAGATCGCCACAGCCATCCATCCGCGCAGACTCGAAAAGCTCCCGCGGCAAGGTGTCGATGTAGGCCTTCAGCAGGTAGACGGCGAGCGACAAACCCAGCCCGATGTAGGGAATGATCAATGCCCAACGAGTGTCGTTGATTCGCAGCCGATCGAGCATCGTGCTCTGGGCGACAAAGTAGGCCTGCACCGGCAGGAGGAGGCCCAGTGCAAGGAAGACAAGGAAGAAGCCTCGAAGCCGAAAGTTCAATCTGCTCAAGGCAAAAGCGGCCATAGAGCCGAACAATAGGATGCCAACAACCGACGCAGTGGTGACCATGATGCTATTAGCCACATAGGTACCAAGACCGCCTCGCTGCCACGCCTCACCCAGGATCGAAAGATCGATCGAATGCGGCAGGGACCATGGCGAATCGAAGATCTCGTTCTGCGTCTTAAACGACGACAGCACCATCCAGATAAGTGGGATGAGATAGATCAGCGAGATGGCTGTCATTACGGTGTAGAAGAGCACACTGCTTGCCCGCACACCTGCCTTGCGACGCTGCTGCGTTGGCTGCAACGGGCGACCCGGCACAGCGACTAGCGGAGTATCAGTACTCAACGTCAACACCGTCCCCACGACGAAGCTTGACGTAAAGCAAGCCCGTACCGATCACGACGACCGACATCACGACGGAGAGCGCGGCGCCGTAGCCGACCTCGTGATCTACAAACACTGTGGACACCAGATAGGTGGTCACGATTTCAGTGGCGTGGTCAGGCCCGCCCTTAGTCATGACGTAGAACAAGTCGAAACTCTGAAACGCACCTGTGATACATAGCAGGGCCGCTACCTCGGTCATCCCACGGACGAGCGGGACCTTGATCTTGAAGAACAGATCCGCCTCCGATGCGCCGTCAAGCCGGGCAGCCTCGAGCAGCGACTGTGGCACCCGTTGCATGCCCGCGTAGAAGATCGCCATGTAGAAGCCCGCATAGATCCAGCCAGAAACCACACAGATCGCGAGCAGGGCAGTGGACGGATCACCCAGCCAGACTTGGCGCCAGTCGTCATGCCCGATCGCTGTCAGGAACGAATTGATCAGACCGCCGTCATCGCTATAGATGAACGACCACAGAACCGCGATGACCACCATCGGCAACATCACCGGGATGAAGAAAGTGACTCGGTACCAAGCTGTGCGCTTGCCTTGCACCGAGACGAGCCCGGCAAGACCAAATCCCACAGCAACTTCGAGAACCAGCGTCGCGGCGATGTAGATGAACGTGTGCACGTAGGTCAAGCGATAGACGTCGTCATGAAACGCCCGAACGAAATTGTCGAGACCGATGAACTTGATTCGGTTAGTACCCGACCATTTCGTGAAGCTCAGCGCGATCGTGCCGATGAGTGGCAGCCCCACCACGAAGGTGAAGAAAGCGACCGCAGGACCAACGAGCAGATACGGCGTCCACCGACTGCTTGGCCTCACCACACCTCCCCGAGTTGAGCAGTCATGAGCACCCCAACAGGGAAGTGCCGAGCCGAACCGACGTTGTCGCTGTGACGCCTAGCTCTTCGGGAGAGCCTCGACCCGGTGCTGCGCCTCGTCAAGCGCGTCCTGAGGCGACTTGAGACCACCAATCACCGCAGCGGCTGCACCGTAGAACTCATCGGCGCGCTTGACGTCGATGTTGTCGGCGGGAGTCACCTTGGTAGACGCCGAACTCAGCAAAGCCGCCAGGCTGACCGTGTTGGGGTCTGCGGTGACCCCCACGAATGGGTCCACGGTCATCGGGGTGATCCCCGCCGCCGCGAACAGCTTGGAGCCTTCCACCGAAGAGACCATGGCGAGGAAGTCAATACTTGCAGCAATGTTCTCGCTGTTGGCGTTCACCATGTATCCGGTCGAGACGCCCAGCACGCTCTGCTGATCACCCGAGCCATCCATCGTGGGCATGTTGAAGTACCCGATCTGCAACGTAGGCGCCTGCGCGGTCTGGTCGGAGATCAGCCAACTTCCAATACCAAGCATGGCGGCCTTACCAAGGAGGAACTGAGTAGTGGCCTGATCGTCGGGCAACGCGTCGACACTGCGGTTGATGTAGCCGTTGTCGGCGAGAGTCTTGAGCTTGTCGAAGGCCGCCACCATGCCAGGCGAGTTCATCGGCGCTTCGCCCTTGATAGCAGCGACGTAGGCGTCATTACCCACCGACCGCTCGGCCAAGTGCGAGGCGATGCTCCCGACAGTCCACTTGTCCTTATTGCCATCAACGAGTGGGGTAATGCCAGCAGCCTTGAGTTTGGCGCACAGCGCGAGGAACTCATCCCACGTGGTGGGCGGTGTCAGGCCATTCGCGGTGAACATCGCCTTGTTGTACCAAAAGACGTTAGTGACATCGCCGCTCCACGGGACCATGTAAGTCTTGCCGTCGATCACCATGCCCGAATAAGCCGCCGCGTCGAACCGGCCTGCAAACTCAGGCCCATTGACCGCTTCGGTGATATCGGCGCCGTAACCGTCGTCGACTCTGGTGGCAAGGCGCGCACCGGGACGTTCGAAGTACACGTCCGGAGCGTTACGAGAGGTGAGCAGATTGTTCAAACCAATGGTTTCGTACGTGTCGTTCTCCTGCACGATGAGTTCAAGTGTGCGCCCTGGGTACTTCTTTTCGTAGGCGGCCTTGAGCGTGGTGAACACACCATCAACGGCCGGCCCAGTGGAACCCATCGCTACCCGGATCGTGATCGGCGCGGCACTGGCAGAGCCACTGCCGCTAGCACTGTCAGCAGGCGCACTGGAGCCGGAACTGCAGCCAGCGAGCGTCACTGCAAGGGACGCGGCGGCAATAGCAGCAAGGATCGAAGTCATCGGGCGCAACCTGGGCATGAACTCACCTCGGGTAGAAGCTGTCAGTTATCTGGCATCCAGACGACAGCGCGAATGGTCAGTAGACCTAACTTTGGATCAAGGTGAGTAGATCGCCCTCAGTACTCAGTGTCAATGCTCAACCATGAGTGGCGAGGCACATTGATCAAGTTGTCACCTTGGACAACCATCACTGATCCAGCACAACCCGCGTGTGGCCCCGCCAGGATCTCGTTGCCGCATCAAGCGCAGCGGCCCCAAAGATGGGATCGAGTAACGCATAACGTGGCTGTGCTCCGTCAAGCAATACCGCGGCCATGCCATCCGCCTCTGCCGTGAAGTGGTCGACGTTCGGTACTGCCACCTCGCGTTGGCCACCCTCGGTGTACACGGTGAAGCCCTCGAGACCAGGGGAGCACAAGAATGCACTCGGAATCTCAATCCGACCTTTGGATCCGGTGATTTTGAGGGTGTCCTCGTCGCCAGCCCACATGCCGCACTGCAACAGCAGCGAGACGTCGTCAGGGAACTCGACCAAGGCGCAGGACATGAGGTCGGTGCCTGGATTCACCGGCGAAGGCTGCGCCAAGGCAGTAACAGCCAACGGCTCGGTGTGAAGCAAGTGACGGGCCGCATGGAGCACGTAGCAACCAATGTCGTAGATCGCTCCGGCCCCAGGCAGATCTGCGAACGCCGTCGCTTCGGGTTCATCACTCGCATCGAATGTGAAAGCTCCGGTGATACTGCGGACCACACCGATCTCACCCGACTCGACAACCTGCCGCAGTTGGTCATAACGCGGATGGTGACCGTACATGAACGCCTCAGCGACGACTACGCCAGCAGCTGTAGCGGCATCGATCATCTCGCGTGCATCTACAGCGGTGATCGCCATGGGCTTCTCACACAGCACATGTTTGCCCGCCGCAATCGCAGCGAGGGTCCACTCCTTGTGCAGGAAGTTGGGCAACGAGATGTAGACGACATCGATCGCGGGATCCGCCAGCAACTCGTCATAACTCCCATAGGCGCGCGGAATTCCTAAGGCTTCCGCCTCACGTCGTGCCCTGCTGACATCACGGCTCGCGATCGCCACGACCTCGCATCGCTCTGAGCGGCCAATGGCCGGCACGACCTTGTGGTTGATTCCGGAAGAACCAAGTACTCCCCAGCGCAGCATGTCGGTCACGATTACTCCAAGGTCCAGTTGAGAAAGACTCCGAGATAACTCGAACGATCCTTGCGAAGTGCCTCATACATCGCAGGTGAATCAGCAGGTTCGAAGTGATGAGAGGTCAGCAGGTCGGTGTTCATCAGGCCAGTCATGATGAAGTGGAAGTACAGATCAGCCATCGCGGGCAGAGTCCAGGGGTCACGAAGAGTGGCGACTTCTGGTGCCGCGGATGCGTGTATACCCAGCACGGATACTGACTCAGCAACCACACGTGGGCCAAGAGTTTGACGGCTCGGTGTCGGCGTATCCCCCAGTAGTACAACGCGTCCTAGCGTTCGTACCAATGTCGTGGTTGGCCCGAGAACACGTGGATGACCCGTCACGTCGAATGCCACATCGACGAGCTGGCCGCCGGTGATTTCTCGGATCGAAGCAACGCTGTCAACCACGTCCGCGGCGATCCCATGGGTAGCACCACCGAGTGTGGCAAGTTCGAGTCGAGACGGTGTTTGGTCAATGGCGATGATGCGACGCGCACCGCTGAGACGCAGATACTGAACAACGAGTTGTCCAAGCGCCCCAAGACCCACAACAGCCACGCTCTCACCGAGTTCGATACCCGCTCGTCGCACTCCCAGTTGTGTCGTGCACGCCAGCGCTGTCCAGCAGGCTTGCTCATCAGTCACTCCGTCGGGAATGGCGATGCACTCGCTGGCTGGCACATTGAAGACCGAACTATGCGGTGTCGATGTCGCAACGCGGTCGCCAACAGAGATGCCAGCCACATCAGGTCCGACGTCGACCACTCGTGAGGTCATGCTGTAACCAGGAGCGAACGGATATTGCACCCACTCCTCCCAGAACGTTCCTGTGTCGAAAACTCCATCGAGGCAAAAGCTTTCAGTGCCAGTACTGACCAGCGAAGTCGTTGCTCGGCAACGGATCTCGCCACTGCCGGGTGCTGCAACGTCCGACTCGGTCACAACCACCTGCCGTGCGGCCGGGAAGACGATGTCGGTCGATCTCATCGCGCGGCCTTCGCATCGAGTTGGCGCTGAGCGGACGACAACACCTGATGTACCGCGCGACCGGTGTGGACATCAGCAGCATGGTTTCTCTCACCATTGCGGATCATCGATACCAATTGCTCGATGGCCCCCGTCAATGCGACCGGCGAGTCGACACCCTCGATCGGCAGGTTTGTGCGACCCGAAGCGCCCCACAACATCATGGTGAATCCGTCCGCAGCATCGGGGGCTGAGATGGTGAGGGTCGCGGTACTGGTAGCGCCGCTCTCATGACGCAAGATCAGGTGCGTGATGTCAACACCGCCAGATTCCGCTACGACATCAGTCACTGGACCCAGCGTGCGCAGGAGGTCGACGACCGCGTGTGGCCCGACATCCCATAGCCCGCCATATTGCCGCCGCCACGGGGTGTTGAACGGGTTCTCGTCGACGAGCGCTGACCCAAGCCACTGTGCCGAGCCGCCGATCCAGGATCCGTCCGCCACCTCGTCAAACCACTGCACCACGGGGGGAGAGAACAGATGGGTGAAGAAAACCAAAGCAGCTACGCCACTTGTGTCTACCGCCTCAACCACCAAACCCGCGGCGTCGTCGTCGAGCGCGATCGGCTTCTCCATCAGCATGTGCTTGCCTGCTTGCGCGGCTCGAATGACCAGCGGAGCCTGAACGTCAGGCGGCACCGAGAACGAGACGGCATCGACAGCGCTGAGGAACTCGTCGAAATCTTCATGGACGGTAGCGCCGTAGCGATCCGCGATCTCCTTGGCGGCAGCCGGATTACGCCCCCACACCGCAGTCAGCTCGGCACCGTTGGCAGCGTCAATTCCGGTGGCGTGGGTTTCGCTAGCCCAGTAGCCAGTACCCACTAATCCGAATCTCACTGGAGCTTCGTTACTCATCGCCAAGCACCTTCCTGTTGTCGTGGTGGTACCAAAGAGAAGAGCAGGTGTAGCCGAGCTGTCTGCAGAGATCAGTCTGTGGACCGGATTGCACGCGCATCGAGTGCCAGTGCACCTGATGCCGACGCGAGTACTGGGTTGACCTCAAGTTCCACGAGTTCGGGATGACTCAATGCGACCTTCGACACCGATGCAACCACCCGAGCCAAGGCTGCCATGTCGACGGGCGCTCGGCCGCGAGCGCCCTCCAGCAGCGGTGCGCCCCGCAATCCGCGCAACAACGATTCAGCCGTGGCCTCCGAGACCGGCGCGAGGGCGAAAGCCACATCGGCGAGAACCTCGGTGAAAACTCCACCGAGCCCGACAAGCACCACTGGGCCGAAGCGCAGATCTTGCTGTACGCCAACGATGACCTCGACCCCTTGCGAGAGGTCAGCCATCTGCTCCACCGTGACTGCGGGCGGATCCAGCCGAGCAATGAGGTCACGGTATGCGGAGAGCAAGGACTCGTGATCTCGAATCCCGAGAATCACACCGCCGGAATCTGACTTGTGCAGCAGCCCCATTGCCTTGAGCACCAGGGGGAATCCAAGTTCCCCGGCGGCTACTGCATCGTTCAATTCAGCTTCGCTACGAACCACTGCGAGGGCCGGGAAAGGCACACCATGAGACAAGAACAATTCACGAGTGGAGATGTAGTCGGTGTCGGGCAGTGGTGGCGCAGGCTCTAAAAGATCGAGTGAATCGTCGAACGCCGGAGACGTCTTAGCCCGGAGGGCAGCGAGACCAGCAGCCGCATCCCCAATCGCGCGATACACCGGAATCCCGCCCTCGCGAAGAATCCGCACACTCGGCGCATCTGGAAACATCGACGCCACGACGAGCGGCTTGCTCTGCGCGTGGACTGTGGCCACTACTGCACGAGCAGCAACGCACTCGATTTCAGCCTGCGCGCCGCCATACATGGAGTAGCCGCCGAAGTAGCCGATCCACAAGACCGAATCCACCTCATCGGAGGCCAAGAGTCGGGCGACGCCGCGGTGGTAGCACATCGGGTCACGCTCACCCATGCCCGCGAGGTCAACCGGGTTGCTCACCGGCGATGGCTCCCATAGGTCTTCCTTGAGCAGCGCGCCCAACTCGTCGGAAAGTTGCGGAACGTCAAAGCCTTGCGAGTACAACGCATCGCAGGCGATAGCGCCGTGCCCCCCGCCGTCAGTGAAAACCGCGGTACGAGTTCCAGCCGCGCGCCGCGGCCCAACAAGTGCCACAAGCGCGTCGACAAGTTCATCAGGGGTCTCGACTCGATGGACTGCGCCGGCGGCGCAGGCCGCATCAATTACTCGCGCTGGGCTCGTGAGTGATCCGGTGTGCGAAGCCGCGCCTCGCGTTGCGGCCGCGCTGCGGCCAGGAGCCAGCAACACCACGGGCTTTCCGACCTGAGCTAGCTCGCGCGCAGCTGCAACAAAGGCTCGGCCGTCGCGTACATCCTCGGCGTAGATTGCCACGGCTCTTGTGCCTTCGTGGTCGACCATCGCGCGCATGAGTTCAGCGAGAGAGACGTCTGACTGATTGCCCAGCGACACGAACCGCGAAATACCGAGCCCGCGGTCGTCAAGCAGACGGTCGATATCAATCACGACGTTACCGCTCTGCGAGAGCACAGCGATGTTGCCCGCGTTGAACGGATCCGATGACAGATAGAGCGACGAGGTTGTATCGATGACACCAAGACAGTTAGGCCCCACCAGTACAGCCCCTGCAGCCGAGATGTGCCGAAGGGCTTCCTCCTCGATCTCGCGGCCTTCGTCGGAGAGTTCAGAAAGGCCAGCGGTGATCGCGACGATCGCCTTGGCACCGGCCGAAAGAGCGTCATCAACTGCCTCAACGAATACCCCGGCGGGCACACAGATGACGACCAGTTCCACGGGCTCAGGCGCATCGACGAGTCGGGTGAGAGTGGGCTGGCCTAGAACCGTGCCACCTTTGCGATTGACCAAGTAGACGCTGCGCGGATGGTGGGCAGCGAGCAAGTGGCGGGTGATCATGTTGCCCCACTTGGTGGGGTCATCACTTGCGCCGATTACACCCACCGAGCGTGGCTCGAACAAGGCAGTGAGGTCGCGCACAGGAGCAGCAGACACGGAGTTCCTTCGCTCGACACGTTCTGTCGGAGTTACCTGGGGCGTCGGTAAGACTGTCATCAGTCGACGAGGCGCAGTGCACGCGCTGGGCAGATGCCCACCGCAGCCTCCGCCGCCGACATTCTTTCTGGCACAACGATTCCCTCGCTGATGGTTCCGGCATAGCCAAATTCATCGAGTTCGAGAAGATCCGGTGCCTCGTCATGGCAAAGGCCGTAGCCCTGACACAGTGCGGCATCGACGACGAGCTTCATGTGGTGATTCCTTCCAGAGACAGTGGTACCAGCGTAGGGGGCACACGCAGTCGCGTGATCGCGAAGTCGTCTGCGATGACTCGAGCCCGGCACAACTCGCAGCCATGTCCGACAGCGTGCGATTCAAGATCGAGCCGCCAATGTTCTAGCAGTGACGACAGCATCAGGCACGCCGCGTCGAGGAGCGCACAGTTGCCACGGCCACGCAATGACACCGCCCAGCGGCCGAGAGCCTCAACATCGGTGTCAGCGTGATCACCGGCGGCGATGCGGCGCATGGCAGCAGCCATCGCTGCTGTGCCTTTGAGACACGAGCCGCACTGTTGGGCGCTCTCCCGGCCAAGGAAACTCATTGCGTCGGTGACGAGTTCAACAACGCAATCTGATGCGCTTACCACATGAAATGCGGCGCAGCCAAGCGCTGATCCAGCGGCCCGGAGCGCATCATGCTCGAGCGCAACGTCGAACAGTGCCGCCGGTTGAACACCACCAAAGAGGCCGCCGGTAAGGATCGCGCGGACGTCCTGGATCGGTGTCACAAGAGCGAGGACCTCACGCATGGGGGTGCCCACGGGAACCTCAACCAGCGCACCCGAGTGAGTCGACGAGTGCACCGTCGACAGCAGGGTGCCACGACCGAACTCACTAGCTCCCCGAGCGGCCAGCATCGCAAACTGAGCCAGGGTTTCGACATTCGCGATGAGAGTGGGGTGCCCACCGACACCCGCCTCGAACGGCCTTGGAGGTTTTGCAGTCGGAAGGGCAGGGCCACCATCGATGGCCCGCACCGCGGCTGTCTCCTCGCCAGCGACGTACGCCGGAGGAACCTCGAACACCTCGATGCTGCCGAAGGATGAGCCCTCATTCGCGATCACCGCGCGCAACACCACCGCGCTCTCGATGTCAGACACATAGACAATCGATCGCTGCGCGCCTACCGCTGACGCGGCAAGGCGCAGCCCGTCGAGAACAAGGTGCGGCTTGGTGCGCATGAGCACTCGGTCCTTGACCGAGCCAGGCTCGCCTTCCTCGCCGTTGGCGATCGCGATCCGCACGGGATCAACGGATTCGGCGACTGCGGAGAGCTTGCGCGCGAACGGAAACCCGGCTCCACCTCGCCCACGAAGATCGGCCTCGGCGGCCAGGGCGATAAGCGATGCGCTGTCGTGCTCGCCCAACCCCCCGAGAGTTCGAAACTCCGCAAGAGTTCGAGTGCCGTCCGCGAACAGAAAACAGGTCATGTCAGCACAGTTCGCCGCGCCACGCAGTTGCCTGGACGCGCGATAACCGCGGCTCCACCGCCGATTCGACGGACAATCCCTTGACAGCGCATAGGGCGCACTTTAGCGTTCGCTGACTGAACAGTCAGTAGACCGCACTCGAGTGAAGATCAAAGTGGAAGTTCGCGCTCTGCCAACAAGTGCAGTGCACGGCCAGATCAGCGGGAGGCGGTCGAGATGCTCGCAGACCGCATCATCGAGCGCAGATCGGCCAGCACATGAGTCTCGCCACTTTCACGGTCCCTGACACCAGAACCCGCATCCTTGAGGCCACGGCCGCATGCATCTCACAAGATGGGCTAGTCGCTGTACGCATGGTCACGATCGCCAAGGCCGCTGGTGTCTCCACCGCGCTACTGCACTATCACTTCGCGACAAAGGAGCACCTGCTCGAGCAGGTGCTGCGCCACTCATATGAATCAACCACCGTTCTTGATCAAGCGGCGCTCAGTGATGCCGGACGCACAGCCGCCCAACGGCTGGCCGCCTACCTCGATCGCTACCTGCCCAGCGATGACAGCCTCGCGCGCGATTGGTTGCTGTGGCAGGAATTCGGGCTGATGTCCTTGCGTCACCCGCGCCTGGCTGCCGTCAACGCAGACCTGCACGAAGGTGACGTCAACGCTATCGCCGGCATCATCAACGACGGCATCGCCGACGGAAGCTTCCACGATTGTGACGCCGCTGCAATCGCCTGCGCTGCCGTAGCCATGTGTGATGGACTCGGCACCCGCGTGCTCTCCGACGATCCACGCACCACTTTGCACGACGCCCGCGAGATTGTGGCGACCACAATCGCCTCGCTCATCGGCTATGCGAGTCGGCTTCCCTTCCCCACCGAGGGAACGTCCAGCACCTCCCAACCGTCCCGATCGATGTCAGCACTGCGCAAGTCCCGCGATATCCGAAGCACGCGAAAGGACACTCCATGACCAACTCGAATTCGGCTCAGGAACCCACTGTCAGGCGGCGCGACTTTCTCCGCGGCTCCCTAGGTCTTGGCGCCGCCGCGGCGCTCGCGGGTTGTGGCTTCTCGGGCGACACCCCGGCGCCAGCCGCTTCCACGTCCCCCAGCGGGTCCGCCGCGCCGTCTGAGTCACCGGCCGCAAAGGCCGTCATCGATGGCGACCTCGTCTACTTCAACTGGGCCGAATACATCGAGCCAACCGTGTTGGAGGGATTTAAGAAGGAGTACGGAGTCAAGGTCATCGAGACCAACTACGACACCTACCCCGGCATGCTGGCCAAGATGAGCTCGGGCAACCAGTACGACGTCGTGCTTCCTGGAGCCCGGTTCGTCGAGCAGTTGCGCAACCAGAACATGATCCAGCGAATCGACAAGGCGCAACTCAAGAATGCTAACCAGTCTTTTGGTTGGGGTAGC
Organism: uncultured Actinomycetes bacterium; assembly: GCA_903918645.1. Classification (GTDB taxonomy): domain Bacteria; phylum Actinomycetota; class Actinomycetes; order S36-B12; family CAIYMF01; genus Longivirga. Next base: position 24,966 of record CAIXFH010000065.1, on the reverse strand, counting down.
TACTTCGACAACCCTTGGTATGACCCCAACTCTGACTACTCGATCCCGTTCTCGATGTATACAACCGGGATCGCGTATCGCAAGGACAAGATCACCACGATGACCGGCTCGTGGGCAGATCTGTGGAATGAAGAAGGCAAGGGCCACATCTACGTCCTCGACGAAGCCGACGAGGCAATCGGTATGGCGGCGCTGCTTCTCGGCCTGGACGTCAACACTGCTAACCCCGACGACCTCGCCAAGATCAAGGACAAGTTGATCTCGCAGAAGCCCTACCTACGCGCCTACTCCACCGACGACATCAACAATCTCGCCGGCGGTAACGCGTGGATCCACCAGGAATGGTCGGGCGACTTCCTGAACTTCATCAACTACACCGCAGAGGATCCCAAGATCTGGGAGTACATCGCTCCCAAGGAAGGCATGCCCGTCAACTCCGACGCCTGGGTTATCCCCGCGAATGCGCCGCACCCAGGTACGGCTTTGGTGTTCCTTGACTACCTCCTGCGGCCCGAGAACATCATCAAGAACATTGAGTACCTGGGCTACCCACTGCTGGCTCAGGGCGGCGAGGCAACGTACGCGAAAATGGTCGAGGGTCGGCCCTCGCTGGCCATTGATCTCAAGAACATCGATGACACAAAGGTCTATCGCAACCACACGCCCGCTGACACCGCGGCACGCGACACCGTGTGGACCGAGGTCAAGGCTTCCTGATGTCCACCGATCTCCAGGACGCGGTGGCAGCCACCCTGCCCGGTGCGAAGCGGCAAAGTGCCACTCGCACCCGGCTCTGGGGGTGGCTGCTGCTACCACCTGCTGCCTGGATGATCGTCTTTTTCGTTTCCAGCATCTTGATTGTCGTGGCACTCTCGTTCGGCACAGTGAACGCCAACGGTCGACCCGCATTTGGCACGTCGCTGGCTAACTATCAAGCGTTGATGAACACCACATACCTCACGGTGTTCATCAGATCGCTGGTCTACTCGGTGACCACAGTCGTCCTATGCATGTTCATCGGGTACCCAGTGGCTTACGCCATCGCGCTCCACGGGGGCAAGTACAAGAACGCGCTGATCGCCGCACTTGTGATCCCGTTCTTCGCCAGTTACTTGATCCGCATGTATGCGTGGTCAACATTGCTCTCCGACGAAGGTTTGGTCAATCAAGCTCTCCACACGGTGGGATTCACCGACGGCGTGCAGTTCCTGAATACTCCGGGCGCGGTAGTTGCCGGGCTGGTCTACGGCTTCGTCGTATTCATGATCCTGCCCATCTACGCATCGCTCGAACGCATGGATACTGCCCTGATCGAGGCCGGAAAAGACTTGTACCACAGCCCGTTACGCACTTTCTTCGCTGTCACTGTGCCTGCAACCCGGGCCGGAGTGCTCGGCGGAGTGCTGCTGGTTTTCCTGCCTGCGCTCGGCGACTTCGTCAGCGCTCAACTCCTGGGCGGGCCGAGTACGTTCATGATCGGAAACCTGATCCAGCAGCAGTTCTTCGAGAGCCAGAACCAACCCTTAGGCTCGGCCCTTACCGTCGTTCTCATGCTCGCGCTGCTCGTCTTCATGGTCTTTTACCTTCGCGCCACTCAGCGTCAGAACCGGGAGACGTGATGGCAGCAACCACGATCGCGACAGAAGCAAAGACGACTCACAGCACGTCTCGGCGTCGCCGTTCGGTTGAGGGCAAACCGTTCTTTGCCGTCGCATTCACGGCGCTATTCTTCGTCCTGCTCTATGTCCCGATCGTGGTCGTGATTCTGTTCAGCTTCAACTCAAAGAAGTCGCTGTCAGTGTTCGGTGGATTCAGCAATCGTTGGTACGTCCAGTTCTTCAACGACGAGGGGCTCCAGTCCTCATTGCGTGCGAGCCTGATGATCGCGTCCATCGCCATGGTCGGCGCTCTGTTGCTCGGCACGATGCTTGCTCTTGCACTTGAACGAGTAAGTTCGCGTCCGGCACGAGCAGTCGGCACTGTGTCGCTGGTGCCGCTCGTCACCCCCGAGATCGTCACGGGTGTCGCAGCGCTCCTGTTCTTCACCGGCCTCGGCCTCAAACTCTCTCTCGTCACCGTCATCATCGCCGAGATCACCTTCTCCATCTCGTACGTCGCTGTGATCGTGCGAGGCCGGCTGTCCTCAATGTCCGGTGAGGTTGAGGAAGCCGCGCGCGATCTGGGTTGCACCTCATGGCAGGCACTGCGGTTTGTCACTTTGCCGACCATCATGCCCGCGCTCATCGCGGCCGGATTACTTGTCTTCGCTTTGGTTTTCGACGACTTCGTGCTCGCGTTCTTCACCACCGGAGTCGACCCACAGCCACTGTCAGTGCGTATCTACTCCGAAATCCGACTCACCATCTCACCGGCAATCAATGCCGTGGGTACCTGCATGTTGGCGGTGAGCGTGCTTCTCGTCGCACTCTCGCTTGTGATCCCACGCCTGTTCGGCCGCAAGGACTCCAGCCTCGACCTGATATCTGGAGGATGACCAACATGACCGATACCGCTCGCCAGGAGAACCCCGTGGCTGACGCCGCAGCGATCGACGACCAACCGGCAATCCGGCTGATCAACCTCACTAAGAAGTTCGGCGAGGTCACCGTGGTCGATCACCTCAATCTCGATATCCGTCGCGGTGAATTCTTCTCGCTACTCGGTCCTTCCGGCTGCGGCAAGACGACCACTCTGCGGATGATCGCAGGGTTCAGCGACGCCACCGAGGGCACGATCGTGCTCGGCGGTGAAGACGTCACCTCAGTGCAACCCCACAAGCGCAACGTCAACACTGTTTTCCAGAGTTACGCATTGTTCGAGCACCTCGATGTCGAGGGCAACGTCGGCTTTGGCCTGCGCCGCAAAGGTTTGGACAAGTCCGAGATCAAGCGGCGCGTGAACGAGATGCTTGAGTTGGTCGATCTCGCCGGACGAGCAAGCGCAAAACCGCGAGAGCTCTCCGGCGGACAGAAGCAGCGCGTTGCACTTGCGCGAGCGTTGGTGAACCGGCCTGAGGTTCTACTGCTCGACGAGCCACTGGCCGCGCTCGATCTCAAGCTGCGTCACCGCATGCAGGTTGAGCTCAAGGAGATTCAGCGCGAGGTCGGAATCACGTTCGTCTTCGTCACTCATGATCAGGATGAGGCACTGACCATGAGTGATCGCATCGCGATCATGAACAACGGCTTGATCGAGCAATCCGGCACCCCCGAGGACGTGTACGAGCGTCCGCGCACGAAGTTCGCAGCGGGGTTCATCGGTACAAGCAACCTGATGACGGGCATGCACAGCGAAGCCGTGCTCACTCTCGAATCAGGGCTATCGATACCGCTGCCAGGCCACCCCGAATTGACTCAAGGGGCAGCAGTCAGCATCGCGATTCGTCCCGAAAAGATCTGGATGGCGGAGTTTGATCCGGGCATGGTGCGGATCCCTGGAACCGTAAGTGCCACTGTGTATCACGGCGCTACCACTCAATATCTTGTCGACGTCGCACCCGGGGTGCGGCTCACTGTGCTCGAACAGAACTTGGCTCGCTCACGACACGATGACCGATGGACCGACGGCGACACGGTCGAGCTCGGTTGGAAGCCTGAACATGTCGTTGTGATTGGGTAATCACCATGGTTGGCACTGGCAAAACTGGCACTGGCAAAACTCGTAGGCGAAGACCGTTACCTGTTGAGATCCGCCCAGTCATTCGGTTTGCCGGTCTGGTCGTCCTGGTCGACACCATGTTCTTCGCGGTGTTGAGTCCACTGCTTGCCAGCTACGCGACTTCGGCCAATCTCGATCGGGCAGGTATCGGCTTGCTCGTTGCGGCATACCCGTTGGGCATGGTGATGGGGGCGATCCCCGCTGGCGCGCTGTCATCACGCTGGGGGCCACGCAAACTGCTCATCGTCGGACTAACCGCCACCGCGATCGTCTCGCTGCTCTTTACTGCGTCATCTAGTGGCCCCATGCTCGTGCTCTTCCGATTCCTACAAGGGGCGGCGGGGGCGTCATCATGGACCGCTGCGATGTCGTGGGGAGCATCTATCGCGCCAGCCGACCGTCGCGGCGAAGTAGCGGGTCGACTCCTTGGCCTATCCGTTGCCGGAAGCATTGCCGGGCCGGTCGTGGGCGCCCTGGCTTCGATTATCGGTGCGGCCGTAGTGTTCTCGGCTGTCGCAGCATTGCTTCTTGGAGTTGCTGTAGTCGCCGCGCGTCAACCCGCACCCGTCAGACGGCAATCGTCAGGCTGGGCTGGAGCCCTCGGTCTACTTAACGACCCCAACGTCCGCATTGGCCTCTGGCTAATCACGCTGGGCGGACTCACGATCGGCGTTATCAACTCCCAAGCGCCAATCGAACTCAAGGAGTTGGGTGTTGCTGCGTTAGGCACGAGCGCCGTGTATCTAGTGATGGCAGCATTCGGAACTGCGGGGAGCCCGTGGGCAGGTAAGCAGGCCGATCGATACGGACGAGGAAAGGTTGCGACCGCACTGCTCATCGTGGCCTGCGCGACGATGGCCGGTATCGGGCTCACTCACCAGGTCTACCTAGTGATCGTGCTGCTCATTATCGCTGGCACGGCGCTCGAGGCGATCTACATCCCGGCCAGCGCACTGCTCTGGGACGGAACCGCCGCCGCGGATACCGAGGGCGGCGAGATTCTGGCGATGGCCAACATGCTGTGGGCGTCTGGCATGGCCATCGCCAGTGTGTTCGCAGGCGTCATGTCAAACGTGCTTGGCACCGCGTCTCCCTATCTGGTCGTTGCCTTTCTCGCTGCAGCGAGCATTCCGTTCGGCGTGCGGATCATGCGCACTGAACGAGCGGGCGCGCTCTCGCCGCCAGCCTGACCCTGTGCCTGCCCAGCGACACATCCGACGAAAATGCCATCAGGTCGAGCGTGGGCCTGAGAAGGTGTACCCGTGTCTGCCGCATTGATCGTCATCGACGTCCAGAACGAGTACGTCACTGGCGCACTGCCGATCGTGTACCCGCCGGTTGACCAGTCACTCGCTCGCATTGCAGCGGCGATCGACGCCGCGACAACCGCGGGCATCGACGTGATCGCCGTTCGTCACACCGAAACCGACCCGACTGGTGGCGTCTTCGTTGAGGGCACCGCCGCCTGGGAGTTGCACAAGGTAGTCACCTCACGTCCACATTCAGTGGTGATTGACAAGCAATGGCCTGGCTCATTCACCGGTACGCCACTAGAGCACTGGCTGCGCGAACATTCGATCGACCAACTCGTCATCGCTGGATACATGACTCACATGTGCGTCGACACAACGGCCCGGCAGGCGATGCATCGGGGCTGGGACGTCATGGTGCTGAGCGATGCCACCGGGACAATTGACCTGTCGGACGAACTGCCGGCTCATCTAGTGCACCGAGTCGAACTCGGCGTGCTGGGCGATGGCTTTGGCACGGTCTGCACGACCGACGATTGGATCAAGAGCATCAGGGGGTGAGCGCAGGTGACCACTATCGATCTCAACGCAGATCTTGGTGAGGGGATCACGGCCGACGGCTTGAGCGCCGCCGAACTCGATGCCGCGCTCCTCGATGTAATCAGCAGCGCAAACGTCGCCTGTGGTGGGCATGCTGGCGATAGCGAATCAATGTCGCGCGTATGCCGCGGGGCTGCGTCGCGGGGAGTCGCCATCGGCGCGCAGGTGAGTTACGCCGACCGTGCGGGCTTCGGCAGGCGTGCACTCGATGTCGATCCGAAACTGCTTGCGCAGCAACTCTTTTCGCAGATCGAGACGCTGCGGATGCACGCCCGAGCTGCCGACACTGACGTCCTGTATCTCAAGCCTCACGGGGCGCTCTACAACACCGCGGCCGAGGATGAAGTTGTTGCGAGAGCCGTGGTCGATGCTGTGCTACGTGATGAGAGCGCAGGAAATCTTGTCCTATCGGTTCTCACGCTGCCTGGCTGCACGCTCGCACACCAGGCGAGCGCCGCAGGGCTCGCGGTGTACGCGGAAGCATTTGGCGACCGTGCGTACACCTCCGCAGGTCGGCTAGTTCCTCGCACACGCGACGGAGCCGTGATCCACGATCCCCTCGACGTCAAAGCGCGAGTAATGCGCATGATCCGCGAGCACTCAATCACCAGCATCGACGGAGTCGATGTGACGGTAGTCCCAGATTCGATCTGCCTGCACTCTGACACTGAAGGCGCTCTGGAGTTAGCTCGACAGGTGCGTGAATCCTTTGCGCTACAAGGAATCACGGTCACAGCATTCAGCGCAGCGGGTGCACGATGAGCACCGAGGGGCTCCGTCAGGTGCGCGCGATGGGAGACCGAGGGCTACTGGTCGAAGCCGGCCCCAATGCGGTCGCGCTAGCCGAAGCCGTACGACGACAGCACATCGCTGGCGTCATCGAGGCGATACCAGCAGCTACCACGGTGCTTGTTCGCCACGACAGCACCGTCGACCGCAACGCACTCACCCGTCTGCTCACCACACTCGAGCCAGTCGAGACCGACCAGGTTCAACACAGCATTGTTGTGATCGAGGTGCACTACGACGGGGCAGACCTCAGCGACGTTGCAGAGCTAACTGCACTTTCCATCGACGAGGTGATCGCCCGACACAGCGCGCCGACTTATGAGGTTGCCTTCTGCGGCTTCGCGCCCGGGTTTGCGTACCTTCGCGGTCTCGATCCTGCATTGGCGGTTCCTCGACTCAGTACCCCGCGTACTCGCGTGCCAGCAAGATCGGTCGCCATCGCGGATTCGTGGAGTGCGGTCTATCCGCGCGAATCCCCCGGCGGCTGGAGCTTGATCGGACGCACCGAAGTTGCCCTCTTCGACGTCTTGCGCGCTGAGCCCGCGCTGCTTACGCCCGGAACCCGCGTGCAGTTTCGGCAGGTGTCCCGATGATTGAGATCGTCGCCACCGGACCGTTCGCCAGCATTCAGGATCTGGGCAGAATCGGCTGGTCGCACATTGGAGTCGGACCATCAGGCGCTTGGGATCGAGGCGCTCTGCGACTTGCCAATCGGCTAGTTGGAAACCCTGAAAACGCGGCCGTGATCGAGGCTGTCGGGGCGGCTTACACCTACGCGTTGAAGCCGCCTGTGTTGTGGCGGTCACCGGAGCCGAGGGTGCACTCGTGGTCAACCACATGGGCCAACTGCGCGAAATTCCTCGCGATTCTCAATTGCATCTAGGTGCCGGAGACGAATTGATCATTCGCGCACCCACGTGGGGGTTACGGTCCTACCTTGCCGTGCGGCACGGCATCAAGGTCGATCCGGTGCTCGGCAGCGCCTCGACCGACACGTTGGCACGACTGGGGCCACAACCGCTAGCCGCCCGCGACCGGCTCGAACTCGGGCACGAGGAAGTCGAGCATCCGCCGATCGATCACGCCGCACATCGTCGGCCGAACGGGCCGCTCCGAGCGATAGCGGGCCCTCGCTTCGACTGGTTCACGGCAAAGGCGGCCAGCCTGCTGGTTACGAGCTCGTGGATCGTCACCCCAGCCAGCGACAGGATCGGCTTGCGCCTCAGCGGGCCAGCGCTCGAACGTCGTGATCCAGGGCGCGAGTTACCCACCGAGCCGATGGAAACCGGCGCGATCCAGGTGCCACACGACGGTCAACCTGTGGTGCTCGGGCCAGACCGGCCAACGACCGGTGGATACTCGGTGATCGCGGTGATCATCGACGCCGATCGCGATCGGCTCGCGCAGGTGCAGCCGGGAGATGTGATCGAAATCCGCCTGATCGAACTTCCCGACACTAGATAGCGGCTCGATCCCACGACCGGCCGAGCACTCTCACCCACATGGCCCATCTACTTAACGCGGTTCGACCCGACAACTTAACTATGAGTAACAACAAGGTCTTGGCCAACCTGGCATCCAAGCCAATGCCCACCCCGATGCAGTTTCCGGCAAAGCCCAAGCCCACCCCCCTGTCCAACGACGACGTCATGACCTGGGCCACCCCGATGCAGTTTCCGGCAAAGCCCAAGCCCACTCCCCTGTCCAACGACGACGTCATGACCTGGCTGAGACTCGGTGTGCCCATCACCTTGCTGTTCGACCTGATCACCCCGCCCAAATCCCACGACCTCTACGTCCTGGAATCCGTGGCCGCCTAAAACCCCCAGCCCCACTTCTCGATGAAGGTGCCCCCGACTGCGCTACGCGCAGCGAGCGGCACCTTCATAAACGTGGAGGCGGCCCAAATCAGGACAAAGCACCTGGGTTTCACGGGCCAGCGGAGGTCGGTGTATCCTCATGCTCGCACTAGGCGCCGCTAGCTCAACTGGCAGAGCAGTGGACTCTTAATCCGCGGGTTGGGGGTTCAAGTCCCTCGCGGCGTACTGGTGGGGAGGCCCGGTCTTCGGACCGGGCCTCTTCCGTTTCACCTGCGGCGACAACCGCCTCGACGACATCGTCGGACCCCCTCGAAGACCCGGCAGATGCTCCTTCTCGAGGGTGGTTTCAGCGGACCTCGAGTCATTCTGGGTTGGGGTCATTCTGGGTTCGACGGTCTGTGCGGTCTGTGCGCCCTACCAGTGCGGCCGAGGAAGCCGCGGAGTGCCGACACCGACGCCTTCGAGCAGGCGCGAGTGGGTGTCCGAGGTGATGACGAGGGCACCGGCACCGGCACCGGCACGGGCACCGGCACTGGCACTGGCACCGGCACGGGCACCGGCACGGGCACTGGTACTGGGTCCGGGTCGCTTGCTGACGACGGCGATGAGGACGTCGGCGGCAAGCATGCAACTGGCCTGCCCGTGTCGCAGGTCGCGCCACCTAACCGAGCTCAGCCAGGCGGCGTCGGTGAGTCCGCGCACGCCTTTGGCGACGGCCAGCCGTGGCTGCGGCCTTGGCCACGGCGGTGGCCGCTGCGATTACTACCCATGGAACCTCAGGCGGGTAGGCCCACGTAGTTGCCGATTTCATCCGCCGACGAGGGCTCCGGACGTGTCGCGACTCGGGATCCGAGGTCGGCCTGGAACTCGCGGAAGGCCGACAGCTCACGGAGTGGGCTTGTCCCGTCGGGGGTGTCACAGGTTGACATGTGGATGAATGTCACGCCATCTGACAGTCGCAGTACCCGGTAATCCACGGTGTCACGGCGCTCTTCGCTCAACTGTGTCATCACGGCATCGATGAGCCGGAGATGCTCGGACATCGCCTCGGGTCGCAGGGTGTACCTGACGACCACGGTGCTCATCACGACGACACCGCGGCTGACTCGGCCGTCGTCTTCAGGCAGCGGGCGAACTCCTCGAAGCTCGGCGCGAGGTCGGGGATCGAGCGGGTCACCACGCTCGCTAACGGCCCGGAGTAGACCTCCTCCATCGAGAAGTCGGTACCCCCCACTGTCTCGTTGAGCGTGAACGTCCGGGTCCCGGTGAACAACCCGAGTGGCATCCCCCCGGTCCAGACCATCCGGCTGGGGTCGTCCAGCGTCGAGACCGTCACGGGGAAAGCTCGCTTGGGGTTGGCAGTCACGGTGACCCTCACCTTCTGGCCGAGGGCAACGACCCCCTCGACCGCGACCACTGTCGTGTTCCACGACGGCCAGGCGGCAAGATCGGTAAGGATGGACCACACACCCCGCACGGGGGCGTGGATCGTCGTACGTGTCGAGAAGCGCATCACGAACTCCAAATCGGTAACCTATGAGTTACCGTAACGCATAGGTTACCGAAGAGGGAGAGTTTGTGGAATCCTTACAGGCCCTGGCCGACCCTGTGCGGTTGGCCATCGTCGAGTCGCTGGCCGCAGAACCCGCCTCGGTGGGTGTGCTGGCCGAGCGGTTCCCGATCAGCCGTCCCGCTGTGTCGCGACACCTACGGCTTCTCAAACAGGCCGGTCTCGTTGACTCGGTCAGCGATGGCACAAGGCGCGTCTATCAGGTACGTCCCGAAGGAGTGTCCGCACTGCGTGAGTACATGGACGGGCTGTGGCGAGAGGCCGCCGCTCGCTACACGCTCGTCTCGGAGAACCTCCCGGGGATCGTCGTGGATGATTCCCCAGCCAGTAAGCGACCTCGACCGACGAAGAAGCGCCGGTCGTGACGGCCTCAGGCGAGGAGATACCTGACCCAGACCGGCTCACCCTCAGCTTCGAGGTGGCGGCACCGGTCGACCGCGCCTTCCGCACCTGGACCACCCGAGCCGGAATCTGGTGGCCTCGTGGTCACACCGTGAGCGGGGACCCCGAGTCGGTGGTCTTCGAGCCCTACGTCGGCGGTCGGATAGTTGAACGCGCACGCGACAACTCCGAGCACGTGTGGGGCGAGATCACTCGCTGGGACGAACCCCACCGCATCGACTTCCGATGGCACCTGTTCTTCGACCCCAGCGAGGCCACGTCCGTGTCGTTGACCTTCGAACCGATCCACGACTCGACGCGCATCCGGATCGAGCAGACCGGATTCGCCGCTCTGGGAGCTGCGGGACGGATGCGACGCGAGGGCAATATCGGCGGGTGGTCAGCGGTGACCGGCACCTTCGTGGAGCACCTTGCCGCGCTCGAATCCAGCTAGCCCGAGGCCAGCTAGCCGGTCGGACGTCGCTACACAGCAGGCGGACTCGGCCGAGCACTCTGTGATCGGCCGAGTCTCTCGACAACGCGTGTCGAAGGTCCCTGAGGTTGGTAGCGCCGATCCGATGCGCACGTTCGGATTCGAGTTCCGCCGAGAGCGGTCAGGGCCACAGTGACCGCGTCACAGCCATTCGAGGTTGGCGAAACGAGATTCGCCGTCGCATTGGTTTGGCCCCCGCGGCGTGCTGGTGGGGAGGTCCGGTCTTCTGACCAAGCCTGTTCCGCACCCGACGAGTCACCGCCGCACCAAGCCAGCACCCCCTGGCTGACATCCCACACCCCGGACACCACGCCCGCCCACATTTTCCCGAGTCAAAGATGGCCGTAAAAGCATCGATTTGAGCACAAAAATCCTCGCGATTTGCCGCAAAATACTTCCGTTCACTGCGCTGCGGTGATAGGACTTGGGGGTTGACTTAAGGGTGACGTTTGTTCTCAACGTTTGTTCTCAACGTTCGTCTCGGAGGTAGGCAATGACTGTCTCGGAACGCGATTCCGGACGAATGAACGCATCAGCCACAGCGATACAGTCGCCAAACGCAGCGGGCCAAATCGCCGCTATCTTGAATTCAGCGTTAGGTATCGAACTACCTATCCGCGTTCGATGCTGGGACGGCTCGGAAGCTGGCCCGCCCGCCTCCAAGGCCGCCATCTTGATCCGCGATCCCCGAGCGTTGAAGCGACTCGTGTGGGCCCCCAATGAGCTCGGGCTCGCCCGCGCTTACGTCTCAGGGGATCTCAGCTTCGAGGGTGACATCTTCGAAATACTCGATCTGCCCGAACTCATTCACCGAATCTCGCGCCACGAAGGCATTCAGTTGGGCACCCGCGATCGCTTCGCCGCAGCCCGCACCGCCGCGAAGCTCGGCGGGCTCGGCTTGCCACCGGCACCGCCTCCCGAGGAAGTGCGCAAGACCCGTGGCCCGATCCACGTCAAGTCACGCGACGCTGCCGCAATCTCACATCACTATGACGTCAGCAACGAGTTCTACCAGCACATCCTGGGCCCCAGCATGGTCTACTCCTGCGCCTATTGGGCATCACCGCCCAGCGAGCAGTACACCCTGCAGGACGCCCAGTACGACAAGCTCGATCTGGTCTGCCGCAAGCTCGGCCTCAAACCCGGGATGCGCCTACTCGACGTCGGCTGTGGCTGGGGTTCGATGGCGATCCACGCCGCAGCCAACTTCGGCGTCGACGTGGTCGGTATCACGATCAGCAAGGAGCAGGCGGCGTTAGCGCGCGAGCGCGTCAGGGCCGCCGACCTGAGCTCGCAGGTCGAAATACGCATCCAGGATTACCGCGATATCAACGACGGCCCCTTCGATGCGATCTCAAGCATCGGCATGTCCGAACACGTCGGGCTGGTACGGCTCACCGAGTACGCCCGCATCTTGATGAACCAGCTCCGTCCTGGCGGCCGCTTGCTCAACCATGCGATCGCGTCGGTGCGCTCGATACCGCCTCGGTCCAAGCCCACGCCTAGTTTCATCACCAGTTATATCTTCCCGGACGGCGAGATCTTCCCGCTCTCAGCCACTCTCAACGCTATGGAGCAGGTGGGCTTAGAGGTTCGCGACTCCGAAGCCCTGCGAGAGCACTACGGACTCACCCTTCGCACGTGGGTCGACAACCTGCGCGAGCATTGGGATGAGGCGGTGACGCTGGCCGGCGAGGCTCGGGCGCGCACGTGGCTGTTGTACCTGGCGGCATGCGCACTGGCCTTCGACCACGGCAACATCACAGTGCACCAAGTGCTGGCCGTGCGTCAGACCCCCATGGGCAAGAGCGGCATGCCAGCCACGCGAGACCAGTGGCTCACGCGGAATTTGTGAGCCACCAGCCCCTCCTCACCCGACCAGCCAAGGGCTAGTCTGAAGGGCACCGAACCTAGGGCCCGGAGGAGCAGTGCCGTCAGTTGTAACCAGGAACACCGCCGAAGGTACGGAGACGATTCGCCGTCTCCTCAACCGTGACCCGGCCGCATACCTTGCCGCGCTAACATCCCGGCTCCAGCCTGCATCCACTGACCTCTCCTGACTCACGTCACCAGACCCAGCTCGCAGAATCACTTCCTGATCCACCCCCCTCCACCGCACGCCAAGGGATCGCACACCATGACCGCAGGCCCGCGATGACAGCAAGTTCGAACTCCCTGCTCGAGGCCTACGTACCTAGCCTGGCAGTGTCGTGGCTGCGCGATCGACCCGAAGACCTGTGGCAAGAGATTGAGGGATCCCTTGCCTTTGTTGACATCTCCGGATTCACGGCGCTGACCGAACGTCTTGCACGGCAGGGCAAGATCGGTGCCGAGCAGATGAGCGACATTCTCAGCGAGATGTTCGCCGACCTGTTGTCGGTCGCCTATCGCGACGGCGCTGACTTGGTGAAGTGGGGCGGTGACGCCGTACTACTGCTCTTCGCCGGCGAGAACCACGCGTCGCGTGCCGCACGGGCCACGCACGGTATGCGCGAGCGGCTGGTCAAGATCGGCAAGATCGGCACCGGCCCCAAGAGGGTGGTGCTTCGAATGTCGGTGGGCATCCACTCGGGCACATTCCACTTCTTCCTCGTCGGTGATCCAGCGATCCACCGCGAGTTCCTGATCAGCGGGCCAGCCGCCAGCATGTGCGCCGACATGGAGGCCCTTGCCTCAGCCGACGAGATCGGCCTCACCGCGCAAACTGCCGCGTTGATCGATCCGAAGTACGTCGGCGCCCCACTTGGCGACGGCTTCCTACTTGCCGAGGCACCGGCCCTGGCCAACGACACTGAGTTGCCGCGGCCGGCATCGGACACCATCGACCTCGGGCATCTGCTACCCACTGCGATCCGCGCGCATCTACTGTCCAGCCAAGGTGAAGCAGAGCACCGCAAGATCGGGGTCGCGTTCGTGCAGTTCGCTGGCACCGATGCTCTACTCGCCGACGAAGGCCCCGATTCCCTTGCCCAGGCCCTCGACGAATGCATTCGCAACGTGCAACACGCCACCGAGCGTTACGGCGTCACGTTCTTCGAAACCGACATCAACCGTGACGGCGGAAAGATCATGCTCACCGCTGGTGCGCCAGCCAGTGGCGACCGCAATGACGAGCGAATTTTGCGCGCTACCACCGAGATCAGCGCGAACGTCGGCCGGCTGCCTACTCGCATCGGCGTTAACCGCGGCGAGGTCTTCTCAGGTGACTTCGGCCCAAAGTTCCGACGCACGTACTCGGTCAAGGGCGATGCGATCAACCTTGCGGCCCGCCTTCTCGGCAAGGCCGCGCACGGCCAGGTCGTAGCCACGATGAACGTCCTTGGGAAGTCGGACGTCGAGTTCGAGATCGACGAACTCGAACCCTTCCTGGTCAAGGGCAAGAGCATCCTCATCCACGCTGCCCGGGTCGGCCGCGCATTGGAGGGCACCACCCATGAGGTGAAGCACTCAGCATTCGTCGGCCGTGAGGCAGAGATGGCGGTGCTGACTGAAGCGCTCACCACGGCCGCAGCTGGCGATGGTCGGGTCGTCGAGCTGTCGGGCGAACCTGGCATCGGAAAGTCGCGACTCGTATCAGAACTCCTACGCGACGTCGATCTGCCCACCCTTGTCACCCGTTGCGACGAGTACGAAATCGCAACGCCCTACTGGCCTTTCCAGGCTTTGCTGCGCGCAGCAATGGGTGTCACCGATGAAGCCGACGATCCCGCAGTCGTCAGCACGCTCATCAGCCTGGCCGATGAATACGATCCCGAACTCACCCCCTGGCTACCCCTTGTCGCAAACGTCCTTGGCGTTGAGATGGCCAGCACACCAGAGGTCGACGCCCTCGCCGACGAGTTCCGCAAGCCACGACGCGACGACACCGTAGCCAAGCTGCTAGGGGCGATCTTGAACTCCCCCACGGTGCTCATGATCGACGACGTACACCTCATGGATGAGTCCTCGATGGATCTACTCGAACGCATCTGCCACGATCTGGCCGAGCGGTCGTGGCTCATCCTGGTTACTCGTCGCGATGTCGACCGCGGCTTCCGTCCCACCGACGCTTACCCAGTGGTGGTTGTGCGTCCGCAGCCACTGAGTTCGTCGTCCGCAGTTGAGCTCATTCGACGCGAACTCGCTGACTCCGCCGTCACATCGCACGACATCCAACTCATCACGACCCGAGCCGCTGGTAACCCGTTGTTCCTACGCGGTCTAATCCAGGCGGCGCGATCAGGTGAGCGAGTCGACAAGCTGCCCGAAACGGTAGAAGCCCTGATCACCAGCCAGATCGATCAGCTACCGCCCGACGAACGTACAGTGCTTCGCTTCGCTTCGGTTCTCGGCGTCGCATTCCAGCAGAATCAGTTGGATTCACTGCTTGAGAACCGTGAGCGCGAGTCAAGCCACACGTTCTTGGAGCGGCTTTCCTACTTCGTACGAGCCGATGGCGAAGGCCGTTATCGCTTCGAGCACCAGTTGCTCCGCGACACCGCGTATGACGGTCTGCCCTATCGGGTGCGGCTACAACTCCATGGTCACGCCGCTGAGATCATCGAGGCAGCCGCTGCCCATCCCGACGACGTCGCCGAACTTTTGTCGCTGCACTATCTACATGCCAAGCGTCCCGAGCGAGCCTGGCATTTCGCCCTCATCGGCGGCGCTCGCGCGAGCGAGAAGTTTGCCCATGTCGAGGCCGAAGAGTTGTACCTGCGCGCCACACAGGCTGCGCGCGGCCTGCGGGGAGTGAGTTCAGCTGACAAGGCCGCCGCGTACGTATCCCTCAGCGATAGCCAATACGCACTCGGTCGCATGGACGATGCCCTCGCCGCCCTGGCGAAAGCACGCACGAGGCTCACCGACGATCCGGGTGCATTGGCTCGAGTCCTACTTGCAACCAGTGGCATTTACGCTGGGCTGTCGGACTTCAACCGAGCCTTCAAAACGGCAAAGGCTGGAATCCGAGCAGTAAACGCCGACATCGACTCGCAGAGCATGGCGACATTGAGCAGGTTGGAGACGACCTGCGCCATCGTCCGCCTGTGGCAGGGCCGGCGCTCAGAAGCACGCACCTGGGTTACTGGTGCGATCAGCCACGCCGCCAAGACTCCAGATTTGCTCCCCCGCGCAACGGCCAATAACACCCTTCTCAATATCTCACTTGCAGATGGCAAGCCAGACTGGGCCGCAGGCGAACTCGCCTTGGAGTTGTTTGACGAGTTGGGCGATCGAGGACGCCAGGCGACAGTTCTGAACAACCTCGGCATGGCCAGTTGGCTCGAAGGCAATGGCGCCGATGCTGTCGACAGGTTCAAACACGCGAATCTGATCGCAGTGAGTTCCGGCGACGCGGACGGCGAGGCAGTCACCGCGTTGTCTCTTGGCGATGTTTTGATGCTGATGGGCCGCGCGGTGGAAGCTGAAACTCAATTGCGTGACTGCCTACCGCAACTTCGGGCGCTGGGATTTGATGACTATGTGGCATATGCCCTCCGCTGTCTTGGGATGGCGTTGGTGCAGCAGGGACAGTACGACGACGGCATTGCCATGATTGCTGAGGCTGCACGACTCCAACAATTGATCGCCGTGGACGAAGAACTCACCGACAGCACCGCCAGCCTGGCCCTTGCTCACCTCATGAATGGTGATTCAGCGCAGGCGCGCATAATCGCCGAGGAGGCGGTCCGATTGGGCGAAGGGCTGGAGGGCGATGTCGCCCTCTGCAAAGCATTGCGGGTACTGGGCGCAGCCGAAGCCGACACAGGCGATGTGGAAACGGCACAAGCGACTTTGCGGCGAGCACTGTCAATCGCCGAGGCGAACAATGCGGTCGAGCTGGGCTTCGTCCTAGCCGAACTCGCTCGAGTCGCGAGCCAGCTCAACCAATCCGACGAGGCTGACAAGCTCAATCGCGAGAGCCAGCTAGCGCTAAACCGCTTGGGCTTCACCGCTAATCAGCGGTACTCCAGTAACTAGCCCACACCACGTGATGGCTCCGCTGACCAGTTGTTGATCCCGACCAGACTTGATCGAACGTAAGGCTCGCCCAGCAGAGTCGTGGCAGTCCGATCGAGATCAGACTTTGCCCTTGGCCATGGGGTCTTCGACGAAGAGGATCGTCTGGGAGAGCGACCCTGGGGTGCTGATGCGACTAAATGCGTTCACGTCCGCGCAGTACTCAACAGCCTTCCCGGCAGCGCTGGAGATGGTGCCCTGAGCGGTCGGCTCGCCAACGTCCTGACACGCTGGAGCGAATCCAAATGGCAGGTACGTACCGCTGACCTTCAGCGCGAGCAAGATCGGGTAGTGGATGAAGTCGTCGAACTTCGCCTGGTTGGCGAGCAGCGGGGCAAGCCCCGAAACCGCGAGCGGGGCAGCATTGGTGCCGCTGGTGCTAGCCGCAGCGTTGCCGAGTTGCCCGCTGTCGTCACGACCCCAGCACGATACTGACCGGTCAGATAGCAGTGCGCACATGTGGAAGTCGCCTGCAGCAAGGCCCACGATCGAGGCAGCGGAATTGGTGCCGAACTCAGTGCCGACACTGCCCACGTACTGCGGTCCGTAACTCGACCACGGGCCCGAGGGCGTCGATAGACCAAGATTGACCGACCCGGACTCGCCATAGGTGTTGTCGCCCCAGCAGTAGACCGAGCCGAGCGATGTTGCGGCGCAGGTGTTGCTCGTGCCAGTGGCCAGGGAGGTTACGCTGCCATCAGTGGGCAGGTTGAACGTGACCGGCAGGTAAGGGGCACCCGAATTCGACGCAGCGCCCAACTGGCCAGAGGAGTTGTCGCCCCAGCACCAGATCGTGTTGGTGCCAGTAGCCGCGCACGTGTGGTTGGCGCCCGCCGATATCGCCGTGATCCCGGTGATCGACGACACCGGGAGGAAGAACCGCGACGACGCACCAGCCGAGCCTTGCCCAAGCTGACCGAACGAGTTGTCGCCCCAGCAGCCGGCGGTGCCATCAGTGAGTAGCGCGCAACTGTGATCTCCACCGGCGACGATTGCTCTGACTCCGGTGAGGGCGGTCGTGGCATCTCGCATCACCTGCACCGGATACTGCTCAGAGGAATCTGCCTGCGGGCCGCCGGTCTGCTGACTGGTGTTCCAACCCCAGCACCACACGGTGGTATCGGACTTGAGAGCACAGGTGTGGCTCGCGCCCGCAGCGATCGCCGTGACCGTAGCTAGCGGACTCACCGTGTCGGCACTGATGACATCTTCCGGGGTTCCGGCGTAGGTCATGCCTTGCTGGAAGAGCCGGCCATCACCCCAGCACGACACAGTGCCAGTGTTGCGCAGGGCGCACGTGTGAATGCCTTCGCTGCCCTCGTAGAACCGAGTGCTCTCAGGTAGCGAAACGCCTGGGGCAAGGCCATACGCTGCGGCAACCGATCGGCCAGAAGTTACGGCGACGATTCCGGAGAGCCCGGGCACAGTCTGCGGTGCTGATGTCGAGGTAGTAGAGGGCCAGTCGCCCAACTGCGACGCATTGTCCAAGCCCCAGCACGCCACCGTGGCGTCGGTCTGAACCACACACGAGTGAGCCTTGCCAGCCGCGACCATCGACGACGATGGGCCAACCACCGGACAGTCGGCGTCAAGACAGGTCAACGACAGGCTCGCTGGCTTGAGATCGTTGTAAAGGTGGGTGTTACCAAGCGTGGAGATGAAGTCCAAGGTGGTGACCGTGGCGTCGGTATTGCAGACGTAACCCGATGATGCGGCTGTAACGTTCGGGTCGCATATCTGCTGCGCGGCATAGAGATAAACCGGGCCGTATGCGCCACCAGGCAAGTTGACGTTTGCAGTAATACCACCGGGGATCTCAAACGGCGGAAGCACCACAGGTACGTCGGGTAGAGCCTGCACGACCGGGGCTGCGGCAAGAGCGATGTTGGCTGCGTAAGACCCGCTAGCACCTGCGACATCCACCGTCAGTTGCAGTGGCGCCTGACCAATCGAGTACGTGGCAGTGAAGGAGCCAGCGCCCGTGGAATCGGTGGTAACCGGGTTCGCCGAGGAGACAGTCAGAATCCCACCAGCTGCATTGGGGGCCGACAACGTCGCGGGGTAATTGGCGAAGACGTTGCCGAAACCGTCAGCTACCGAGAACGCGATGGTGAACGCATCGTTGGCCGCCGGGGTCTGCAACGGCGGATTCGACGAGATATCGACTGGGGCCAAGACCGTGACGATCGGCACGCCAGGATTGACGACAAACGGTGCTACCGAGCCGCTGAGCATCGTGGGACCGCTGCCGTATGTGACCGCTAGGTTCTGCTGCGCCACCACGTGCGTGAAGATGACCGGCACAGTGAACGATCCGTTAGTCACCGAACCCGACGAGATAACGACGGTGACTGATTTGTTGGCCGCAGAACCAGTCATGCCGAAAGCAGCGCCAGCGACCGTGGCAATCGCATCATTACTGGTGTCGGTGAAGGTGACCGAACCGCCACGGAATGACGCGTTGTGCACCGTGACGTTCTGCGCCACGCCGGCATCAAAGGAACCGGGCACGGGCACAGTGAGGTCGAAAACGGTCGGGGTGATGTCGGTGCTGGTCGAACCAGTGGCGCCCGATGCGGCAACCTGAAGTTGCAGACCCGTCTTACCAGCCGAGTACTTGGCAGTGAAGCTTCCCGCGCCCAGCGAGTTGGTCGTGACCGGGTTCGTCGAGGTGATGGTGAGTGTGCCAGGCGAGGCGTTTATCGCCGACAACGTGGCGGGCACACTAGCTACGACGTTGCCGTAGGTGTCAGCGACCGAGAAGCCGACCGAGAAGAGTGCGTTGGCCAGCGGGGTCTGCAACGGCGGGCTTAACGAGGTGTCGACTGGGGCGGCGACTGTGACGATCGCCGCACCGTGGCTGACCACGAACGGAGCCGCGGATCCGCTGAGCATCGTCGCACCACTGCCCGACTTGACGGTGAGGTTCTGCTGCTGCGCGGCGGTGAACATGACCGGCACAGTGAACGAGCCACTAGTCACCGAGCCCGATGCGATCGAAACGGTTACCGACTTATTTGCAACCGACCCGGTCGTGCCGAAGGCAGTGCCAGCGACCGTGGCGCGTGAGTCGTCGCCAGTGACAGTGAAGCTGACCGAGCCGCCAGTGAATCCAGCGTTATGGACCGTGACGTTCTGGGCCGTACCGGCTACGAACGCGCTGGGCGCGGTGACGTCAAAGACGTAGGAGACGGTGGTACCAACCGTGATGCTCGGGTTAGGGCCTGAGAGCGCGAAAGCACCGTTGCCAATGCTGAGGAACGAGAAATTGATGGCACCGGCCGCGGTGGGCGCCTTGAACGAGATGGACGCAGTGACTGTGCCACCGGGAGCCACTTGTGACTTGCTGGTCGGCGACGATGCGTTAACCGACACGATCGCCGAGCAAGACTTCACTATGCCGCAGGAAAGGATCGACTCACTCCACTTGCCGGTGGCAAATACGCCAGACAGGCCAACCGTGCCTGACGACGAAATCTTCCCCAGGCCAGGCGGTACCACGATCGAGAACGAAGTAAGGGCCAAGCCGTTGGTGGCCCGGTTGGTGACCGCGAAACTTACGGTGGTGGTAGCGCCGGGGGCAGCGGAAGCGCCGACCACACCATTGACACTCGTGACCACGGTGACCGGCTGCTTGACCGCCGCGCTCGATGGGGTGATCGCAGCCAACGATGAGACAACTACTGCGGCAGCCAACAGGGCGCCTACGCGGTAATCACGCAAGCGAGGAAGGAACTGCCTCTTCACGAATTGCTCCTGCCGGCTGGACATGAACATGAACACGGATATCAACACGTTAGTGACATAGCGGCGCTGAGCGAAATTTCACGGCAATTAATGAGGTGAATTTCCCAACTCTTGAGTTTCGACACTCAAGATTGTCACTGACCGTAACTCAACTGCACTCTTCGCGACAATGGTCACAGCCGTTAGGCCATTCGATGTGCCCCTCATTCCAAACCTGAACTCGCACATCGAATCGCGGCGCTGAGGCCGCTACCCCAGCGGAGCCTGCGCCCTCAACTGGGTGCAGGCATCTAACTGGGTGCAGACATCCCAACAAATGCAATGCAATCCATTTCATCACTCGTCGCTAACAGATCCCGCGCCAAACACTCAGTAGCGTGGAGCCAGGCTCACATGTTCGTCACACATTGAGTCAGCATTCTTGGAGATAGAAATTTCGGATACCCCGATACTGAACCAGCGCACGAGAGGACCTAACCATGACCGATCAAGATCGCCCCGGCTGGACTCCCCCAGCAACCGAGTCAAGCCCAGTCGCCGATCTGGCCAGTGGAACTCACCAGGCCACTTCGAACCGCTCACGACGCAACCGCGTCGGAGTCGGCATCGCTGCCGCACTGGGCGTGGCAGCGCTCGGAGTTGCCGGCACCGCCTACGCGGCATCGTCGTCCCCGAGCCCCAGCCCAAGCGGCCCCGACTCAGGAATGCACATGGATGGCCAGCCAGGCGGCGGCGCACCCGGCCCCAACCAGATGCCGGGTCAGGGCCCTGGGCATGGACCCGATGGAGATAACGACGGTGGCCATCACCGCAGTGGCATGGGCTTCGGCGGCGGCAAGGGCTTCGGTGGTGGCATGGGCTTCGGTGGTGGCATCCACAGTTCAACCGTGACCGCGAAGAACGGTGGCGGATACCAAACCATCGACACTCAGCGCGGCACCGTAACTGCTATATCTGCGACCTCGATCAGCGTTAAGAGCGAAGACGGCTTCACCGCGACCTACATAGTTTCGACCGACACCAACGTCAACGCACAACGCGATGGCATCGCCTCGGTCAAGACAACCGACGACGTAGTGGTAGTCGGTATCGAGAGCGGCAGCGACGTAAACGCGGTTCAGATCATGGATCGCACCCAACTGGGGAACAGCAAGGCTCCACTCCAGCCTCCAGCTGAAACCAACCCTGATGGCGCTGGGACGGCTGCGCCTTCCAGCAGCGCCTGAGTTAAGCGAAGGCTCCGTACTCCGCGTGAGTGCGGAGCCTTCGCGCTGTTGCTCGCTGTACGGATTGCTCGCTGTACGGGCTGCTCGCTGTAAGGATTGCTAGAGGTACAGGCCAGTTGACGCGCCAGCGATTCGTTCCGCGGCCACCGCATGCACGTCGCGTTCGCGCATCAAGACGTACTCAGTGCCGTGAAGTTCAACCTCTGGTTGGGATTCCGGGTCGAAGAGCACGTGGTCGTTCATCTCAACCGTGCGCACATTGGGGCCAACCGCGACCACACGTGCCCAGGACAAGCGCCGAGCAACTTGGGCTGTAGCTGGGATCAGAATCCCTCCGGTGGAACGTCGATCTCCAGCATTGGAATCCACTCGCACCAGGACCCGATCGTGTAGCAGTTTGATCGGGACCGAACCGTCAGGCAGCGGTGAAGTATCGGGTGTTGTCACGGGGTGACCCTACGCGCGCGATCACACTGCACAGGCGCGACCCCGCCCATCGGCTACCAGCCCCACGAGCCAGGCTCCCCCTTGAACGGACCTACCACTGCTGCTGTGATCCAACCGCCGTAGAAGCCGCCAGCCTGCGCTTGGACAACTTCGCCATCGACAGTGCAGCGATCCATTCGGCCGGGATAGACGCTGACATAGCCACGAAGGTCAGCGAAGGCTGGCAACGGCTCGAGGTAAGTCCACGCTGCAGAGTCGGCACGAGTGTCACCCACTACGACGTCGAGGTACTCGGCTCGACCCTTCCACTCGCACCAACTTTCGCCGGTCGCGGGGCGAAGCACTCCCGCTACCCAATCCTTGTGGGGCAGATAGTAGGTAGGTGGGTGCGAGGTCTCGAGCACCTGAATCGCGCCTGTTGTGCGAGCCACCTCGACACCACCGAACTCGATCACGACGAGCGAGTTCATCTTCCGGGCGATCGGTGGACGCGGGTAATCCCAGACCGACTCTTGGCCAGGCCCTGGGGTTAGCGGCTCAACACCGCGAGGAAGCCTCGACATCACAGTTGCATGGATTGACGTTGCAGTTATCGACGTTGCAGTTATCGACGTTGCAGTTATCGACGACGTCGACGCGCTCGGCCAAAACTGATCGCTGCGAGCACCGCAACCACACCGATCGCGACTGCCACGCGCTCGGGCCGGATACCGCCGTACTCATCGACAAAGACGGTCTTGGCCTTGCTGACTTGCCGGTCGATGACATTGCGCGGTGAGACGTAATCCTGCAGGTCGTTCAGACGGCCCGCGAGACGCTGACGCGCCGCATCGATGTCAGCCTCGATCTCGTCGAGGGTGCGTGGCACCGCCGCTGCCACCCGAGTGCTAGTTGACGATAGCGCGGCCTGAACCGGCGCGGCCTGAACCGGCGCGGCCTGAACCGGCGAAGCCTCCTGGGACGGCGCCGGGTATGAGTCGGCACCGTCAGAGGAGTTCAGGACCTCGGTCGCCCGAGCAGAGATGTCAGTCACGAGTGTGAGCCTACGCGGCGAAGCCGGTCGAAGCGACGTGTATGTCTGGAGAGCATCCGGATGGAGAGCAGATCACCTTCGGGCTGGGGCGGTCTCAAAACCGAAGTCATCGGCCAAGGTGAGATTGATTTCGCGTTCGAACTCAGCCTCGAGCTCGGGATCGATGCCGGTCAATCCCGCCTCCCACTTGTCCTCGATATGGGCAAAGCGCCAGACCAAAAGGGCAACGGCCCACGAGGCGATGAAGATGCCCACGATCACAAATCCGACCGCATTGAGGTCAAGCCCGCCGACCCAAGCTAGCGGACCGCTGGTGATCGCGAAACGATCGACGACGATTGACAACACTTCAATCCCGCCGATCCCGAGAGCGACAAGCACGCTCAGTGCCGTGATCGTGATGTTGTAGTAGACCTTGCGGACGGGCTTGGCGAATGCCCAACCGTAGGCGAAATTCATGAAGCAGCCATCGATCGTATCGAGCAGACTCATCCCGGCAGCGAACAGCACCGGAAGGGTCAAGATCGCGTACCACGGCAAGGCAAGCGCGGCCGCTCCACCAGCGAGCACGAGCAGACCTACTTCAGTTGCGGTGTCGAAGCCAAGCCCGAACAGCAGGCCAATCGGATACATCTGCCAAGGAGACCTGAGCCGGTTGGTGACCCTGCCGAGGATTCGGTTGATGAGGCCACGGTTGGCGAGGTGTTCGTTGAGTTCGGCCTCATTGAATTCTCCTCGACGCATTCCACGGAACACGCCGAGAATCTGACGCAGCACGATGAGGTTGATCAGACCAATCAACAGCAGGAAGCAGCCCGAAACTGCAGTACCGACAACACCTGTCACGGTATGCAGTGTCGAGGAGTTATCCGCCACCTGGCCGGCGAAGGCCCGCACTCCAAGTGAGAGCACCACACAGAGTACGAACACGACCGACGAGTGTCCGAGCGAGAACCAGAAGCCCACCGAAAGCGGGCGCTTGCCATCAGCCATGAGTTTGCGAGTGGTGTTGTCGATAGCCGCGATGTGATCGGCATCAAAGGCATGCCGCATTCCCAAGGTGTAGGCGGTGACACCGAGCCCAACACCAAAAACCTGCGTGGCGGTGACGTGGTAGCTGTGCGGCACCACGAGCAGCAGCATGGTCCCCCAGCCGACCACATGCAGCAGCACGACGACGAACGCCATCGCGATCAGCGACACCCATTCTGTTCGGCTCAAGGACCCAAGAATCCGCGCGATGCGCGATCCACTGGAGGACACAGCACGGTTGAACGCCATGACTTCCTCCCAGCTCTCTGCACCTGAGGGCGACCCCTCACTATTGCAAACCTATTGCAAGAAGGCGCGATCCGCATCTACACCGGGTAAGGTCTGCGCCGCGGTCGACACCACCACCATCGGCCCGTTCAGACCCAAGGAGATTGCGCGATGACAACCGTCCGATTGTCGGCAGGAGAGACCGCCCCGCCACTTCAACTTGCTGATGACACCGGTCGAGTGCACACCTGGCGCGACCACGCAGGTGAGCGGGTGATTCTGTTCGCATATCCGGCTGCGATGACCCCTGGCTGCACCAAGCAGGCGTGCGACTTTCGAGATTCCCTCGATTCCTTGGCTGCGGCCGGAGTCACGGTGCTGGGTATCTCGCCGGACTCGGTCGCAAAGTTGGCGAAGTTTAGCGATCGCGACGCCCTAACCTTTCCGCTGCTATCAGACCCCGACAAGTCCGTGTTGACGTCGTTCGCTGCGTTCGGCGAGAAGCAGTTGTACGGCAAGACGGTGGTAGGTGTGATCCGGTCGACCTTCGTGATTGACGTCGACAAGAAGGGCAACGCCGTGATTGAGAGGGCGATGTATGCAGTGAAAGCGACCGGACACGTCGCGAAGCTGCGCAAGGAGCTCGGCGTTTAGCCGAGAGACGAAGCGTCGAGAGCGGATGAGCGCGCGAAG
>CAIXFH010000064.1 GCA_903918645.1 uncultured Actinomycetes bacterium | reverse complement strand
GAAAACCATTGCGGCGCCAGATCCTAGGAAGAAGCCGACCGCCCAAGTCCCACTCCAACGACCCAGCCAGCGACGCACTCCAGTGAACAAGGCAAAGCAGGCCAATGCGCCGTAGAACAGTGGTGCCGCACGCAGAATCCCTAAGGCCTGGAACGGGGCGGCAAGAAAGGGATAACCAGGGTTCTTCTCGCTGATCCAACTTCCATTGGCAAGCCTGACCCACTGCATGATCGACTGACCATCCAGCCCCGAGGGCATACCCGTCGATGGCGTGCCGCTGTCGAGTTGGGTAGCCAATGCCTGGTACTCGTTGTTTGTCAGGGTGACGTTACCGTGGGTCAACGCGACGATAGCTGCTCGGTAGGCGTAATCGTCGGGTTCCAGCAACTGGGGCGATTTCACCAGCACGACTGCGCAGAACACCACGAATATCGCAACAGCGGCAATGACTTCCCAGCGTCCGAGCCTGGGCATATCGGATGCATCACCAGCACTTAGCGTCGGCAGCGAGGCATCCTCTGGCTGCGTCAGCGGCGGCTGGTCAAGGCCGTCTTCTGGTCTGATCACGCGTATAGAACAGCACATAGCACTGTGAAATGGCTGTGAGCCCCGCGATATTTCAACGTCAGATATCTGATTACCTCAGCGGGCATGTCAAGGCCGTGTCTGCTCGGCGGATAGTCTTTCGGCAACGAAGACATCTGCCTCACGTGAAGGGACGGCATGACCAGTCGCTCGGCCGCAGCGGTCTCGCTCACTGGCCCTGGCGACCTGCCATTCGTCTTTACGGCGCCTCACGACAAACGGCACGAACGCAACCAACACGGTGTACTCAGAATGAAGATGAGTGAGCCAGGCACCGGAGTACTAGCTCATGCTCTGGCACTGCGGATGGGCGGCACTGCCGTTGTGTCGGAATCGTCCACCGGGGATGCCAATTGGGACGAAGAACATCCGCTGAAGGATGCGATCATCGCCCGCGGACTCATCTCGGCCGGCACTACGCTTGTAGACCTGCACGGCATGCGTGACACCCATGGGTTCGACATTGCTCTCGGACCAGGGCTACACGCCGAACACTCGCCAGACCTCGTCGCCGACCTGGATCGAACCCTTCGCGCGGCGGGCTTCGCGGTCGAGGTCTTCTGGAGTGGCTTGTTTGCCGCTCGTGGTGAGCACCGACTCACCACCTGGGCGCAACGCCTCGGTGCGCGCGCGGTACAGGTCGAGATCTCGGCGCGGATCCGCCGCGAACTCATCCTCGACTCCCAGGATCATCCACTCACGCATTCGATCGCGCAGACATTCAGCTAGGTGCGCGGGCCCGCTCACCTACGCTGCACCTATGACACAAGCGCCCGTACCAGCCAGCGTGCGTGCTGACGTCTGGACTTGGGCGATTCGGCTCTACCCCACGCGATCTGCAGCCAGCGCGGCATGCAAGGCCGGGCACGTCAAGATCAATGACATCAGCGCCAAGCCAGCGAACCCGGTTAAGCCCGGTGATCTCATCCGAGCTCTCACACCAGGTGGCGAGCGGATCGTGGTCGTGACGGGACTGATTCAGAAGCGAACGAGCGCCGCCCTCGCAGCAACGAACTTCGAGGACCGCACTCCGCCTGCGCCACCTAAGGAAGAACGCCCAGCGGCGATACTGCGCGACCGAGGAAGCGGCAGGCCCACTAAGCGTGATCGCCGGCTCGTTGAAAAGCTACGCGGACGCGAGCAGTGACTGATCGAGCCAGCTCTTGCAGCGAAGATCGAAGTAGCGGCTAGTCACCCAGCGATGCAAACAGTTGCGCACGACGGGCGGCTCGACGCTGACGTTCAAGCCCACGCGTTCCCACTTCGACCGCCTGCGCGACCACAGCCTGCACAAGTTGCTCGACTCCCGCGGTGGCGAAAACCCAGCCAGAGGTGTCGAACTCAGGCTCAACGAGCCACTGCGTGACGAGAACATCACCACCAGGATTGTCAGCAGTGGGTGGACGCAACGCCGGAATGAGCGAGGCGTATGACAGCCCCAACTCGACGAGGCCGGCTGCGACAACCGCGAGTGCAGGCTGGTTGGCTGGCAATCGCACGCCGACATATTCGGCACCAGATCGGTTCATCTGCTGCAGCACTCCGTCGACCACGTCGATGAGGTCCGCGCCAACAAGTGCTACGTCAACCATGCCGAGGCGGTTTCCTGAGTCATAAACCGTTGATAACACTGAGTTTTCGGGGCAGTGGTAGGTGTGACCAATGACCCCAAATTCACGCGGCCAATCACTTGCACTGAGCACCACGCGAGCGATGTCCTCGTACGGGCCAGGAATCCAGAGAGTCGCAGGCGCTAAAGGCCGCAGGGCGGAGTACGCCACCGAGATCGAAACCTTGGCAGCGAGGAGCCCATCGGTGATCCCGATCTGCTGAACTGGGTGCAGGATGTTGAGATAAGCACCAACCATCGTGGCGCCTTCCTGCAAGGCGATCTCTTGCGTGGCCGGATGGGTCATCACTGGCTCGCGAACGCGACCAATGACCTCCATGTGCTGCAGCCGCTCCAGGAGACGATCACCCAAAGCCTTGGCCAAACCACGACGACGGAATCGCGGGTCAGTGACAGTGCCACCTGTTTCCACCACGGTCGGAGACAGGAAGACAGCAGCCCAGTGCGCCGCGATCTCACCTGACTCGGTGACCGCCACCTCGCCGATTCGCTGCCCGCTTTCGAGCGCTGCGGCAATGCGGTCGGGGAAGTACAGATCCGATATGGGATATGACCAGCCGTAGCAGCGATAAATCGTGCGAGTCAGCGCAGCAGCATCGCTAGGAACCATCGATCGAATGGTCACCTCGTCAGTGCGGAGCTCAGCATCCTCGGACAGGATCTCCTCGGCAGCCGAGTCAAAGATGCGGTGATGTGTCGGTAACGCGAAGCGAACTTCGGTGACGTTGCCGAGGCCGTCGGTTCGAGCCTCGGCGGAGGTCGCAACACCTGCATCGAGCAACGGGAGCAACGAACTCGGCGGCCCCGTGACGGGGAGCCCGCGATCCTGCAGCGTGACCACAAACTCGGTACCACGGCTGTCGGCTGTGATGACCAACGTGGCGTCTTCCTCACCACCATGCAATCGAGCGCGCGCATCGATTCCGAGTTGTCGAACAAAAAAGCCCACCGCGTCACCATCGCCCCCGCTGGCCGACATAGCGGTACGGGCGGCTGAAGCTAAAACAGCTATACCCAAATCGTCGGCTCCGGCGCTGATGCTGATCATGCGCCGAACTCTAGTGAGCGACCGAACCCAAGCTCAAGGCACGGCGCGCGATGAACTCACGCGCCGATCCTTCAATCGTCGAGGCTGCGCAACAGTTCCTCGCCGGAAATAACACTGTCGGCGAAATGCGTATGGATCCAGGCGAGGTGATCCCATCTCGCTGCGACGATCCGCTTGGTGTCCCAGTTGGGAAATACCTGCTGGGCCACGTTGTCGGTCATCAACGATGGATCAACTTCAAAGACGTGCTCGAAGCGCTCGATCGTTGTTGGCGTGATCTGGCGCGCAGGTGGAGTCGTGTACTCGTCCTGATAGCGAAATGACGTCATCGCCGATCCCCCTCGTTGTCATATGCCCGATCGAGCCCGTACTTGCCCGGATTCATGATGTTGTTCGGATCAAGAGCCCGCTTCACCGCGAGCATGACGTCATAGCCGCCACCAAGTTCTTGCGGGACGAGGTCGACCTCACCCTCGCGACAGGATCCATGGCAGGCGCTGATCGAACCACCGTACTTCAGTGAGACGGCCGCGATCTCGCGCTTTGCGTCGACAAAGGCCGCCCACGTTGTGTCGTCGAGCTTCTCCTCCCAGATACCGATGTCGATCTCGGTCAGGTAGTCGACCCCGGTGTCAGAACTGGTGTAAGCGAACATTCCCCAGTCATCGAATACGTCATGTTTGCGGCGCAGTTTTTCGACGATGGCGTGCCACTCGCGAGTCACCGCAGGCAGATCGGTGTAGTTGATCGCAGCGTCCTCACAGTGCCAACTCATCAGTGCTACCTGACCGCTCAGGGTGCGGCCGTGCACTGGTGTGGCATAACGATCATGCCGCGATGCCCAGTCGCCCTGCGAGATCTCGTCGCCCATGTAACGGGCCCCGAGATCGCGAGCTATCCGCATCATGCGGCGGCCACCAGCGGCTACCTCATCGCTGTTGCCATAGCCCACGGAACAGACAAGCGCCTTGACCGACTCAGGCTGAGGGATGTATGCCTCGTCATCACGACGCAGGTACTCGACCTTCTTCTCATCGAAGAGAACAGCCCCCGCGAACGTCGCGATGCCCGCGCGCGCAAGCGCACCCACCGCCTTGTATGCGACGTCGTAATCATCGAACGCCCAGAACGCCGAGAACTCGGCTTCAGCTTTCGGGTACAACTTCAAAGTTGCTGTGGTTGCGATGCCGAGCGTGCCCTGATGTCCCATGAACAGATGTTTGAGCTGGTAGCCACTGGAACTCTTGCTGATCTTTCGTCCGCCGCCATCGCCGACGAAGATGATGTCGCCGGTGGGGGTGACCATGTCGAAACTGAGGACGAGATCGCGGCTGTGCCCGTAGCGGCTGCCGATGAGTGACCAGCCACTGGTGCCGATCCGACCACCCACCAAAGAGCATGGGTACGACGCAGGGTTGTCGGGATAGATCAGCCCGTGCTGCGCCAGAACTTCGTTGAGTTTGAGCATGCTGATGCCCACACCCACTGTGGCTGTGCGGTTTTCCAGATCGATCTCGTGGATGAGATTCATCCGTTTGACGTCGACAACGATGCCGCGTCGCTCGGGCACAGCGCCATCCGTGAGGCCAGTACCGCCATCACGCGGCACGATCGGAACACCGAACTCGTTCGCAACGCGCACCACGTGCGCAACTTCTTCAGTGGACCCAGGAAGCACTACAAGATCGGGGACACGCTCGGCCCACCGGTGCACTGGAAACGGCGCTGGCACCCGCGCGCGGCTATAACGCGCAGTCTTGGACGTTAGGACATTGGCCTCACCGAGCACGGGCGCGATGGCTGCTACGAGCTGCTCGACAATGCTGGCCTCGAGCACCGCGGTCATCGGGCACCCCGGCTGCCGCCGACGGTGATACCTAGCGATTCAGCGAGCATTTCGTGGATGTCGACGACGTCGATGTTCTCTGGCTCGCCAGCCGCCGACAACGGCCGCTCAGACCACGGGCAGGCGCTCACGAGAGTGTCGACGCTGAGCTCACTCGCCTTCTTGATCCGCGCACCGCTGATGAGCGCAGTGAGTTCCGGCTTCTCGATCGCGAGACCGCCGCCGCCCCCTGAGCAGTAAGACCACTGAGTCACATGATCGACGTCATTGAAGGTCAGACCCGGGATGGAGCGCAGGATCTCGCGCGGCTCCTTCCATACGCCCTTGCGCTTATTGAGACGACATGGATCGTGGTAGGTGATTGTCTTCTCAATGGCAACTCGAGGCGTGAGTGCACCGGAACGGATGTACTCGGCCACAACCTCCAGAACGAGCACTATCTCGAGATCGAACTCAGCGCCGAAGTACTTGGGGTAGTCCTCCGTGAAACTGATGTAGTCGTGCGGGTCGAGGACCAGAATTCGCTTGGCACCACTGGCTTTCCAGTTGTCGAGGTTGTGACGGGCGAACCGCATCGCCTGATCGCGGTAGCCCATCTCGGCTGCGGGCCCGCCGCAGCACCACTGCTCCTGCATCAAGCCGAACTCGTGGCCTGCCATCTGCAGAATCTGAGCCACCGCTCTCGGCACTGACGTGCGGTAGAAAGCAGCTTCGCAATCAACGAACAGGATGTCGTCACCGCCGATTGGGATGTCCAAACCGTCAGCCCACTCACGCACGGAGTCTTGCCCGACGGGTTGTTCACCCAGCACCGGTTCGTGGCTGCGAGCATCGGTGAGTTCGTTCCAGGTCTTCCACTGTGGCTGGTGGATCCCGGTGTCGACAGCGAGTGTGCGCACCGCCTTAACCAGGTCAACAGTGCGTGTACGGAACCGATAGAAGTCACCGAGCATCAAGGTGTTCGGGCACCGCAACTCACAAGCACCACACTGCGTGCAGTTGACGTAGTCCTCCGCAATGTCAGCGATGTCGAGTTCGCCTTTGTCCATCGCAACGACATTCGCGTGGAATGCGGTCGGGGTCCAGGTCTCGTTGCGTGTCACCTGCATCACCGGACACACCTCGCGGCAGAACTTGTGGCCCGAGGAATAACAGTTATAGGCGGCGTTGCGCCACTCGTCAACGAAGTCCGAACTCGCCTGGGCAGTGTCGATCGGGAGCAGTTCAATCGGGAGCAGTTCAATCGACGACGGTTCAGTGCCATGGGCGTGATGTTCAGACATGAGACCTCCGGTTGAGTTGCCGATAACTTAGACCAGCGCCGCAGTGTGCAACAGCGAACGGTCCAAATTCACGTCCAATGGGGCCAACAGCCGCAGGTTCCCGCAACCAGAACGACTCGAGGAAGGCTTGCGCGTCGAAAGAAAGCGGCGCGCGTGGCACGATGAACTGTTGGTAGATCAACTGCTGGCACATGAACGGCTGGCACAAGAAGCATCTGGTACAAGAAGCACTAGATCTTGCCCAGACTGACAACCGGGGAAGTACCGCAGATGACCGCTCTATCCTCCGCAGCCACTGACCGACGATTGCTTCGCGCGATTCTTGGTTTTGGCATCTCCTGGGGCGTCTTCTACGCCTACTGGGCGGCGACCCTGCTGTTCGCCCTCACCCGCGGCGGGGCTGAGCTCGCCGGTCTGGTGCTCGCAGCCATGGCAGTTCCCTCGATCCTGTTCACCTCACCACTGGCCTCCCTAGCCGACCGCCTGCCACGAGGCACAGTCATGTGGGTCAACTACGCGACCAACGGCCTACTACTGGCAGCCATGGCAGTGCTCATCCGCGCTGACGCACCGATGCTTCCCATCGTCGTCTGTGCCTGTGTCGCAACAACCTGCTCGAGCCTGAGTCGCCCGATATTCCTCGCGACCATCCCGCAGCTAGCAGCAACGCCACAGTCGTTGTGTCGGGCAACCGCCGCCGTTGGGTTCTTCGAAGGAGCCGGCACGTTCCTGGGCTCAGCCCTTGCCGGGTTCCTGGCCTTGTTGGTGGGGTACTCCTACATCTTCGCCGCGTTCGCGCTCGCGCTAATGCTCAGCGCGGTATTTAGCCTGCGCCTGAAAATCCCAAGGCCAGATGCTCCTGGTGAGAACAGTAAGCAAGTACGCAACCCACTTGCTGGCTTCGCCGCAGTTGCTAAGGATGGCGGACTCATCACGCTCACCCTCGTGGTGGCACTAGCAACGTCCCTGTCAGGTGTACTGCAGATCCTGGCAACATCATTTGCGACAAGCGTGCTCCATGCCCATGAGTTCGCCCAAGGGCTCCTCATCGGGGCACCCGGAATCGGTGGTGTCATCGGCTCACTCTTGGCATCGGTTCTTATTCTGCGGCCGAGACTCGCACCGCAGATCCTTTTCGGGCTAGGTGGCGCCGCCCTTGCTATCTCCGCCATGGCTCTAGCCAGCAATCTGCCAGTCGCCCTAGTCACCATGCTGCTGTGTGGCTTTGGGTTGGCGGTTACTGTGCTCGCCACTTACACGCTGCTGAACCGCATCGTGCCGGCGGAGGTTTCCACGCGCGTGTTTGCCGTGATGGAGAGCGTCTTCATCGGCGGTTGGGCTCTGGGAAACCTCCTCGGACCTACCTTGCTTGACCGACTTGGCACCCAATCTGCCTACGCCGCGCTCGGCCTAGTCGCCTTGGCGCTAGCGCTACTGGCCTACCTACGACTGCGCGAAGTCGATCACCGTTCTGACTTCCGGCCTGAGGTTGTCGAACTGCTTGGGTCGGTGCCCTCACTCAGCGCGCTACCTGCACTGGTTCTAGACCGGGTGGCTAAGTCTGCGCACTGGTGGGACGTGCCGACAGGCACCATCGTGGTGCGGCAAGGCGACTACCTCGACGAGATGTTCATCGTCCGTGAGGGCAGTTTGATGATGACCAAGGATGGCGCCCCGGCGGGCACCCTGAGCGCCGGTGACTGGTTCGAGGACGCCGCGATTCACCGGACGTCGACCCGGACCGCAACCCTCACTACCCTCGAACCAACCCGACTACTTGTCGTCGAACGAGCCCGCGTCCTGGAGGCTGTCACCAACAGCCAGCATGGCCTCAATCTCGAGGGTCTCCTGAGCGAAGACGATCTCGAAGCTCGAATCTTCGCCGCCTTAACGCGAGCACCAGCGCCAGCGGACGAACTGCAGAGGCGGACCGCCATAGCCTCAGACGTGTTACAGAGCCGACTAGATGCCATGACTCACGCGAATCTGATCCGAGAGAACGCGGGCACCTACTACCCACAGTTGGGTATCCGACATCGTATGAGCAGCAACGTCATTGACCGTGCCATTCTCGAGGGCGACTGAGTTTGCAGCCACGAAACACCTCTCTACCAAAGACCACGTGAAGGTTAGGTGGCAACAGGAGCACCATGGTGCGCCCTCAAGCCAGTACGGTGAAGACCCCGACCAACGCTGCGCGGCCCACAAGCGGAGCCGGATCATCAGTTAGGGAACTGCAGACGTGACCACGAGAGCCTCAACCGAGCGGCGCCTACGTAACGTGCTGCCCGCATTCGGCATCTACTCGGTGGTTGTCTACGGTTCCTGGGCGATCATGCTGCTGTGGTCCTACGAGAGGGGCGGCGCCAGCCTCGCGGGCATAACCCTTCTTGCTGAGATGATTCCAGCGGCCATCCTGGCGCCGCCATTGAGCGCAATCGGGGATCGGCTGCCTAAAAGTACAGCCCTGCTCATTACCTACCTAGCCCAAGCGGCATTACTCGCCGCGGTCGCCGGCCTCATGTTCATCCATGCGGCAATACCGGTGGTCATCGTCGCGGCAGCAGTATTGAACATCGTCGCGTCGCTGCCCGAGCCGATCCATCTAGCGCTGCTGCCCCAACTGGCCCCGACCCCGACCAGTCTCGTCCGAGCAACTTCGGTATCGGGCTTCCTTGACGGGGTCGGCTTGTTCCTAGGGCCGGTGCTAGCCGGGGAGCTCACGGTCGACCGAAGTTTCGAGTTGGCACTGGTGCTGTTCGCAGTTGCAATGACGGTTGCTGCAGTTTTCACTTCCCAAGTCAGGGTGCCACGAGCGGTGTCACCCGAGTCTGACTCCGGTGGACTCAATGATGCGATGGAGGGATTGCGCACCGTCGCCCGTGACCGACCAGAACGCACCCTGATGCTGCTGGTGGTCCTCGCCTCGATAGTCGGAGGTGCGCTAGAGATCATTGCTGCTGGGTTCTCAATCGATGTTCTGCAGGGCAATAGCGGAACCACCGGTATTCTCATTGGCGCAGTTGGCGTCGGAGCATTCCTCGGCTCGGCGGCAGCCGGGATGGTGCTTCGACCCAAGTTGACTCCACAAGTTGCGGTCGGGCTCGTCATCGCCGGAGTCCCACTACTAGTCATGGCGCTGGTCGCGCACTTGTTCGTCGCCGTGGTTTTGCTTGCAGTGTCAGGGTGCGGGGTCGCGGTCGCGCGTATCGCCACAATCACGTTGACTCAGCGCACCACCGAGCCACACCTGATGACTCGAGTGCTCGCAGTGCATCGCGCAGCGCTACTCAGCGGCTGGGCGATCGGCACGGCGCTCGCTCCGTTCCTCATCGCCGAGTTGGGTCCAGCGCGCGCATACCTGCCCATCGGAGTGGGCCTCATCCTGGCCACGGCGCTAGGCTGGCGCACCCTTCGCACCGTCGATCTGCGTGCCTCATACCGCCCCGACGTCATCGCTCTGCTGAAAAAGGTCCCACTGTTTGAAGCCATGCGCCCGCTCGCCCTTGATCGGCTGTCCCAGCGAGCGCACTGGTGGGATGTCCCCGCCGACGTAGTCGTCATGAAGCAGGGCGACTACCTCGACGAGATGTTCGTAGTCGAGAGCGGAAGCATGTCAGTTCTCACCGAGGGTTCGCCTTCGCGAACTCTTGGCCCTGGCCAGTGGTTTGAGGAAGCTGCGCTGTATCGCACTGCGCGCCGATCGGCAACGCTCATCACGCTTGAGGCCACGAGACTTCTCGTCATTGAGCGATCCAACTTCCTGTCCGCCGTCACAGGCAGCCCACACGGGCATGCACTTG
Organism: uncultured Actinomycetes bacterium; assembly: GCA_903918645.1. GTDB lineage: Bacteria > Actinomycetota > Actinomycetes > S36-B12 > CAIYMF01 > Longivirga. The sequence goes on along the minus strand of CAIXFH010000064.1, from coordinate 3,316 downwards.
ATGGCCTCCTGTCCGAAGACGATCTCGAAGCGCGCGTCGTGGCAGCCCTTACCCGCGAACCCGCAGACGCTGCCACACTTGGTGATCGCTTAGACGCCGAAACCAATGACCTCACTGGCCTGCTCGCGAATATGACCCGCTCAGGCATAATCCGCGAGGACAACGGCACCTACAACGTGCAGTTCGGGGTGCGCCACCACATGCACACCAACATCATCGACAGTGCCCTCTTCGACGACGAGTAGGGCGACCACCTCAAGTACCGGAGCAGTCATCGTGGACGCGCAAGCAGAGTTCGAACGACTTAGTGGCACCTACTTCATCGCCGGCTCATATCAGCGCAGCAGCAGTTCACACCTCGCGCCGGTCCATGATCCATCGACCGGCAAGCAGATCGGCGAACTCGCCCACGTCACCACCGACGAAATCGATGCCGTAGTGGCCGCCGCCAATGCCGCACAGAGGCAGTGGTGGGCGCTGAGTGCATTGGAGCGGTCGGAGCAACTGCACGAGGTCGCTCGAATGATCAAGACGCTGCGACCCCAGATCGCAGAGACCATGGCCCGCGAGACCGGCAAGCCGTACAAGGAAGGGATGGACGAGGTGTCGTGGTCGTACACGGCTACCGACTACTACGCCGAACTTGGCCGCCACAGCGTTGGTTCAGTTCTTGGCAACACCGTGCCTGGGCAGATGCACTACACGCTCAAGGAGCCCATGGGTGTGGTTGTAGTGCTCCTACCGGCGAACTTCCCCATCGTTCTGCTCATGTGGGAAGCCGCAGCCGCACTTGCCGCGGGCAACGCTGTCATCGTGAAGCCATCCGAGTACGCGTCAATCACCACGCTCAAATTCATGCAGGTCTTCGAGTGCTTGCCACCCGGACTTTTCCAGTGCGTAACCGGAGGCGGCGCCGTTGGGAGCCACCTCGTCGCTCACCCCGACACCCACATGGTGGGCTTCACCGGGAGCGTGGCAACTGGACAGTCAGTGGCCCGCGCGTGCGGCGAACGTTTCAAGCCAGTCCTAATCGAGGCCTCGGGCAATGACGCATTCATCGTGATGCCCTCGGCCGATCTGGCCATCGCAGCCCGCGGAGTAACATTCGCAGCATTTCTCAACTGCGGTCAGGTGTGTACCTCGGCCGAGCGCATCTATGTACACACCGACATCTACGACGAGTTCGCTGCCCTGGTAGCCAGCGAGACAGCCAAACTTCGCATCGGCCACAGCCTTGATCGGATCGACATCGGTCCGATGGAACATGCCGGCGAAAGAGAACGGGTCCAACGGATTCTGGCTCGCGCTGTCGAACAGGGCGCCCGAGTGATCCAGGGCGGTGGACACCCAACCGGGCTGCCCGCCGACCTGCACGGTGGTTTCTTCCTCGAACCCACCGTGCTTGTCGACGTCACCGCCGACATGGACATCGTGAACGCCGAGGTCTTCGGCCCCATCGCGCCGCTGGTACGGGTTGCTTCTTTCGACGAAGCTCTGGCCCTGACCAATGCCTCTGCATTCGGCCTCGGCGCCAACATCTACACCACTGACATAGTCGAAATCGACCGCGCCGCAAGGGAAATCGTCACAGGCATGGTGTGGGTGAACGCACCACTGCTCGATAATGCGGCCGGGCCATTCGGCGGTCGCAAGATGTCAGGGATCGGACGCCAACTCGGCCAGGAAGGTCTCGAAACCTTTCGGCACACCAAGCTCGTGATGATCGACTACGTTCAGAGCGAGCAGGACTTTTGGTGGTTCCCGTATGCCGACGATGAATCCTTCCCATCGTCGAAATCGACTAGCTGATCTGCCTACGTTCTTTCAACCATTTTCTGCATGAGAGCCCACAGCTGCTCAACGTCTGCGCGCTCAGTGGGCTCAGCTCCAATTGAGACTCGGACAATCCATCGACCAGCCACTTGTGACGGCGTGATCAGTGCACGGCCGGTGGCATTCACAGACTCGACCCATCGCAGCGTGTATGCATCGACCGCAGCGCTGTCCGGCTCCGTTCCATCAACACCGACGAGGCGAGTAGGGACGTGGAGAACACACACGGTCTGCAGGTTTACCGGTGCTATCAACTGCCAGCCCGATGCGGACTCGATCTGCGCACGAAGCCACTGCGCATTCTCTATGTCGCGTCGGAGCCGAGCACGAATCGCTTCTGCCCCATCGATTCTCAGGTGGAACCAAATCTTGAGAGCACGGAAACGTCGGCCGAGTGGGAGTCCCCAATCCTTGTATTGAGTCACCTCGCCATCGACTGCTGACTGCAGGTACGACGGGTTCGTCGACATGACTCGGACCAGATGCGCAGTATCTCGAACATAGAGCAGCGAACAGTCCAAGATCGTGCCCATCCACTTGTGCGGGTTCCAGCCAAGTGAATCCGCGCCTTCAACACCATCGAACATCCAGCGACACTCAGGTAGCAACATCGCCGAACCGGCCATGGCCGCATCGACGTGCACCCACGCATCAAACTCCGCCGCAACGTCAACGATCTCGCTGAGGGGGTCAATCGCCGTCGTACCTGTCGTGCCGATAGTGGCCACGACTGCGGCGGGCCGGCGCCCATCTGCCACATCAGCTGTCATCGCCTGTCGCAGCGCGTTGGCGTCCATCGAAAAGGTGACTGGGTCGACGTCGATCAAACGAAGGTTGTCACGACCGAACCCAGCCAGCAGAACAGCTTTCGGGATCGATGAATGTGCCTGGGTGGATGCGTAAACCACGAGCGGAGCTGATTCTGCTTGCAGACCTCCGCGAGTCTCGCTCAGGTTCGTGGCCCGTTCACGTGCGGCCAGCAGCGCTACCAAACATGCACTTGATGCGCTGTCGTGGATGGCTCCGTGCCAAGTCACGGAAAGACCACACAACTGTCGCAGCCAGTCAGTGACCAACTCTTCGACCTCGGTGAGCGCGGGTGCAGACTGCCAGGTGATGCCGAGTGCACCTAACCCAGATGAGGCAAAATCCCCTAGCACCGATGCCAGCGACGCATTGGCCGGAAACCAGGCGTAGTAACCGGGATGTTGCACTTGAGTGATGCCGGGGACAATCACACGATCCAGATCAGCAAGCACCGATGCAAATTCCGCGGGCCAATCAGGGGGTGGCCCGGCAAGCGCTGCCGACACTTGCCCTGGAGTGACCGAGCTTCGCACGGGGAGATCAGGCACTCGCGTACGAAGGTCGGCTATCCAGTCGACCAAATCATGCCCTGCCACCCGAAATTCCTCTGGCGTCATTGATCCCTCACGTCGGTTTCGTTTGGTCGTCGATCGCTCTACTGCTACGCACATTGTTT
>CAIXFH010000063.1 GCA_903918645.1 uncultured Actinomycetes bacterium | reverse complement strand
CTTCTTCCTTGTTGGCTCTCAGCAGACGCTCCCGATCTACATTTGGAGCCAGACACGTTTCGGGTTCACCCCGGAGATCAACGCTGCCGTCACGGTCATCGGGCTTGTGTCGGTCGTTCTTATCGTCGTCGCGACGCTCGTGATCGCTCGCGATATCGGCCCTGCTCCGACAGATCAGCCGGAAGCGGAGGAGTCTGCGTCCTGACACCTTCGAACAGACCCAGCGGCGCGGGAGTGTCGTCCTCACTGAAAGGAAAAATATGATCAGCTATAAAGCCATCGTTACTGGCGCATCATCAGGAATTGGTCTGGCAACAGCGCGACGAATCCACGCAGACGGCGGAACAGTTGCTCTCCTCGCTACGCGTGCCGCGCTGCTGGAAGAAATCTCCGCCGACCTGGGTGAACGTGCGTATGCAGTGCCCACTGATGTCTCCGACCCGGACCAAGTTGCCGCTTCGATCGCGCGTTGCTTCGAGCTGCTGGGAGAGGTTGACCTGGTGGTGAATGCTGCGGGAGTAGACGGCCCAGCTCACCTGGCCGACCTCGGACCCGAGAAGTGGAGCCGCACGATTGGCGTCAACTTGTCGGGTCCCTTCTACGTGAGCCGGGAGTGCGCGCTGCGCATGAAGGCAGGCAGTTCGATTATTAACATCGGGTCCGAACTCTCCTTTATGGGAATGGGCCTCTATGTCGACTACTGCGCATCCAAGGCCGGGCTCATCGGTCTGACAAAGGCGATGTCAGCCGAACTTGCTGAGCGCAACATTCGGGTAAACGCGATCTGTCCGGGGCCTGTTGACACCCCGATGATGGAGTCGGAAATCCAGTGGTTCCCCAATCCAGAAGAGGTCCGTAAGCAAGCGGTTGATCGGGTTCCGCTCAAACGTTGGGCTAGCCCTGAGGAGATCGCCGATGCCATCGTCTACCTCGCTGGAGCGACTTTCGCCACAGGGGCTGCCTGGTCCATTGACGGCGGCACCACTGCAATCTGAGTACGCCACCACCACACACATTCACGACATACGAAGGGACACATGCAATGCGCGTTCAAGGGAAAATGGGTTTGATCACAGGCGCTTCCTCGGGCCTTGGCTACGAGTCAGCGAAGCTCTTGGCCGCCGAGGGGGCCAAGGTGCTCCTCGTCGATATCGATGTCGAGGGTGGCGAGCGTGCCGTCGCGGAGATTCGCGAGGCAGGCGGAGACGCAGCCTTCCGCAAGGTCGATGTGACCGTTGAGCAGGACATCATTGACGCCATCGCTGACGTACGCGAGCGCTGGGGCGGCTTCAACTTCATGCACAACAACGCCGGCACCCAGCTCGAGGTCCCACTGCACGAGACCACGAACGAGGGTTGGGATCGCATCAACGATGTCAACCTCAAGGCCGTCTTCTGGGGCCTTAAGCACGGTGTCCTTGCGATGCGCGAGACCGGCGGCGGCTCGATCGTCAACACCGCCTCTGCGCTGTCACTCGTGGGTGACCCGTTCTTGCCGGCGTACACGGCCACCAAGCATGGTGTCCTGGGTCTGACCCGGGCCGCGGGTGCCGCCTACGCGCTGGACGGGATCCGGGTCAACTGCGTGTGCCCCGGTGACATGGAGACCCCCATGATCATCAAGTATTGGGAGGCCACCGGAGACCCGGAGCAGGCCAGGATCGACATGGGCGCGGCATACCCGGGCAAGAAGATCGGACATCCGCGCGAGGTGGCTCAGATGATTTTGTTCCTCGTCTCCGATGAGTCGTCATACGTCAATGCGACCTACATGGTCGTTGACGGCGGCCTTCTCTCCAAGTGCTACTAGGTCTGCGCGCATGAGCCAGTACGACGCAATCGTCATCGGTTCGGGCCACAACGGTCTTATCACCGCCAACTACTTGGCCGACGCTGGAAAGAAGGTGCTGGTCCTCGAACGTCGCGGGATGATCGGTGGCGCCACCGTGACCGAGGAGTTCCACCCCGGCTTCCGGGCCTCGATGTGCTCCTACGTATCCGGGCTGCTGCACAAGAAGATCCTCAAGGATCTCGAGTTGCATAAGACCGGGCTGCACCTCTACCAGACCGATGTCGGAGCGTCGAATGTGCTTCGCGACGGGCGGCACGTGTTTCTCTACAACGAGCTGGGTAAGACCCTGCGCGGGCTCGAGACTGTTGCCCCGGGCGAGGGTG
>CAIXFH010000062.1 GCA_903918645.1 uncultured Actinomycetes bacterium | reverse complement strand
TCTACGACATTGATCCTGCAAGGCACTGTCTGCACGCCGCTAAGGCACTGGGCCGCTAGGGCACTGGGCCGCTAGGACACTGGGCCGATAGGACACTGGGCCGCTAAGACACGGTGCCGCTAAGACACCGGGCCTCTCGGATTGCCGCTAAGACACTGGGCCTCTCGGTTTCTAAGTCGGGCTTGCGCGGCGCCCGGTCGTCTGGGATGGCCATTGTCTCGGCTCCGCGAGCTCGCGTCCATGAGGCGGGCGGTCAAGCCAGGGAGAAATATGTCACCTGGCTACCGCTGAGATCCCAACGTTCTGCCTAGCTACCGCTGCCGGCGAACCAGCCGCGGCGCAGAACTAGTCGAGCAGGTAGACCGGCCTGATCCGGTCTACGGAGCAGTTGTCTACGGAGCAGTTGTCTACGGAGCAGCTGTCTACGGAGCAGTGGTCGACGAGCACGAGGCCGTGTAGCAACCGGTGTCGGTGGCCTCGGCGGGCTGCGCGAGGAAGACGGCGCCGAAGGCGACGACAGTGGTTGCCAGGCTTACGACGATTGCTTTCGTTGAGTAGCGCATCGCATTTCCTTAGATCATGGGCCGAGGAGCCGACTTCCGCCTGCTCACCTTGACTTTGTGTGTTTCGGTGGCTGAGTCCATGGACTGAGCCGAGTTCACCCATATGTCGCAATGCAGGGGGCAAAGCCTCAACGCAGGCTCAATCCACGGGGGCTACGACCTGGAATCCCCGGGTTGGCGTGGCTAGCTGTTGGGTCCCTTGAACTCCTGAATGATGTTGCCGCCATCGACGACAAATGGTTGCCCGGTCACATAGGAAGCCTCGTCGCTTGCCAGGAACCCGACCACGGCCGCCACTTCGTCGGCCGTACCGGGGCGCCCCACTGGGGTGTGTCCGCCTGCTGCGATCTCGTCGGCTGAGGCCGATCCCGTGTGGATCCAGCCGGGGGCCACAGAGTTACAGGTGATGCCGTTCGGTCCTTCCTCGATCGCCACCGCTCGCATGAGTCCATCCATGCCGCCCTTTGCCGCCGAGTAGGCGCTGCTCCCGGCCGCTGACACGAGCGGGCCGGTCACGCTCGACATCATCACGATGCGCCCGTAGCCCTGTTCGCGCATGAGCGGGATCGCGACTCGTGTCATGGCCACCGCGGTCATGAGCGTGATCTCAAGTTGCCTGGCCCAAGCCAATGGCGGCTGATCGGCCAGATTGCCGCTTTCGATGGACACGCCGGTCTGGATCATGCCCGCGTTGTTGACCAGAATGTCGAGACTGCCCAGGTGCTCGTTGGCGGCCCGGACGAGTTCAGCCGGCGCTCCGGGGAGCGTTAGGTCAGAGATAACGCCGTGTGCATCGAGACCGAGGTCGAGCAGCTCCCCGACTCGTTCGAACACCCGCTCGGTAGTGGCTGAAAGCACCACGCGCGCGCCTTGGCGGGCCAGCAGCCGGGCTGTTGCGAAACCAATCCCGCTCTGCGCTCCAGTGCCTGTGATCAGTGCCGTGCGGTTCAGGAGGGAAAACGGAGCAGCCATGTGGGCACCGTACTGGTCGATCGCGGCGTGCGGCGGTTGTTGGCTCACGAGTCTTCGGGTTCGTGAGCCGGTCCAATCGCCCGCTTGCCAGGACTTGATCGAGTACAGATGGCATTGTTGGAGCCACCGCGCGTGAGCTGCGCGTCGTGCATTGCGGGGGCAATCATGAATTCAGTTGGGCGTGAGCAACGCCTCGGGTCTTTAGAAATGAGCACTGAGGCCGAGCAGTTTGCCAAGGTGTACTTCGAGGCGATTCGAGATTCGCCCGTTGGGTTTTGTCTGCTCTCGTGGGGAGATTTCGTCTATCTACATGTCAATCGCGCCTTTGCCAGCATGCTGGGGTACGAGCCCGATGACCTTGTTGGCCGTTCACACGAGGAGATCCAACCTCGTTCAGAACTGGCGGAATCGGCGCGCATCAAGGGTGATCTGGCCAAAGGCGGCCCCCTCGGCGAGTCATTGGAACGGCAATTCCTGCACCGTGATGGCTCCGTCATCTGGGTAGAGATTCACCCCATGCGCGTGACTGATCCGGATGGCCGCCAACTCGTGGTGTCGCAATACCTCGACGTCACTGCTCGCCATCAGGCCCAGGCCGAACGAGATGCCCTGGAAAAGCTCAATGCGGATTCAAACGCGCAGATACAGCGAGCGCACGAACGGCTGGAGCACCTTTATGCCGAAGCGGTCGAGAACTCGCATATCGGCCACACGGTGCTCTCGATGGACAGCTACCGCTACGTCCAGGTCAACCAAGCCTTCGCCGACTTGCTCGGGTACGACCGTTCAGACATTGAAGGTCATCTCAATTCCGAGTTCGTTCCAGTTGATCAAAGTGAGAACGACAAGGCCATTCGGCTGGGGATCGAGGCTGGCCAAGCCTTGCCTGATCTAAGCCGCAGAAGGTTGCGGCATCGTGATGGTTCCGATATCTGGGTTGATGTGAGTCCGGTTCGATTGACCGACACTGATGGATCTGAAGTTGTCGTCTCCCAATATGCGGACGTGACTCGGATCGTGAAGGCGGAGCAGGCGCAGACTTTGGCAGAGCAGGAAGTCGCCGAAGTTATGGCTGATCTGAGTTTCCGCTCAACTCATGACCTGCTGACCGGGCTGCATAATCGCCAGGCCCTGATCGATGGGATAGATCAACGACTGCGGCAGCACTCAGGCAGATTCGCATTGCTGTACATAGACATCGATAACTTCAAGCACATCAACGACGCCATTTCGCATGAGGCCGGCGATCGCGTGCTGGAGGAGTTCGGCCGCCAACTGATGGGCGCCATCCGCGGAACGGATTCCTGTGGCCGCATTGGTGGAGATGAATTCGTCGTGATCGCCGATGACGTTGCGACTCATGAGGATGCCGTCGAGGTGGTCCACCGCTTGCAGGAGAGGATCGGGGGCACTGCCATCTCCGTGGGGGCATCCCACGTCACGATTCGATTCAGCGTTGGGATCGCGATGAGCCGCGAGAACGTGAGTGCACAGACTTTGTTGCAAGAAGCAGACACTGCCTTGCGGCGATCAAAGGCCGCGGGCAAGGGCCGTTGGCAAATCTATGACGATGCAACCCGGCACGAGGCGCTTCGTCGGCTCGAGGTGGGCCATGACTTGGCCAAATCGCTGCGCCAAGGCGAGGTCACGGCGTACTTCCAGCCCATAGTCAATATCGATACTGGTGACCTGCTCGGCTATGAGGCCCTCGCTCGGTGGATTCGACAGGACACTGCTGTCGCAGCCAGCGAGTGGATCGACATCGCAGAAGAGGCTGGTCTCATTGTCGACGTTGGGCAGAAGGTTGTCGCGGCTGGAATTCATCGACTCGCCGAATTACCGTCTCCGCTAACCGTTGCGGTGAACGCGAGTATGGCCGAGGTCGGAAACCAAGATTTCGCGAGCCTGATTGAAGATCGGCTCACCGCCGAGGGCGCTGACGCATCACGGTTGATCGTCGAGGTGACCGAGCAGGTACTGCTTCAGGCGCCGGATTCGGCTCGGATCTTCTTGGCCCGGCTCGTCGAGCAGGGAGTCCAGGTGCATCTTGACGACTTCGGCACTGGCTACTCCTCGCTCACTCATCTTCAGGAACTGCCAGTGACCGGGATCAAACTCGACCGGTCGTTCACGGCTGCGCTGGGAGCGAAGAATGGCCGATCGGACGGTTTGGTCGCGGCTTTGGGAAGTCTTGCTGAACAGTTGGGTCTAGATACCGTGGCCGAGGGCGTTGAGACTGTCGAGCAAGCTGCCGCCCTGCTCCGAGCGGGGTGGCACACCGGGCAGGGTTGGCTCTACGGCATGGCCGTACCGGCACCGCAAACTGCTGATCTCAATCTTCGGTCGAGCAAAACCGCGCAGACCAATGGCGCGCAAAGTACTCACCGACGTCGACGGACCGACGTATCGGCTTAAGCCATGACCCGGCGCTCATCCCTTGGGCTAGAGACCCTTGGTTTGTACCGCTGGGCTGTTGGTGTATTCGGCTGATGAGACGGCGGTGGATCTAGCGACCCGTGAGGTGACCCCTGGCAAGTGCGGGCTGGCGCACAACATGCTTGTGTTCAAGGGCTGCGGTCAACGAAGCGATCCGGCCGATAGCGCGCAGGATCGATCGAATACAGCAGCAACAGATCGCTGGCTTGCGCATCATCGACGGGTAGCCGCTCGAGGAGTTCGTGATCACTGGGCCACTGCATCGCGGGGCAGGCATCACCAATGGCCAAGTCCGCATGTCCAACCGCAGCAACGGGCGTGGCCATATGTCCAGACTCGGCTGGTGCTGATTCAGCGATTGACGCGATGGGAACTTCCAAGAAAAGTATCCGACGTACGTTGGAATAGTGCGAGGGATTGCGTAAAAAAATCTTCGCGGAATACCTTCCGAAAAGCCTTGGTGCTCAAGGAGATTCGGGTCTCGATGCAGACATTCCTGACTGCGGTGAGTAGCCTATGCGCACTGCCCGATTTACTCAGTCAACGAGGATCACATGCCGCCCACGATCACGACTCTTAGCTCCGGGGTAAGTCTGTCGGTCATCGACGAGGGCGTGGGGCAACCGATCGTGCTGCTGCATGGCGTCTGCATGTCCAACGTGTTCTTCGGGCGCAACATCGATTCGCTGTCGCGCACCAATCGGGTGATCGCACCAGATTTCCGTGGCCACGGTTCCTCACCTGCAACGCAGGGCGGCCACACGCTCGATCAATATGCCCGTGATGTCAGGGCGCTGATCACCGACCTTGGTCTGCAGGACGTGATCCTCGCCGGTTGGTCGATGGGAAGCCTGGTGGCGTGGGAGTACCTGTCGCAGTTCAGCGACGACCACCGTCTGGCTGGCGTAGTGATCATCTCGCAAGGT
>CAIXFH010000061.1 GCA_903918645.1 uncultured Actinomycetes bacterium | reverse complement strand
TGTTGAGGTCAAGTTCAAGCCGGGCCAGCACATCGACCATCGGCTGGGGCTGGCCGAGCGCGCGCACCAGCGCCTCACTCCGAAGAGTCGGCCATGTCGGCATGGGCTGCCCAGTGGCCGCCCCCACCCTTCTCCGGATCGAGGTGAACTCGGCGGCTGACATGGGCGTGCCCCAGGGATGATGCCTGGGCTCGCTCAGGTCATGCAGGATCAGCGCCAGTCCGTCGTGGAGGTCGGAGGGAAGGCTCTGCCCGGCGACAAGGTCTTCGAGCATCTCGATTCGGGTCTGCCCAGAGTTTGGTTGACACCTGACCTGTGAGGATTCGTCCTCGCTGGAAGGATGTCGACCATGCCGAAGCCGTATCCCCAGGAGTTCCGCGACGATGTCGTGGCCGTGGCCCGTCAGGGCAGGGCTCCGTTGAACCAGATCGCGAGGGACTTCGGGATCTCCGAGGGCTGCTTGCACAACTGGATGAAGAAGGCCGATGTCGAGGACGGGAACCGTCCTGGTGTCACAGCCAAGGAGTCGGTGGAGTTGCGTGAGTTGAAGAAGCGCAACCGGCTCCTCGAGCAGGAGAACGAGGTTCTGCGTCGTGCGGCTGCCTACCTGTCCCAGGCGAACCTGCCGGGAAAATAGTCTTCCCTCTCGTCCGTGAGATGGCCGCGACCGGTGCCCGCATCAGGGTGCCGGTCGCGGTGGCGTGCAGGGTCCTGGGCCTCTCGACCCAGGGGTACTACAAGTGGCTCAAAGACCCCATCTCGCAACGTGATTGGGACGACGCCCACGTCATCGACGCGGTCCTGGGGATCCACGAGGACGACCCGTCGTTGGGTTACCGGTTCCTCAGCGATGAGCTCGCCGACATCGGCATCCTCGCGTCGGAGAACCGGGTCTGGCGACTGTGCTCGATCGCAGGCGTCTTCGCCTCCCACGCCAGGAAGCGGGCCAAGGCCGGTAAGCCTGGCCCACCGGTCCATGACGACCTGCTCGCTGTGGTTGATGGCCAGGGGCGGGTCCGGCACGAGTTCACCTCGAGCGCCCCGGACCTGGTGTGGCTGACCGACATCACCGAGCACCGCACTGGTGAGGGCAAGTTGTACCTGTGCGCGATCAAGGACTGCTACTCCAACAAGATCGTCGGATACTCCATCGACTCCCACATGAAGTCCTCCCTGGTCGAGGCTGCGCTGCGCAATGCGATCGCGCTGCGCTGCCCGGACGGGACGATCTGTCACTCGGACAGGGGCAGCCAATTTCGGAGCAAGAAGGTCATCCGGCTCCTGAAGAACAACGGGCTCAAAGGATCCATGGGGCGTGTCGCCGCCGCTGGGGACAACGCCGCGATGGAATCGTTCTTCTCGTTGCTGCAGAAGAACGTCCTCGATGCCAAGCGATGGGAGACCCGCGAGGAACTACGCCTCGCGATCGTCGTCTGGATCGAGACCAAGTACAACCGTCGCCGCCGCCAACGCGCCCTGGGCAAGCTCACCCCAGTCCAGTTTGAGATGATCTATACAACCGCAGACGCGGCCTGAAGACCATCAACCCCGAGTGTCAACCAAACCGGGGGCAGACCCTGACGCGTGGGGATGTGTGCTTGATGTGAAGTTGCTATGAACCACGCGAATTGCCTGTTTTCGGTTGGCCAGAG
>CAIXFH010000060.1 GCA_903918645.1 uncultured Actinomycetes bacterium | reverse complement strand
TGCGGCCCGTGAACTCATCGGCTCAACCGTCCTCGTCGACGGTGCTCGCTGGCTGGCGGAGGAGCGGGTCGATTTCATTCAGGAGCTGTCGGCCCAAGTCGCGCGTAGCCCGCACGGTCAAGCTGTCGCCTATCCAGTTGTCCGCACCGTACAGACCGACGGGATCTGCACCGAGGTCATCGCTCCGGCCCCAGGGCTCACCGACGATGAGTCGGTTGCTGCCCAGCGAGCCGCATTGACCGTGGCCGGAGTGCTCGGCGTCGTAGGGATGTTGGCGGTAGAGATGTTTGAGACGCGTGACGGGCGAGTTCTGGTCAACGAATTGGCAATGCGCCCGCACAACTCGGGGCATTGGTCGATCGAAGGTGCTGTTACGTCGCAGTTTGAGAACCACCTCCGCGCTGTACTTGACCTTCCGCTCGGTGACCCGTCGCTGCGCGCTCGGCATTCAGTGATGGTCAATGTGCTCGGTGGCGACAAGCCCGACATGTATCACGCCTACCTGCATTGCATGGCTCGAGATCCCGGACTCCGAATTCACATGTACGGCAAGGATGTTCGGGCGGGACGCAAGATCGGCCACGTCACTGTTGTCGGCGATGACCTCGACTCTCTGCTCGTGCGTGCACATCACGCCGCCGACTATCTGACTGGAGTTATCGATGAGTGAAACCACGTCAGGTGCCGCCATACCGCTAGTCGGTGTGGTCATGGGCTCAGACTCCGATTGGGTGGTGATGGAGGCGGCGACGCAAGCCCTAGCCGAGTTCGGCATTGCCTACGAGGTCGACGTCGTGTCAGCGCACCGCATGCCCGAGGAGATGGTCCAGTACGGACGCACTGCTGCCGATCGCGGTTTGCGTGTGTTGATCGCTGGCGCCGGTGGTGCGGCGCATCTGCCCGGGATGCTGGCTTCGGTAACCCCACTGCCTGTCATCGGCGTACCGGTTCCATTGGCTCATCTGGAAGGGCTCGACTCCTTGCTGTCGATCGTGCAGATGCCTTCAGGGGTTCCGGTTGCTGCGGTCTCGGTCTCTGGAGCGCGTAATGCAGGGCTGCTTGCCGTCCGTATTCTGGCGGCCGGGGACGATGCTCGTGGCATCGCGTTGCGTGCTCGGATGCTTGACTTCCAGGTTGCGCTCAATGCCACTGCGCACGCCAAGGGTGCTGCCTTGCGCGCATCGCTCGACCCATCGCTTTGATCCGGCGATTGATCCGGCGAAGAGTCGATTAGGACAGGCGCTGGTACTCGATTGCTGGGCAGCGGTCCATGATCACGTCAAGTCCCGCTGCTCTGGCTCGCTGAGCTGCGGCTTCGTCAATGACATCGAGTTGGAGCCAGACCGCATGGGCGCCAATGGCGATTGCATCATCGACGACCGCCCCTGCACGCGTTGAGTTAACGAAGATGTCGACCACGTCGATCGGGCCGATCTCAAAGACCGCATCGGCCAGGTTCGGATAGCCACGTTCGCCGTGCACCGTTGCAGATGAGGGATGGATGGGGACAATTCGCTTGCCCTTGCTCTGGATCAAGCGAGCGACCCCGAATGCGGCCCTGTCTCGGTTATTCGAAAGACCCACTACTGCCCAGATCTCAGACGTGTTGAGCACACGACGAATGCACTGGTCGTCTCCGTAGAGATCGGGGTCACGTGTCACGTTGTTGATCGTAGTGATGACAACTGGCCGGATCGCGCGGGAATGCCGTGGTCAGGTCCCAAGTCGGGGTCGACCCAGTGCCCTGACTTCCCAGCCGGCAGCGAGCCAAGCGGGTGCGTCAAGGGCGTTGCGACAGTCGAGAATCCTTGGGTGTGTGACGATTCGCGCCAAAGCCACCGGGTCGAGTGCGCGGTATTCGCGCCACTCGGTGAGGTGCAGAACCACATCGGCATCCTGGCAGGCTTCGAGCGGATCGTCGAAGTAGTCAAGGTTTGGCCTCGTGCGTCGCGCGTTCTCGAGGGCCTTCGGGTCGGTAACGCGAACTTCTGCGCCAAACTCGTGCAGCATGGCTGCGACATCGAGCGCAGGCGAATCGCGAATGTCGTCGCTATCGGGTTTGAAGGCCGCGCCCAACACCGCGATGCGTGCACCTTCGACGGCGCCGTCGAGCATTTCGGATGTGACATCGACGGCCCTTTTGCGCCGCCGAAGGTTGATGTCATCGACGTCGCGTAGGAAGGCAAGTGCTTGGTCGACTCCGAGCTCCTCCGCTCGTGCCATGAATCCGCGAAGGTCCTTGGGGAGGCAACCGCCGCCGAATCCGAGACCAGCCTGCAGAAAGCGTCGGCCGATCCGCTTGTCGTGCCCGATGGCATCAGCAAGCGCGACGACGTCGGCGCCGGTCGCTTCGCACAACTCAGCCATCGCGTTGATAAAGGAGATCTTCGTTGCCAGGAAGGCGTTGGCCGCATTCTTCACCAGTTGCGCAGTGGCTAAATCGACTACGACCCAAGGCATTCCGAGTGCAAGGACTTTCGCGTAGACATTGGCAAGATTGTCAGCATCAGCCTGCGCATCGACGCCCACGACAAGCCGATCGGGCTCGAGGGTGTCTTGGACCGCGAGCCCTTCACGAAGGAACTCGGGGTTCCAGGCGAGGTGTACTTCGGCCGCAGCCGGAGAAAGCTCGACCAATCGATCTCGTACCCATTCAGCTGTGCCCACGGGCACTGTTGATTTGCCGACTACCAAGCACGGTCGAGTGAGGTGCGGCGCGAGCGATTCAATTGCTGTGCGTACGTACCCAAGATCAGCCGCATGGGAGTCGGCCCT
>CAIXFH010000059.1 GCA_903918645.1 uncultured Actinomycetes bacterium | reverse complement strand
GAACTCCAAGCAGGAATCGGCACAGGTGAACTCACCCCCGGTAGTGGCAGTAACGAACCCACACCCATCAACATCGAAACCGCGCGAATGATCACCTGCGACTCCAACGTACGACGCATCACCACCACCAGCACGCACCACCCACACAAAGATCACGCGATCGCACGAATCATGGCAGCGCCCAGCGAGATCCTCGACTACGGACGATCCGAACGAATAGTCCCACCCGGGTTACGACGACGAGTCACCAAACGAGACCACACCTGCATCGCACCCGGATGCGACAGACGAGGTAAACACACCCAAGCGCACCACGTCATCCACTGGGCCACAGGCGGTTTCACGTCCCTAGACAACCTCGCACTCCTCTGTGGCCGACATCACTTCGCCGTGCACCACGAACACTGGGAGATCACCCCACGCCCCGGAGTACAACCACACGAACACGGCTACTGGCAGATGCAACCACCCCAACCACCAACCTGGTTTCAGTAAATATTCGCGGATGTGGCTATTGCAAAGTTTCTGCTCATCACTGGTTGAATCGCACTGGGAAGTCAACGAGGGCATCATGTACGACACGCTGACGGTCGCTAGCTCTCCACCGAGTGCACTCCTGCTTGAACGGGGTGAGGTTGCCGTCGTCGTGCTGCGATCACCCAGTGCCGTTCGCGCAGTCCTGGCGCACTGCCGACTACACCCATCAGTTCTCGTCGTGTGCGGAGGTGCTACTACAGCTGATGCGGCGCGTGATGCAGGGCTTGCCATTGCAGGCGTGGCTTCATCACCGTCTGCCACCGCAGTGGCCGGCGAGGTTGCTCGCGTTCTTTGGCAGATGTCTCAGACCTAGTCGCGCAGGCGCGAGTCTGTTGGAATCACGTCTTACCGGATTTCGATGGTGGCAAGCGGTCGAGCCCTTCGGTCACGTAGATCGTCGCGACAGCCCCGTGACAGCCAACCATCGGGGCACATAGAGTCACGTCACGTTTAGTCAAGGGTGTTCAATCAGAGCACTCTCACATCCCTCAAGACAGGAGATGACAGCACATGGCTGACATAGAACTGGTACCCAACAACACTCTGATGGTCTCAACGCCCGAAGAAGGTAGAGCTCTCGCACTGAAGATGGCGCGTCTGATCGTCAAGTCCTCGCAGCCCGACGCAGATGCGCGAGCCCGTCAGCGCGACGTGTACGCGAACGATCCCGCGATGCTCATCGCCCTCACTCAGACGGTCGCCATCGAGTTCTCGACTATCGCCGCTGCAAACAACTACTGGCGCTGAAGCCACAAGGTATCCAAGGCCCGATGGGTGCGACAGCACCGCTCAGTACAACAGTGATGGCCCCCTCCAACTTGAGGGGGCCATCACTTTCGTCAATTTGGCCCAATGTCACTCGTGGGCCATTTCTATGTCACTTGACATTAGCTACAGCCGCTGGTCGACCCGCAGCCTTCGCAGACGTAGCACGAGCCGGCGGGCCTCATCTTGATTCCGCATGTCATGCACAAAGGTGCATCTGAAGTCTTGCCTGTGATCGCTTCGAGTAACTCAGCTGACGAGTGCGCAGAGGCAGGTGCCATGGTGGCGCCCATCGGAGCCTTATCGACCGGGACAGCCGGGGCGACCGGTGCTGACTGCGCGAGGGTTTCGAGTTCTTCCTCAACGGTTGCAGCAGAGATCGGAGTCGGAGCGGAATTGTAGGAACCCGCGACCTGCTCGGCACGCTCGTCAGCGGTGAAGATGCCTAACGCTGAACGCTTGTCGTAAGGCAAGTAATCGAGAGCGAGGCGACGGAAGATGTAGTCCATAATCGACTGTGCCATCCGGACATCGGGGTCGTCAGTGAGACCGGCAGGCTCAAAGCGCATGTTGACGAACTTCGAGGTGTAAGCCTCGAGAGGCACGCCGTATTGCAGCGCGATGGAGATCGCGATCGAGAACGCATCCATCACCCCAGCAAGAGTGGAACCTTGCTTACCGAGCTTGAGGAAAACCTCGCCCAGACCGTCATCGGGGTAGGACCCAGCGGTCATATAACCCTCGGCACCGCCAACCGTGAATGACACGGTCTGAGACGGGCGCTTCTTGGGCAGGCGCTTGCGGACGGGACGGTATTCGACGACAGTCGCCGTGGCCACCGGTGCCGACGGGTCAAATGCAGAATCAGCACCCTTGGCCTTGGCGTCAGACAGTGGCTGCCCGACCTTGCAGTTATCGCGGTAGATCGCCAGGGCCTTGATGCCCATCTTCCATGCCTGGAAGTAGATCTCCTCGACCTCATCGACCGAGGCATCCTCGGGCATGTTCACAGTCTTGGAGATCGCACCGGACAGGAATGACTGGCAGGCAGCCATCATCCGCACGTGACCCATGGGGGTAATCGAGCGCTCACCCATCGCGGTGTCGAACACGGGGTAATGCTCAGTCTTGAGACCGGGCGCGCCTACGACATGTCCCTTATCGGAGATGAACTCGACAATGGCCTCGACCGTCTCCTCGGTGTATCCGAGCTTGCGCAGTGCACGCGGGATGGTCTGGTTGACGATCTGCATCGAACCGCCGCCGACAAGCTTCTTGAACTTGACCAGCGAGAAGTCCGGCTCGATGCCGGTGGTGTCGCAGTCCATCATGAAGCCGATAGTGCCGGTGGGTGCAAGTACTGAGGCCTGCGCGTTGCGCCAGCCGTTCTTCACGCCCATCTTGTTACCGTCGTCCCACGCCTGACGGGCAAGCTTGATGACATCGGAATCTAGGCTCGTGACACTTCGTACCGAGTCGGTTGCCGCAGCGTGCTTGCGCATGACTCGCTGGTGCGCGTCCGCATTGCGGGCATAGCCCTCGTAAGCACCGACAATGCCGGCGAGTTGAGCCGACCGCTTGTAGGCGGTGCCGGTCATCAGGCTGGTGATGGCCCCGGCGAGTGCACGTCCGCCGTCGCTGTCATAGGGAAGGCCAGTGGCCATCAGCAAGGCACCGAGGTTGGCGAAGCCGATACCGAGCTGACGGTACTTACGCGTGGTGTCGGCGATGGGCTCGGTCGGGAAGTCAGCAAAACAGATGGAGATGTCCATCGCGGTGATGATCAGTTCAACTGACTTCGCGAACTTGACGGCGTCAAAGGTGTCGTCTTCCTTGAGGAAAGACAGCAGGTTCAAACTCGCCAGGTTGCACGACGAGTTATCAAGACTCATGTACTCACTGCATGGGTTCGATGCCGTGATGCGACCGGTCTCGGGGTTGGTGTGCCAGTCGTTGATCGTGCCGTCGTATTGAATACCAGGATCAGCACATTCCCAGGCAGCTTTGCAGATCTTCTCG
The DNA here is from genome assembly GCA_903918645.1 of uncultured Actinomycetes bacterium. Classification (GTDB taxonomy): domain Bacteria; phylum Actinomycetota; class Actinomycetes; order S36-B12; family CAIYMF01; genus Longivirga. Next base: position 1,168 of record CAIXFH010000059.1, on the reverse strand, counting down.
AAAAGCTCTTTCGCATCAACGGTTTCGATGACTTCACCGGTGGCACGGGCCCGCAAGCCAAACTCGCGGTTCTCTTCGACCGCACGCATAAACTCGTCGGTGACGCGCACAGAGTTATTCGCGTTCTGGTACTGCACGCTGATGATGTCTTTGCCACCGAGATCCATGTCGAAACCGGCATCGCGAAGGACGCGGATCTTGCGTTCCTCATTGGCCTTGGTCTCAACAAACTCTTCGATATCGGGGTGATCGACGTCGAGCACGACCATCTTCGCCGCGCGACGAGTTGCGCCACCCGACTTGATGGTGCCAGCCGACGCATCGGCGCCCCGCATGAACGAGACTGGGCCGCTTGCAGTGCCACCCGAGGACAGCAGTTCCTTGCTCGACCGGATGCGGCTCAAGTTGAGACCAGCCCCGGAGCCGCCCTTGAAGATCAAGCCCTCTTCGCGGTACCAGTTAAGGATCGAATCCATGGTGTCGTCGACGGCCAGGATGAAGCAGGCGCTGACCTGCTGCGGGCTAGTAGTACCCACGTTGAACCAGACCGGCGAGTTGAACGAGAAAACCTGATTCAACAACATCCAGGTGAGCTCGTGCTCGAACACGACGGCATCATCATCGGTGAGGAAGTAGCCGTGGTCCTTACCAGCCTTGGCATAAGTAAGGACAACACGGTCAATCAACTGGCGCAGGCTGCGCTCGCGAACCTCGGTGCCAACCGCGCCACGGAAGTACTTCGTCGTGACGATGGTCGAGGCATTGACCGACCAGGAGTCGGGGAACTCGACACCGCGCTGCTCGAAGACGGTTTCGCCTGTCTTCCAATTGGTCTGGACGACATCGCGGTGCTCCCAGTTGACCTGGTCATAGGGATGCACCCCCGGCGTGGTGTAGATGCGCTCGATGACGAGCCCAGCCACCTCCGGACGTGCCTTCTTAGTCGCTGTCCCCCGTGTGCTGCCCGTGGCCTGCGTCATTCCCCGCTCCTTCTCGATCCGACCGGTCGCCTTAACCCGATCAGGGTTCATACGACACATGTTCAACGTCTTCCGGTGACGAGGACTTCCGCGTCCCGGGATAAATCTGGGTATTAAGTATTTGGCTGTGTGCTCTTACTTGTTCGGTGCTCTTACTTGTTCGGTGCTCTTACTTGTTCGGTGCTCTT
>CAIXFH010000058.1 GCA_903918645.1 uncultured Actinomycetes bacterium | reverse complement strand
GCCGGACAATGTGTCCGGCCAGGCTCCAACAATGCCTGGCCTAGTTGAGAAGTGGTGAAAGTGCACGTGAGTTCGAAGGAGCGAGAACAGAACGTGACCGATGACGAGACCGAATCGATCGCGGTCGAACTCCGCTCAACCGTTCGTTCCTTCCTAGAACGACGCGTCACTCTGGCGGCCGTAGCGGACGCCGCCGATGACGAACAGCAATCGCCCGATCTCGCGCTATGGAGCGAACTAGCGGCGTTGGGCTGGACCGGACTCGCGTTGCCAGAACTTGCTGGCGGATTCGCGGCCGGGCCTCGCATAACCTCAGTGCTGTTCGAGGAATCTGGTCGAGTTTTGCTGCCAGCTCCGTTGTTCAGCGTGACTGCGCTCGCTGGTCCGATTTGCGCTGACGATCAAGAACTCGCGCGCGGAATTGTGGACGGCTCGGTGCGTCCGACCCTGGCTTGGCGCGACGCTAACGCCGGAATGACCGAGCTCAGCGCGGCCGGTTCGACTACGTGTCGGGCGGTGCAGGACGTGGATCGAATCCTGCTCACGGGTCGCAAGACTCGTGTCCTAGATGTTGCCTCAGCAACCCATCTGATCGTTGTGGCACAAGAGGAATCGGGCGTCGGGATCTACGTCACTGCCGTGGATTCCCCAGGCGTAAGCATTACGCCTAGCTCGTCCATCGATGGCACTCGGCGTGAGTATGTGGTCTCGTTCGACGGCGCTCCTGCCCGGGCCGTTGCCCTAGTCGGCGACGCTGAGGCGGTTCTCACGAACGTACGCGACCAAGCACTCTTTGCCCTGGCAAACGAATGTGTTGGCGTCGGCGATCGAATTCTGGCCGACATCGTCGAACATGCCCGGGTGCGTCAGCAATTCGGCAAGGCGATCGGTAGTTTTCAAGCTGTCTCCATCCCCTTAGTCGAGTGCTTCATCGACCTCGAGACCGCACGAGCGCTGACCAGTTGGGCTGCACTCGCTCTCGAACAACAGGCCGCAGAATCCGCCGTTGCGGTTGCTGCCGCTGCCTCATCAGCCGCAGACGCCGCATTGCGCACCTGCGAGCGTGCGATCCAGGTTGCCGGCGCAATTGGGTTCACTTGGGAATATCACATCCATCGCTTCCTTCGTCGTGCGCTTTTCGCGCGCACTTTCGACGGCGATCCGAGTACGCATCAGGCCGAGATCGCCGCGGCCATCTTGGATCCGGAGCGCGTCCTGCGAACCGTTGAATTCATGGACACGAGCTCAACTACTCAGATTCGCCAGCAGACTCGGCAGTGGGTTGAGGAGAACTTTCCCACTCGAGAGGTCGGACTTGACCTCATCAGGTCCAAGGCTTCCTACGACGAACGGCGCGAGCTCTGGCGCCGGGCGATGTGTTCATCAGGGCGGCTGGTGGCTCACTGGCCAGTTGACAGTGGCGGGTTGGGTGCGCCGGATGCGGTAACCGCAATATTTCGTGAGGAGGCGATCAAAGCCCACCCACGTGTCTCAGATGGTGACTGCGGCTATGACCTTGTTGCCCCTCTCCTGATGAACTACGGCACCTCGGCGCAACAGCTCAGATTCCTCGATGGGATTCGTACCGAGAATGTCACGTGGACTCAAGGGTTTTCCGAGCCGGACGCAGGCTCTGATCTGGCCAGCCTGCGCACTCGCGCCACCCGCGATGGTGCCGATTGGATTATGAACGGCAGCAAGATCTGGGCGACTTACGGCCCGGTTGCCGATTGGATCTTCGTCCTCGCGCGTACTGATCCGGAGGCGACGCGTCATCGCGGTATCTCTTGTTTCCTAGTCGATGCGCGCACCCCCGGAGTGCGGGTGCGACCGATCCGCGATATCACCGGTTCAGAAGAGTTCGCTGAGGTCTTCTTCACCGACGCTCGCGTACCCGGTGACTGCCTGCTGGGCGAGGAGAATCAGGGCTGGAACGTCGCGATCATGACATTGGCTCACGAGCGAGTGATCGAGTCCTATGAAGACATTGGTGAACTCGGCTTCGTCATAGATCGTGTGATTGAGGCACTGCGTGCTCATCGTGCCGCCGGGACCTCGATGTCCGATGTTGATCGCTGGGCCGGTCGACTCGCTGAACTCTGGAGTCGCTATCAGGCTGTCCGGATAGTCCAGTACCGCGCGGTCCTCGCTCTGGATTCTGGTGGCACGCCACCACCGGAGAGCGAGATCGTCAAGCTGGTCTGGTCCTCAGTTGCGCAGGACGTTGCACGGCTGGCGCTTGATATGTCGTCTGCAGCGCACGGTTCACCCCCCGAACTTGTTGGTACACAAGAGTTTTGGCAATGGAACTACCTCAACGCTCGTTCGCTCACCATCTACGCGGGCACGACGGAAATCATCAGCAGTGTTATTGCCGAGCGAGTTCTCGGTCTACCCCGTTCGCGCTAGCACCGGCCTATCCCGCTATATCTGAAGGAGCCCTACCGTGGAACTGACCTTGAAGTCGCCTCAGGAAGTCTCAACCGTTGCCGTCGTTGGTGGCGGTGTAATCGGTGGTGGCTGGGTACTGCATTACCTGCGCATGGGGCATGACGTGTACGCCTACGACCCCTTTCCCGCTGCGCGTGAGCGCATCCAGCAGATGGTTGATGACACGTGGTCGTTGATGGTCGACCTGGGCCTTCGCGCTGGGGCATCACGTGATCGCCTGCGCATCGTCGATTCGCTGGAGGAGGCGGTTCGTCACGCCGATGTAGTACAAGAGGCCGTCCCTGAGGTGCCAGAACTCAAGTCTGATGTGTTTGCTGAAATCGATCGTTACGCACCCGCGCACACGGTCATCTTGACGAGCACCTCTGGCATCAGCATGACGACCATCCAGTCGAAATGTGAGCATCCCGAGCGCACGGCTGTCGGGCACCCATTCAATCCGCCCTACTTGGTTCCGTTGGTTGAGATCCTTGGTGGGGATCGCACTGCGCCGGAAACGGTTCAGTGGGCGGTTGACTTCTACCGGCTCAACGACAAGGACCCGATCGTCCTTGAGCGCGAGGTGCCAGCGTTCATTGCCAGCCGGTTGCAGGAGGCGATGTGGCGCGAGGCGCTGCACATGATCGCTGCGGGCGAGGCGACCGTGGAGATGATTGACATCAGCATCCGTCAGGGGCCCGGACTTCGCTGGGCAATCACTGGGCCGATGATGAATTTCCACCTAGCCGGAGGCGCTGGCGGGATCGAGCATGTATTGGATCACTTTGGTCCGACGTTGAAGGAACCGTGGACCCGTTTGGTTGCGCCGGAACTGACCGATGAGCTTCGCCAGTTGGTCATTGAGGGTTGTGAGCGCGAGTCGGGTGGCCGACCCGTAGCCGAGCTCGTTGCCGAGCGCGACCGCACCTTGGTCGCCATCCTGCGAGCGCGCGATGAGATGGAACGTCAGTTGTCGGATGCCCGCAGCGGGGACCAAGGGTAGATATTCGTGTCGCACCACTCTCTGGTTGACCTGCAGGCGCTATTGGCTCCGCGGTCGGTTGCCGTCTTGGGCGCAAGCAACCGGCCGGGCCGACCTGGCTATCAGGTGATGGAGACCTTGCGCCTGTTCGACTCCGAGTTGTCGATACGGCCAATTACCCCTAGGTACGAAGAGATTTTGGGTATGCAGTGCTACGGCGATATCGCCTCTGCTCCCGCGTCCGACCTTGTAGTTGTGGCGGGCGCAAGTGAGCGCATCCTGTCCGACGTTGAGGCAGCAATCGCCGCGGGCTCACACGGAATCTTGGTCTTCGGGGCGCCTGACGCACATGACAATCGAGGCGAGTGGGTCAGCCGGTTAGGGGCGCTTGCCAAGGAAGCGGGTATTCCCTTACTCGGTCCCGACACTCTGGGCTACGTCAACTATGCGCAGCGGATTGGTGCCACCTGGGCAGTACCAGAGCAGACGGCACCTGGCGGGATCGCCATTGTGTCTCAATCGGGAACTGTCTATTGGGAAGCGATCACGAACGATCCGCGACTCCGTTTCAGTTTCTCCGGCCACAGCGGGCTTGAGGTCTCAGTCACGATCGCAGACCTCATCACGTTCGCCGCCGACCTGCCATCGACTCGAGTGATCGGACTCTATGTCGAGACTATTCGCGATCCGGACGGATTCGTGGCGGCGCTGGAGGCCGCTGAGAAGGCCGACGTTCCGATCGTGGCGATGTATGCGGGGCGGACTAAGAAAGCACAAGCGCAGCTCATGACTCACGCTGGTCGCATGGCTGGCGATCACGCGACTTTTGAGGGGCTGTTCCGAAAGTATGGTGTGGCCAGAGTTCGGTCATCAGAAGAGTGGTGGACCACGCTTGCGCTCTTTGGTGGTGAACATCGGCTCGGTGAGGGCGGGGTCGCGGCGGTTATGGATTCCGGTGGCGGCCTCGCGATGTTCCATGACTACGCCGACGAGTTGAATGTGCCGCTCGCCGAGTTCAGCGAGACAACTATCGATCAGATCCATGACTTACTCGGTCCAGATATCGATACCGATGGGGCGATTGATTTCTGGGTCGGTGACTCGAATCGGCATGCGCGAACTGAGGCCATCCTGACTGCTTTGGCCGCAGACCAGAACACAGCGGCCGTGCTTGCCTTCACTACTTACGCCGAGTCGCCTACGGCGGGGTTTGCCGTTCCTATTGCCGATGCATGTGCGTCAGTTTCTGCTCAGTTCACCAAGCCAGTCATCGCGGTCACGTATACCTCGCGTGCGTTGTATCCGGACCTCATGCTGCGGTTGGTCGAGCAGGGTGTCACCGTTCTTGATGGCATGAGTTCAACGATGAGTGCGCTACGTCATGCCTTTGACTTCCGTGACCACACTGCGGCCCGCTCACGTCCGGTCGAAACGGCGAAACCCTGGGATGACGATTTTCTCCAACGCTGGACTCGGCGGCTTGCGCAGGTCAATCAGTTGGCGGAAGCAGATGCACTTGAGTTGCTTACCGATGCTGGAATCCCTTGCGTTCGAACCATTCGGGCCGCATCGGAGGATCAGGCAGCAGTGGCGGCAGCGACCGTTGGCTACCCGCTGGTTCTGAAGACCGACGAGGGTATTGCGCATAAGGCAGCTATGGGCGGCGTGCGCCTCTCCCTTGCAGACGAGACTTCGGTGCGCGACGCCTACCGGGAGATGTCCTCGCGGCTTGGCCCACGCGTGATTCTTGCCCCTATGGCATCAGGGCTGGAAGCCGCGATCGGGGTGGTCCGTACTGACGTTGGTCCGCTGATCATGTTCGGGGTGGGCGGGACAGCAATCGAGCACAGCGCTGATCGTTGCTACCTGCTCGGGGAAGTGTCTGCCGAGGATGTGAATCGAGCAGCCTCAGGGCTTCAACTGACCCGAAATCTGCGCGCCCACTTTGGTCAAGCTTCGGCTGCCGAACTGCAGTTACATCAGATCGTGAGCGCAGTGTCACGCCTTGCGGCACAGTTGGGTGAGATGGTCGCCGAACTTGATATCAACCCCATCTTGGTTTCCGAACGCGGCTGCCTAGTGGTCGATGCGCTAGTCGGCGTATCGGCAGCAGAATCGGTCATCGGCCCATGACTTTCAGAACAGGACGGATGATGTGAGCACCGTACGAGTTGAGGAACGCGGAGCCGTTCTCGAGGTCACGATCGATAAGCCAAAGGCCAACGCGATCGACGGTGCGACCTGTCGGGCGATGAGCGAGATCTTCGTCGCCTTTCGCGACGACCCCAAGTATCGGGTTGCGATTTTGACCGCTGCCGGCGATCGGTTCTTCTGTGCTGGTTGGGATTTGAAAGAGATCTCGAACGCTGGCGAAACCGACACTGACTTTGGCGAGGGTGGCTGGGGTGGCCTTCAGGAATTGCCCAATCTGAACAAGCCGGTGATCGCAGCTGTTAACGGTATGGCTTTGGGCGGCGGGTTCGAGTTGGCGTTGTCCTGTGATCTCATCGTCGCCGCGGATCATGCCCAGTTCGCCTTGCCTGAGATCAAAGCGGGGATCCTCGCAGACGGGGCGACGGTGAAGCTGCGTCGACGGATTCCGTATCACGTTGCCGTCGACATGCTGATGACTGGCCGGTGGATGGATGCGGCCGAGGCCTACCGATGGGGTCTGCTGCGCGAGGTCGTCCCGCTTGCCGACTTGATGGATACAGCTAGGTCCTTGGCTGATCTGCTGGCTGCTGCACCGCCGCTGTTGTTTCCAGCGATCAAGGAGACGTTGAGAGCCACCGAGAACATGTTGTTGCAGGATGCCTTCGACGAGGTAAATAGCGGTCGCCTCACGACGGTAGACACGTTGTACAAGAGCGAAGACATGATCGAGGGCGCGCGCGCATTCGCCGAAAAGCGCGACCCAGTGTGGAAGGGCCGCTAGAGGTAGATCCAGTACCAGAAACGGCCTTGGGGCCCGCACGATGTGCGGGCCCCAAGGCTGATAAGTGTTGGCTAACTAGGTGTTAGCGCGTTAGGTGTTAGCGCAAAACCCGGTCACGCGCTTCTTCGGCACTGGCTAGCCGTCCACCCATGCGCTCGATGATCTCCTTCGCTCGCGTGACTAACTGTGCGTTAGAAGCGAGCACACCACGGTCGAGGTAGATGTTGTCTTCAAGGCCTACTCGTAAATTGCCACCGAGCATCATTACCTGTGCCACCATCGGCATCTGCATGCGACCGATCGCGAAGCCGCTCCAGTGAGAGCCCGGTGGGATGTGGTCAAGCATTGCCGTGATGGCCTTGGTCGTGGCTGGTGCACCGTAGGTCAGACCCATGCACAGTTGGAACATTGCCGGTGAGTCGATGAGGCCTTCTTTGATCAACCGATTTGCCAACTCGATGTGCCCGAGGTCGAAGACTTCAAGTTCGGGCTTGACGCCGAGTTCCTTGATCTTCACGGCGCTCTGACGCAGGTAGGACGGAGTCATGACGTACATGGTGCTGTCGTCGTCGAAGTTCATGCTGCCGCAGTCGAGTGAGCAGATGTCGGGCAGCAGTTCGACCACGTGCATCAGGCGCTCCATGGGACCGACACAGTCACTGCCTGGTTGGGGAGTGTCGTTCATGCCGTCTTGCCCCACTACGAGGTCGCCACCCATTCCCGTGGTGAGGTTCAGCACGACATCGGTCTTGCTTTCGCGGATGCGTTCGACTACCTCACGGAAATAGGCAGGACTGCGGCTGCCCTTGCCAGTCGAGGGTTCGCGGACGTGAATATGCACGATGGCGGCCCCCGCCTTCGCGGCCTCGATCGCGGAATTTGCGATTTGCTCTGGGGTGATCGGTAGGTCTGGGTGCTTACCTGCTGTATCGCCAGCTCCGGTGATCGCGCAGGTAAGGAAGGGCTCCCAGTTCGGGCTCATCGAGGTCTCCAGTCGTTCGACGGGTGTTGTCGACGATGCTAGCAGTAAGAATAAGCGACGTCACTCTCTTGACAGAACGGCCTGAGCCGTAAATACTCCCCGATACTGGTGTGGGCTCGAGTGCTCTCTTACCTCGCTTAGGCGCGCTAAGAGCGTCCTCGCGGCCTCGCAGTGGTATCGCAGCAAGGGCTTGTGGCCACGTCGCCCACCGCCCGCCGAGTCAAGGGAGAGATGATGGCGCCCGAGTTCAGTATTCACGAGATCACGATCGCGGTGAATGACATCGAAGAGGCGGCAAAAACCATCGCGGCCGCCTTCAACGGCACGATCGATGAGATCCAGCATTTCCCCCAGGATGGCTTTGAGTTGCACATGGGTGGTGTGTGGATCGGAGACTTCCACATCGCCATGGTTCACGACCCGTCCGGAGTCGGACCAGTTGGTCGTTTCCTGGCCAAGAGAGGCCCCGGCATCTTCGAAGTCAACGTTCGCACGGATGCTCTGCCCGATGCCGTCGAGCACTTGAAGAGCGTCGGAGTAAAACTGGTGAACGAAGAGCCGCTCGTTCTGCCCAACTACGATGCTGGGCATGGCAATGTGTTGTCTGAGTTGAGGATCAGTTTCGTCAACCCGTCTACCACGCATGGAACGATGTTCGAGGTTGCCGAGTGGGTCGAATGATCTTGCAATCTCGTGGCACAGACCTGACTAGGGAGTTCTGATGGCTGACGAACCGCTTGCAACAGGTGTGTGGTTTCAGGGTGGACTCAAGGTAGATGTCGCTACCGCACTTGCTGTTCAAGCCGAGCAGGCTGGCGTTGATTCGGTGTGGGTGGCCGAAGGTCCGATCGCACGTGACGCCTTCGTGACCCTGTGCTCGATGGCGGTTGCCACCTCACGAGTTGAGCTTTCGACTGGTGTGGTCAATCCCTTCACCCGGCACCCTGCGCAATTAGCTGCATCCTTCGCCTCACTCGATGAGCTAAGTGGTGGCCGCGCGGCTTGCGGTATCGGAATCGGTGCGCGTGACTTCCTCACCCCGATCGGCGCTGACGTTTCCAAGCCGTACACGGCTGCGCGTGAAATGGTCGAGACGATTCGTCGTCTACTGGCCCGCGAGGACGTCGTGCTTGACGGCCAAGTGTTCACGCTCAACCACGTACGACTGGGCTTTCGTCCGCCGCGTGAGGATATGCCGATCTACCTCGCGGCAACCGGCCCGAAGATGTGCGCCCTCGCGGGCGAAGCCACCGACGGCATTTACTTGCTCTACGGCACGGAGCAGTACCTAGGGCCAGCCATCGCGCGTGCCCGTGAGGCGCGCACCACCGATGCTCCGTTCAAGGTTGCTAGCCCCATCTTGTTGGGTATCGACAACGGTGACGAGTCGGTTAAGGCATCGCTTCGGGCTGGTGTGGGCCTCAATTTGAGTGAACCCAATGCGGAGTCCGTTCTTGAGGCGAACGGCCTCGATCCTGCACTCGCGCAACCTATTCGCGATGGCTTGGCCAATGGTGGGATCAAGGGTTTGATCGCCGCTGTTGACCAGTCGATCGTCGACAAGCTGACCATCTTCGGAACTCATGCGCAATGCGTTGATCGGCTCGTCGAGGCTGTGTCCTGGGGCATCAATGAGCCACAGGTTTTGCTCTCAGGTGGAGATCCGACACCGCAACTCAACGTAATCCGCGACCTTAAGGCGCAGTTGGCGTGAGCGACGAGGCCTTGACCGACGTGCAGCGCGAGTTGGTCGCGCATGCGCGCGGCCTTGCCGCTGGCTTCAGCCTGGATTACTGGCACGAGAAGGACGAGAAGGCCGAGTACCCCTGGGAGTTCGTTAAGGCGTTTTCTGCCGCCGGACTGTTGGGTGTGCTCGTACCCGAGCAGTACGGCGGCCTCGGTCTTGGTGTCACTGAGGCTGCGTTGGTCCTGCGTGAAGTCGCGGCGTCAGGGGCTGGCACTAGCGGCGCGTCAGCAATTCACTTCTACGTTTTCCCGCCCGGCCCGATCATTCATCATGGCTCGGACGAAATGAAACAGCGGGTCTTGCCTGCTGTTGCTGCGGGCGAGTTGCTGATGGCCTTCGGCGTTACCGAGCCCACCGCTGGTACCGACACCTCGCGCATCACGACTCGCGCCGTTCGCGTCGATGACCACTGGGAAATCTCTGGGCAGAAGGTCTGGACTACCAACGCGCAGAATGCCTCGCACATCCTGCTGCTCACGCGCACTTCACCGCGTGATGATGCTCGACCGCTAGATGGCATGACGTTGTTCTTCGTGCCGTTGGATCGCGAGAAGTGCACGGTACGAGTCATTCACAAGTTGGGCCGTGCGGCGGTTGACTCCAATGAGGTCTTCATCGACGGTCTCATCGGGACAGATCAAGATGTCGTGGGTGAGGTAGGCCAAGGTTTTAAGCATCTGCTCTCGGGTCTGAACCCCGAGCGGATAGTTCTGGCGATGGAGGCAGTGGGTATTGGGCTTGCGGCACTTCGCCTAGCAACCGACTATGCCAAGCAGCGGGTCGTGTTCGATCACCCAATCGGTTCTTATCAAGCCATTGCGCATCCGTTAGCACGCTCTTGGGCTGAACTCCATGCAGCAGAGCTGATGGCGCTTCATGCGGCAGCGCTCTTCGATCAGGGCTTGCCCTGTGGCCCGGAGACCAATGCGGCGAAGTATCTAGCTGCTGACGCTGGATTTAAGGCCTGCGATGCTGCGCTGCAAACACACGGCGGTTTCGGTTATGCCCGCGAGTATCACATCGAGCGACTCTGGCGTGAAGCGCGCCTGTTTGGCTTGGCGCCGGTATCGCAGGAGATGGCGTTGAACTACCTCTCTGAACGCGCTCTGGGCCTGCCCAAGTCTTATTAGGTGGGCTGTGGCGCGATGATCTCCTGCAGGTTTGCGCACAGGGCCTTGGTGTAAGGTCGGCGAACATAGGGCACGTCAGAATGTGCCTCAGTAGCAATAGATTTCCTGCCCCAGCTAGTCCCCGTAATCGAGCCATAGGAAGCCCCCGCAGATGCCAGCTATTCCCACCACGAAGAAGGGTCTGCGGACTCGCGGGAAGATCCTGGAGGCTGCCGCGCGAGTATTCGCGCGCGATGGCTATGTGGAAGCGCGCATGGTTGATATTGCCTCTGAAGGCGGCCTATCGACGGGCGGCCTGTACCGCTACTTCGACAACAAGAACGAAGTATTTTCTGCGTTGATCGCCGATATCCACGAGGGCTTCTTCGAGCAGAGCGGGCACACGCGTGGCATCCTTCGCGAGGATCCGCTCGCTGGTCTCACCGAGGCGAACCGTGGCTACATCGAGTACTACTACCAAAACCGTCAGGTCATGCGCGTCTTCATCGAAGCCGCGGGAATCGATGAGCAGTATCGATCGCAGCTTCGGGCGATGCGAGTTAGGCACGTCGACAGATTCGTTGCCACGTATTCGCAGTTGTTTGATACCGATCAGGTGCGGGGCGTGTCAGTGCGAATCGCTGCTGAGGCATTGGCATGCATGGTCGAGCAATGCTGTTACGTGTGGTTCGCTCAAGAGGCCGATTGCGCGACTAAGACCAGTGTTGAGGACGCGATCAAGATCACGAGCCAGGCATGGTACGTAACGATGTTCAAGGACAACGTCTAGCCGGACAACGTCTAGCCGGACAACGTATAGCCGGACAACGTCTAGCCGGTCGAGGTCTAGCCGAAAGTCAGCGAGCCGCTCAGGACGGCCTTGTCAGCTGAATCCGTTGCGCGGAACAGTGTCGAATCTGGTGCTGACCAAAGGTCAAGTGTGACCTTATCGCCGGGGAAAACAGGTGCGCTGATGCGCGCGGTGAGTTCCTTGAGCGCGGCTGGATCGACATCGAGGGCTCGTGCTGCAGTGAGTGCAGCGCAACCCAGCGTGCACAGGCCGTGCAGGATCGGACGATTGAAGCCACTTGCTGCTGCTGCTGCGGGATCGATATGCACGGGGTGTCGATCGCCGGTAAGTCGGTAGAGCGCAGCTTGATCAGCCCTAGTTGTAAATGAGGTTGTAAGCGTCGGCTCAGTCTCTGGCGCGGCGGTAGCAGAGGATCCGCGTTCGCCGCCGAAGCCACCGCCACCGGGCACGAAGATCGTGTAGACCGCATCGAACACATCTGAGGTGACGACGATATCGACCAGCGCCGCAGATCCCTTGTCCCACACGTGATCAACGCGGGCACTCGTCTTGATCGACCCGGCTGATTCGAGACCACGATGCACAGTCAGCTGCTGCCCCACATGCAGCGTGGTGTTGACGTCGTAGGCACCGAGTTCGGCTGTGGCCCAGACCGCCCAAAGGCCAAGAGCCAGGGGGTAGGTCGGAAGCACGGTCAGTTGCTTCTCGTACACGAGGCTGATGTCTTCTGCATGAGCACCAACGGCTAGGGCGTACAGGATCGCATCGCGCTCGTCGTAACTGCAGACTCGCGTGCCGAGTTCGCGGCCGATGAGCTCTTGAATCGGAAGCGATGTCATGGGTTGTTCCTTTCGGGTGGCGCCATAGCGCGCGTGCGCGTTGGCAGATCAGCGCTACGGCTTTGGGGTCTCGGACGGGCGCTGCGACTGGGCTTGGACAAGTGCCTGTTGGCGTTCCGGCGAGGTCAGTAGGCGCGCGCGCTCGGCCTCGAACTGCGACAGGTCAGTGGAATCAGATGAGGCTGCGATGATCACGGCTTTGGTAGCAGCGGCAGCGGAAGGCACGCTGGTCTTGGTCAGCTCAGCCATGCGCAGGGCTTCAGCCAAAACCGATCCCGGTTCGGTGACGGTCGCAGCGAGTCCAGCGGTCAGTGCGTCGACACCTCGGATGGTTTCGCCGATGACAAGCAGGCGCATTGCGGTTTGCCGCCCGACGAGTTGGGTGATTGCAGCAATCCCATCCGGACGGTAGAGGACGCCAAGCCGAACGGCTGGGACGGCGAAGAAGGCGTCGCTAGAGATCACTCGCACCGAGCAGGAGAGCGCAATCTCAACTGCACCACCGACGCACGCACCTTCGATAGCCGCGATGACGGGAACGCTGAGGTTGCTGATCGCCTGGGATAGTGCAGCGAGTTCATCATCAACCTGTGCATCGTTTGCACCGTTGCCAAGTTCCGAGAGGTCCATGCCCGCCGAGAAGTACGAAGAACCGCCGGAAATAACGACGGCGGTGGACGTTTGTGCGGCAGTGGCAAGCAACTGCGGGAGTGAACGAACGATGTTGCGGGTCAGCGCGTTGCGCTTGTTCGGTCGGTTGAACGTAATGACAGTGATGGAGTCGTGTTGTTCAACGATGAGGCCATCGACGGGCCCAGCGGGATCAGTGAGTGGAGGCACCGGACCAGCGTCTCACCATCTCGTCGTTGGGGAAGGACATCAGGGCCTCGATTTCTGCACAGACATCAAGGACGAGGTCCTCGCGGTTGTGTGGACCCACAACCTGAAGGCCGACTGGCAACCCTTCGGACAAGCCCACCGGTACTGACGCAGCTGGTGAGCCGGTGACGTTGAAGGGTGCAGTGAAGGGGAAAGCCCCCCAGAGCGGATCGACCTCTTGGTTATCGATGATCAGGGGGCGTTGACGGAATGGGAACGCAACCGCGGCCGTCGTAGGGCAGATGATCACGTCGAAGTCAGCGAAGACGTTGTCGATGGCCGTCCGTAGCAGCGCCTGTTCTGCGAGCGCGACATCAACATCGGCTTGGGATATTGAACGACCGGCTTCGATTCCCTTGCGCACGTAACTGGTGAGCTCATCGCTGAATTCATCAAGAAGTTGGCCTCGGTATTGCCATTCGTCGGCGAGTACGGGTGCGCCGAAAGCGTCCGGCCAGCCAGCGATCGGTAGCTCGATCTGCTCAACCACATGGCCTTGCTGTGACATCGCAACAATCGCGGCCTGTGTTGCCACTTGGATGCCGGCCTCGATCGGGCGACCCTCAGGGTTGGGAGACCACGCGATACGTAACGGCCGTGAGCGTTTCGGTGACTCGAGCGAACGCTGAAGTTGTACCGACAAGAGAGCGCGAGCATCCGCGACGGTGCGCGTGATGGGGCCTGCGCACACGAACCGCGTCATTGCGCGGAACGCATCGCCCTTGGGGAGTTCACTCCAGGTTGGCTTGATTCCGACGAGGCCGCACATAGCTGCGGGAATGCGAATTGAGCCACCGCCGTCAGAGCCAAGTGATCCTGTGGCCAGGCCCGCTGCGACACCGGCAGCAGACCCACCGCTGGAACCCCCAGGCGTGCGTCGGGGATCCCAAGGATTGCCACATTCAGGCCCGAGCTTGTTGGCGGTGGTTGCCGACTGGCCGAACTCGGCGGTGTTGCTCTTGCCGAGGAAGGTTGCGCCAGCCGCGCGTAGTAACGACACCGCATGCGAGTCGCGGTCGGCGATTGTGCTTTCCATAGCGCGCGAGCCCAGAGTTGTTGGCTCACCTTCAACGTCGAACAGGTCCTTGATCGAAAGGGGAACGCCCAGAAGTGGCGGGGTGGCTTCACCAGATCGATACGCCGCTTCTGCCTCGCGTGCTTGGCGCAATGCGAGGTCAGGCGAAATTGATAGGTACGTGTGCAACTGGTCATCGAACTGCTCGATGCGAGTGAGGAACTCCTGCGTAACTTCAACAGGTGAGAGCTCGTGGTCGCGAAACGCCTGGACAAGGCGATCGATTGGCCAGAAGACGGGTTCCTGTTCAGGCATTGGGCGCGACTCCGCCGCTGATGCCCATGACCTCGCCGGTGATGTAACCCGCGCGATCACTCATCAAAAAGGCGGCGAGATTGCCGACGTCCTCGGGGCGCCCAACGCGGCCTACGAGTGAACGGGCTTCGGCGTAACCAGCGAAGAACTCAGCTGGATAAACCTTGATCAGGAAGTCGTTGTAGATCAGGCCGGGGGCGATGGCGTTGACCCGCACGCCTTTGCTGCCCAGTTCGGCGGCAGCCACTCGGGTGAGGGCCAAGATCCCAGCCTTCGCCGCTGAATACGCAGCTCCATGCTCGGTCGACATTTCCCAGGCCGCAATCGATGAGATGTTCACGACGGCGCCACCTCCGCGCTCGACAATCAGAGGCACAACGTTGCGCAGACAGTTGAACGTCCCGGTGAGGTCGACGTCGATGGTGCGCTGCCAGGTTTCTGGCGACATCTCGATCAGCGGCTCGAGCTTGTTCCAGCCAGCGCTGTTGACCAACCCATCGATACCGCCTTGCCAAGCGGCAGCCTGCTCGGCGGCGGCGGCAACTGCAGCGAAGTCCGTGACGTCGAGATGGATAGGGAGGAACTCGCGTCCGTATTCGGCCGATAGGCGTTCCGCATGTTCAAAGGCTCTGCGGCCATGGGCGTCGGTGACGACCACACTCCACCCATCGTCAGCGAGAGCGCGCACGATGGCTGCCCCGATACCCGCGCCGGCGGCAGCGGTTACGAATGCGACCCGGCGGGAACCGTCGCTGCGTAGAGCAGAGTCATTCACGAGAATCTCCCGTCCAGTTGGCTATTAATCGAGGTGTCGTAGCGATGGGAGATGCTCCCAAATAGCGATAGTGACGTCACTTTACCGCAAAGTCGTTGAACGGACAATGACGCCGTAATCGATCATGACTTACGCCGGCCGGTACATCCGTACAACCTCTTGCCATTCGGCGGGCCAGTTCGCTGGCTCGGAGAAGGTGACCGCGGATTGGATCTCGCTTAGGTGTCCCGCGATGTCTTGCGGGCTGAGGACACCGTCAGTCTCGATGTTCTTGAAGTAGCCCTGGGTACGTCCGATGAACAAGCGCGAGACGCTGCCACCGCCCACCGACCACATCTCGCCGTTGACCTCGCATTGTTCGGAAGCGAGGTAGGAAACGACGGGAGCAACGTGTTCGGGGCCGACAAGTTCATCGGGAAGATCTGAGTACAGGTCATCACCTGACATGCGGGTGCGGGCCATGGGCGCTACGCCGTTTACCTTGATGCCCCAGCGTTCGCACTCGAGACGAAGCGCCTGCATCAACCCGAATACCCCGCCCTTGGCTGTCGCGTAGAGGTCGGCGCCGTAGATCCCGAAAGCGCCGAGCCCGGATCCGGTGAAGATGATCCGGCCATACTGCTTGTCCATCATGTGGAGGTAGGCCGGCTTCGTGACGTAGTAGGTGCCGAGGAGGTGGACGTCAAGAAGATCGCCGACGGTCGCAACGTCCAACTTCGCAAACGAAGACAGTCGCATGTTGCCGGCGTTGTTGACGACGATGTCGATGGTGCCGAATGCATCGACGGCATGCGCGACAATCTGCTCGCCACCTTGCAGTGTGGCGACCGACGTGTAGTTGGCCTCGGCCCGCCCGCCCATGCTGCGAATCTCCGCAACCACCGAATCGGCTGCTGACGCGTCGCCCCCAGTACCGTCGAGTGCGGACCCCAGATCGTTGACTAGCACGTGCGCACCGCGCATAGCCAAGTCGATTGCGTAACTTCGCCCAAGCCCGGCACCTGCGCCAGTGACGATGGCTACTCGACCCGTCAGGTCGAACGGCTCATTCGTAGACGCCGCTGCATTAGTTGACATGTCTAACCAACTTTCTCAATCCAAGGGCGGATGACGCTGAGAAGTGCCTGCGGGTTGTCGTCAGTAATCAGGTGCCCGACACCTTCTAGCTCGACGAACTTGGCTGCGGGAAGTTGCTCCATCATGATTTCCGCCGCGCGCCGTGGACACCAGAGGTCATGCTCACCGTTGACGATCAGGACTGGTGAACTGATGGACGCGAGGCGGTCTTGTAGCGAATCGACTCGCATGGAAACAACAGCGCGGGCGCCGTTGAGGTACCCCGCGGGGTCGGCGATCGCAAGCATTCGACGTTCGACTAGTGCGTCAAGATCGACGTCCGGGTTCGCTAGTTGACCGCGCGAATCCTGCAAGATGAGTTCACGGATCTTGTCTTGGTTGCCTGATGCAACGGTGTCGATCCGTTCGAGTAGGCCCGCCTCGGCTGCGCGCCCAACAATCGACGACGTGGCCACAGCTACGACTGCGGTGACGAGATCGGGGCGGCTTGCGGCAGCATGCAGGACAATGGTGCCACCGAGGGAGAAGCCCACGCAGATTGCCGGACCGACCTGCTCGAGCAACGCGATCAGGTCATCCGCAAGCTGAGTCAGGGTGCCATCTGCATTGCCGAGGCTAGATTCTCCGTGGCCGCGAATGTCGTAGGCCAGGGTGGTGCTGTTCGGGAGTTCAGCAACGATGTTGGACCAGATGCTGTGATCCTGTGCCAGGCCGTGGACTAGTACCACGAGAGGCCCAGCGCCTCGGCGTTCGTAGGCCAACTCAACATCGCCGACGGACATGCGTGAACTAGGTTCACCGGTGGAGCCGGACATCGAGCCTCCTCGCCCTGCTTGGTAAATCGCGATAGTGACGTCACATTATCTCGCACGCTTTGGGGCGTCAACGCGTGGACAGCGCCTAGCGGTCCACAGTCTCACGCGCCGCGTCGTCAACCATCGCGTGGACCTGACATCGCATGCGGACTTGAGGTGCGCGACCAGCCTGCGCGCGCTTGCGAAGATGCCCGCCCCGCTGGTGTAGGTGGGGGTTGCGATGAGAGGGTGCCCACTGCGAAGTAACCGGCCGACAGAGGGGATCGTCTGAGATGACTGCTCGGCGCCTAGTGGCAGGGGTGGATTCGTCCACTCAATCGTGCAAGGTAGTTATTCGCGATGCTGAATCGGGCGAGTTGCTGCGCCAAGGCCGGGCAAGCCACCCCGAGGGCACCGAAGTCGACCCGCGAGCTTGGGAGCGCGCGCTTCGCGAAGCTGTTGACGCTGCAGGCGGACTCACCGACGTCGCGGCCATATCAATCGCTGGGCAACAGCACGGCATGGTGCTTCTCGATGAATCCGACGAGATCATTCGTCCAGCACTGTTGTGGAATGACACGAGATCAGCAGCTGCGGCGAGCGAACTCGTCGACGAACTCGGCGCACAGGCATGGTCCGATGGCGTCGGCACGGTGCCTGTAGCTTCGCTCACCGTCACGAAGCTTCGCTGGGTTGCCCACCACGAGCCAACCAATGCTGCGCGGGCTAAGACCGTGGTGCTGCCGCATGACTGGCTAACCAATCGTCTGATGTCCGAGGGATCTGCCTTCACGACCGATCGCGGTGATGCGAGCGGTACTGGCTATTGGTCGCCGACCGAGGGTAGGTATCGACTCGATCTGCTCGCCCACGCCTTTGGTCGAGAACTCGAAGTCCCGAAAGTGCTTGGCCCTGTTGATGTTGCAGGCACAGTTAGCGGGTCTTGGGGTGCGGCGACCGACGTCATCATCGGTTGCGGCTCGGGCGACAACATGGGCGCCGCTCTTGGTCTGGGCGCCCTACCGGGAACCGTCATCGTCTCGCTCGGGACGAGCGGTACCGCCTTCGCTGTGTCAGAGACCCCGACCTCTGATTCGTCGGGCGCCGTGGCGGGTTTCGCCGATGCAACCGGTCGGTTTCTGCCACTCGTCTGCACACTCAATGCTGCGCTCGTACTCTCGACGTTCGGCACGATCCTTGGCGTTGATCACGTTGGCTTTGATCGGCTTGCACTCGAGGCTACGGCTGGCGCGGGGGGAGTCTCGCTTCTTCCATATCTGGCTGGCGAGCGCACCCCTAATCGGCCATCGGCCACCGGTGAGTTGGCGGGGTTGAATCTGTCTAACTCAACTCCGGCCAATATCGCGCGGGCCGCAGTCGAAGGGATGCTCTGTGGGATGGCCGATGCTATCGACGCTCTGACCGCGCAGGGAGTGCCGATCGAACGCATCGTGCTGATCGGTGGGGCGTCGCAATCCCTTGCCGTACAGCAGATTGCGCCGGCGATCTTCGGCCGCCCCGTCTTCGTGGCGAGCCCGGGCGAGTACGTCGCCGACGGTGCAGCACGGCAAGCCGCGAAAGCGTTGGGAGCCGATCAGCACTGGCCGGACGCGAGTGGATTTTGGGTCGAAGCAGCGGCGACCCCGCACGTGCGCGCGGCGTACGCGGCGCTCCGCGACCGGTAACTCGACTACAGGCGCACCTGGGTCGGGGGTCCTGCTGTTGCTTGACGCCAGTGCGACAGCAAGCAACAGCAGATTCGACCCAGGAGTTTTAGCGGCGCAGAAGGACCGGGCCTTCAGAGATCTGAGGTGAGCTGGGCACCCGCTGCGACGTGAACTCGCGGGTAGAGGCCGCAGCCTCGGCGTCAGAGGCGATCGCCTCTGCTTGGCGTTCGAACACGCTAATCGTGACGAGGACACCATCGCCAGCATCGATCATGTCGTATGAGACGAAACCCGGGTGCGAACGAAGGACGGGTACGAAGTTCTCGCTGGAGCTCGTGATGAGGCCTTCATGTTTTCGGTGTTCTCGTACCGACGGACCGTGGCGTACATGGGGAGCTCCGAATCGTTTGTGGCGAGAGCCTGCTGAGTGGTTCATGTTGGAGCCCAGGACGCGTTATGAAAGATCATTAGATTCTGATTCGTGTGAGCATGTCCAAAGTGGGCTATGTCCAAAGTGCGACCGTGCTGAGGGATCTTGAAACGCGATCTGTCGGTGAGGCCGTCGCGGCTTGAACGCGGGAGAGCAAAGGGTCACGATCCAGGCGCCAATGAGTTCGACCGCGAGCCCGACCACTTGGTGCCGAGCGAGCCGTTGGCCGAGAAACGCAAAGGCGAGGACGGCCGCGATAAGCGGAGTGAGGGTGGCAGCCACCGAGACAACTGCCAACGTGGCGATAGCAAGTGCTTCAACGAACAAGATGTTTGCGGCGATATCAAAGGCGCCAGAGAGCGCTGCCAGTCCCTTGGCTGGTCGAGCGGTAGGAATCGTCACGCGCCGCACCACGGCGAGCATCAGCACTACCGCGAGAACTCAAGCGCGGGTTCAGATCACAGCCCACAGCGAAGACTCCTCGGATCCGTGGTTGATGATGACGCCTAAGCTCGCAAAGCAGACGCCGGCCCCGAGGGGTAGCCCACTTTTTGAAAGGTCTTCTGCTGATCGCGCTTGCCCTTGTTCCCGCACGAGATCACTGCAACGGCCAGCACACAGACCACGGCGCCAATGAGGGTTCCTACATCTGGGCGACCTTCGGCAACCCAGCTGACACCAACCAGCAGGGTTGTTGAGGCGCAGGTCATCACCGGAACGACGACCGCGACAGCGCCAAAGACCAGAGTCCGAAAGTTGAGAACCAGACCGACACCACCGACCAGCCCAGCGAGTGCACCCCACGTGAGGGACGCGTAGGTCGGAGGTGATCGAAATACCACCCCCGCCAGGAAGGCAAGTAGGAGCGCTACGGGTGATGCGACCAGAAAGCGGACAAGGGGCCAAGTGCGACGGATTGCGGGACTGGCACTCACCTTCGCCAGTGGCCGTGAGGACGCGTTGGCAAGCGCCAGCACGTCGCGGTCCACGCCCCTCCCGTCATTGGAGGGCCGCGGAGTCAGTAGAGACGGATCAGCTCGAGCATTCCCAACTTGTCGTCGAGCACCTCGAAGATGTCCTTGTGGTGCTTGATCAACTTGCTGCGAATGTACACGTACATCCACTGCTGGTAGACGTAGCGCTCGTATAGGTCGAGGATCTCATCAATGCCCAGTTCCGGCCGCGAGAAGAGTTCGGCAAGGTACATCGCACACTCGAAGCCCAGCGATATCGACTGGAAGTACGGCGACCCGATGGCGGAGTCGCCCACGAGAAAGACAGGTGCTGTTGAGAAGGGATGGCCGCTTTCGCCTCGCTCACGCAAGAGTCTGCTGGTGGCGTTGCGCGCATGGTAGAGATTGAGCGGTATCGAAATGATGTCGAGGTCTCCGACGATCTGACCGTGAGTCTCGGATTCCATGCGAGCGATGAAGTTGTCCATCGAAGACGCAATCTCAGGGAAGTTCTCCCGCAGCCATTCGCCGTGAAACTGCGTCGGCATGGTCTCCGCCTCGTCAGCGGTGATGCGGATGATGCCGGTCACACAAGTGAGATCGTCGTCGTAGAACGTGCGGCTCACCGAGGGAATGAACTTGTAATTGGGGTTCTCTGAGTTCTTGTAGTACTTGCACAATTCGTTGCACGAGTAATTCTTGTCGTAGAGAAAAGTGACCACGAGGGCACTTTCAACCTGGAGGTTGACGGTATTCTCGCCGCCCTCAAACTCGTCATCTCGCGGAACCAATGCGTCTCTGAGTAGCGAATTCCGACCGGTGCAGTCGATGACGATGTCCCCTGGATCGACCAGCGCTTGCACATCCTCGAGGGACATAACTCCGGTGATTCGCTGCACCCTGCTCCCAGCGCGCGACTCGATGAGGAGGCTCAGCGAATCCTCAATCTCATTCAGTGGGCAAAACCCGAGGGTCCACTCATCCAGAAGCGCCTTCAAGTCGGGCTCAATGGTCTGACGGAATCCGATGATCTCCTCGAGCCCGTCGTGATCGAAGATTGCTTGAAGGTCATCTTGATCGATGTGCCCGGCTCGGTAGCTCTCGACCGAATCGGCCGCCAAATACGGCTCGAGGTGAACCATCCGAAGGCGGGTGTAGCCGGCACGCTTCTCGTACAGGACGACAGATCG
>CAIXFH010000057.1 GCA_903918645.1 uncultured Actinomycetes bacterium | reverse complement strand
TGCGCTTCTTCAGGAACGCGAGCAAACAGGCAAGGCTCCCGACCAGGTAGCTGGTTGCGATCAAGCCGAAGAAGGTGTTGGGGTCCCACGACGACGGATCGGCTGCAAGGTGCACGAGGTTGGCAGCCTGGATTATGGGTGCGACCACCCCGGCGATCACGGCTGCTAGGCCGATGCGGGGGATGAGGTGCTCGACGTGGCTGATCACTCCGATAGCGGCAAGGACGCCGGCGGTGGCTATCAGGAGAATCTGCATTCGAGGCTGGAAGTACGGACCGCTGAAACCGATTCCCAGCAGTACCACGCCGGTTGCGCCGGTGATGAGGGACAGGAACGAGGCGTACACCGTGACCTGAGCCTGCCACGGAGCCCCTGAGGCGTACTCGGCGAGCATGGCCTTCATCTGGCCTTCTTTGTGGACCGCGATCGCGGCAATACCCACACCGCCTAGAACCCAGGCCACTCCGAACAACCACGAGGGCCCTTTGCCAGGACCCAACAGGGCCGAGCTTAACGTCTGGATGCCACTCACGACCGTGCCCAGGATCACCAGCACGACTGCGTTGCGGCCAACGCGGAAACTGAGGTGATCGAAGTGGAGCACCACGGCAACGACCAATAGCAGGGATCCCACGACCCCCAACCACGCCCCGGCAGCGGAGGTAACCATGAAGAACCCAACGGCGTTGACAGCCAGCCCGATGGTCGCCAGGAGCAGCACTCTCGATGAGGCGTGAATACGCTCGGACTCAAAACTTCGTGCTTGCGGGGTCAGTTCCGCTGGGGTAGTGGTCATGATCTTGTTATCCCTCTCGTCGTATAAATGCGCATAGTGGGGCAATTAGGATCACGATGTCCTTCGTAGCTGATCTTGTATATAGACAGCGAATCAGGACGGCCCCGAAAACCGAATATTCCCAAGGTTTTTCGCTCCTGCCCTCTTGCTGCTGTGGGTTCCAGGTACACGCCGACATGAGCATTTACCGGGGCGCGAACTAGTCAGGCCCACCACTCGGCACGCAAACCGCCCCAGACGCCCATCGTGGCGATCAGGTGCTCGGTGGTGGCCCGCTCTTCGCACGCGGGCTCACCATTTTCCCCGGGACAATTCCCGTAACGCAGCCTTCTCCAGCTCGGCGTCACTCAGGCGTTATCGGCGCTGCGCTTCTTCTGCAGCGCGATCAAGCAGGCCAGGCTCCCAAGCAAGGCTGCGATCCCCATACACATCTGCCACCACGTATCGTCATTGGGAAGCGGCGTCGCGCTGAGCGCATTGCGTAGTGGACCGGCGGCATTGACGATCGCGGCGAGGATCACAGCGCCCACAGCTATCACGCCGAGCCGGGGGACGAGATGCTCGATGTGGCTGATGAGCCCGATGGCAAGTACGACTGCTCCGACGACCATGACAGCGGCCCATCCGGTACCAGAATCGCTGATGCTCCACATGAGGCCCACGCCATAGAGGACCAGGCCGATCGCGCCGGTTGTCAGCGCCAGGAATGTGGCATGCACGGTTACCTGCGCCCGCCACGGGGTGCCCGCGGCATACTCGTCGAGCATCGCCTTCATCTGGCGCTCCTTATGCACCGCGATTGCTGCCGCAGCGGCACCGAAGAGTACGTAGGTCAAGCCCGCCAGAGACGTTCGCAGACCTGGGGCGGGGGCAAAGATCCGGATCACGTTTGCGGCTCCATCAGAGATCGCGCCAACCATGACCAGCACCACGGCGACGCGCCCAATGCGGAAGCTGAGATGATCAAAATGCAGCACCAGCGCAATCAGAAACACGACGGTACCCACCCCAGTCAACGCGTGGCCCAGCGACACACCTATCACGCGACCCACTCCGTACACGGCAAGTCCAATGGCACCGATCAGCAGCACCCTAGGTGACGCGTGGATGAGCTCAGACTCGAAACGCCGTTCTTTTTCCGTTGACTTGGCTACGTCCACAATTGTTCTCCATCTAGAGAAGTGCATGTATGCAGGCCCACAGCAAAGAGACGCCGCATCGTGTTTCGGGGCTAGTCGACAGACTCTCAAAGACCCCGGACCGGCAAGAAGGGTAAGACCAGGGGCGATAAGGATCTTGATGTCCTTCGTAACTGACCTTGTCTATAGACAGCGAATCAGGACGGCCCCGAAAACCGAATATTCCCAAGGTTTTTCGTCCCTACCCTCTTACGTCTGTGGGTTCCAGGTACACGCCGGCATGAACATTTACCGGGGCGCGAACTAGTCAGGCCCACCCCCGCCGCGCCAAATGCGAGACGCCCGGCTCTGTTGTCGCTTTGTGTCGCTGGTGTCAGCGTCGGGTACATGGCTGCCCAGGTCTCGCCTTTGGGTCCACGTAAACATGCACGTGCCCAGTGGTCCGGAGCCATCTATACCTACGTTTTGGGTCGATCATTCGGGAAGGCCAAATGGACCAACAGGCGGTGAACGTCGACCAGTGAACTCGAATGCACTTCGCAGTAACTACTTGTCGCCTCGCGCTACTGCTGGAACCAGGTGGGTGGTTGGGGTGGTTGCATCTGCCAGTAGCCGTGTTCGTGTGGTTGTACTCCTGGGCGTGGGGTGATCTCCCAGTGCTCGTGGTGGACGGCGAAATGGTGTCGGCCACAGAGGAGTGCGAGGTTGTCTAGTGACGTGAAACCGCCTGTGGCCCAGTGGATGACGTGGTGGGCTTGGGTGTGTTTACCTCGTCGTTGGCATCCGGGTGCGATGCAGGTG
>CAIXFH010000056.1 GCA_903918645.1 uncultured Actinomycetes bacterium | reverse complement strand
CACGGCTGGTACCTCAAGCGCGGCAACTTCCAGCGCACGTTGCGCCAGGAACTCTCGACGCTCGAGTCGACGGCAGAGGTTGAGGAGGCGCTGTTTCGAGCGGCTCCAGGTGCTCGACTGCTCGTGGCGGCGATGGAGGCAGAGATTGCCGCACTCGGCTCGGGAGCGGACGACACCGAGCTCGACCTGCCGATCTCGCTCTACGGCGGCGGCTAGCTCTACGCGATCGCGTCGATATTGAGGCGCACGTAATCGGCCTCAAACGGCTCGGGTAGACGCCCGAGGATCTCGGCGAGAAACGCATCGTGCAACTCGGGTGGCAGCCGCTCCATGGCGCCGCCGAGAATAACGGTGCCGAGAAAGACCGGTGGCTCGGGTGGGCTGGTCGGCGCAGCCTGCAGCCAGCACGTCGCCTCGGCAAACCCCGCCGCGTGGAGCAGGACTTCCGTCTCGGGCGCATCGGCGAAGCGATGCGGATCGACGTAGCCCTCGAAGAATGCACTCCACTCAGGCTCAGCCATCAGCGCATAGGCCTGCTCAAGGACCGTGGCGATGTTGCCCTTGCCGCCACACTGAGCGACCAGCTGGCCACCGGGTCGAATAATCGCGTGAAGCTGTTCGAAGAGTCGGGCGTGATCGGTGATCCAATGGAAGGTGGCAGTTGAGATGACGCCATCGACCTGTCGACCGCCAAGGTCTAGCTCGAGGAGGTCCATCACCGTGAACTCGATGTTGGCGTGTCCACCAAGCCGTTCGCGGGCGGCTTCGATCATCGAGGCCGAGCCGTCAAGCGCGATCACGTGCCCGCGTGGCAGGCGTTCGAGCAAGAGTTCAGTCACGCGACCCGAGCCGCAGCCCGCATCCACGATCGTCTCGTCGCCACGCAACTTGAGACGATCCAACACGACCTTCCCCCACTCCAGCTGAGGCGTGCCAATGCGGTCGTACGTCTTGCCGTCCCAGGCACGCTTCGTCATGGCGCGACGGCGCGCTGCCAGATCAGCCGCAGACCTTCGAGCGTCAACCCGGGCTCGACGCGCGTGATCGTCGTGCAGTGTGAGGCAACGAGAATTGCCAGACCACCGGTGGCAACCACGGGGCACTCGGGCGCTCCAAGCTCGGCCCGCAGGCGCGTCACCAAACCGTCGACGAGTCCGGCGAAGCCGTAGACCGCCCCCGATTGCAGCGAATCGACCGTCGCTGTGCCAATCGCGTTCGGTGGCGCCACGAGCTCGACCTTACCGAGTCGCGCAGCGCGCGCGAAGAGGGCCTCCATCGAGACCTCCATGCCCGGCGCAATCGCACCGCCGATAAAGGCACCGTCCTCCGCGACGACATCAAAGTTTGTGGCCGTGCCGAAGTCGACGACGATCGCGGGCGTGCCGGCCACGTGCGCGACGGCGGCGGCATTAGCGATGCGGTCGGGGCCGACCTCACGTGGATTTTGAACACGCACGGGGACACCCGTCTTGACGCCCGGTCCGACGACGACTGGCGCGGTGCCGGCGATGCGCTCGATCACCTCTTCCCAGGCTGCCTGGACGGGCGGCACCGTCGTCGACAGAACCCCGGCATGAATAGCACTGGCATCGATGCCACGCGAGGACAACAGTCCGCGCAGCGTCACGTCGAGTTCGTCGGCCGTGCGCGTTCGCGTCGCGATGCGCCACTCTGCAACCAGCGTCTCGTCATCGAACAGGCCAAGCACACTCGAGGTATTGCCGACGTCGACGGCGAGCAGCACGAGTTCTAATCCTCGGGTGGCGGCGTGAACTCAGGCGGCAGCGTCGTCAAGACCTCATGCTCCGGCTTGAGTTCCTCGATCGTGACGTCCTGCGTCGTGTGGACCTCGGCCAGCGGAATGATCCGGCTCGGACGATTCTTGTCCCAGACCCAGACGTCCTCCATCCGCAGATGAAACAGCGGGTAGGACGGCTGATGCTCGATCTTCATATCCAGCTTGTTGCAGAGGTACGTCGCCTCTTGCGTCAAAACGCAATAGCGAAACAGGCCAAAGACAGTGGCGTACTCGCGCTTGAGCGTCAACTCGAGCTCGGCGTCGTACTCTTCAAGATCTTCTAGGTGCGACACGACTCACTCCCTCCGTTATCAGTCGAAGTGGGATCGTAGACGAGTGAAGGTCCACCGATCACCTCCACCCCTTCGCTGGGGAGTGTCGACAGGATGTCTGCGTAGCGACGACCATCGCCCGTGAGCGCACTGGGGGCGACCTCGACCAACGGTTGCAGGGCAAAGCGCCAGCGCCAGCACCACAACCTCAGGCGGCGCCAGCCAAGGCCTGGTTTGATGAAGACGACTCCGATATACCATTCTAGGGTATACAATAAAGTCTTGTTCATCAAAAGGAAAAGCTATGACGCAACAAGACTTTATCGACAGGTTTGACTACCAAGACGGCAAATTGTTTTACAAAAAATCAGAGGGATGCATGAAGCAAGGAACGGAAGTTGGGACGGTATGTAAAGGTGGATATTTGAAAACACTGATTAAACGCAAACCATATCGTTTGCACAGAATTATTTTCATGATGCATCACGGCTATCTTCCTGAATTTCTTGATCACATTGATGGCAACCCAGCCAACAATCGAATTGAAAACTTGCGTCCTGCCACAGCATCTCAAAACAATTTAAATCGTGGAAAACACAAACGAAACACCTCTGGCTACAAAGGTGTCACATGGGTAGCAACAGTAGGTCGTTACTCGGCAAGGATTGCAATTGGCCAAAAACGCCTTTTTCTTGGTTATTTTGATAACCCAAAAGAAGCGCACGAGGCTTATTGCGAATCAGCAAAACAATATCAACCTCAATATGTGAGAACACAATGACAACAATTATTGCTAGGTCTGGGGAAAATACGCATTGGTATCAACAAAGCGGAGCACCTCAGTACACTGTGACGGCAAAGGATGGCTCCGACCGTCCTACAACCCTCAGGGACGCGCGCAAGATGGACTTGGTGCCTTCGGTCACCACCGT
>CAIXFH010000055.1 GCA_903918645.1 uncultured Actinomycetes bacterium | reverse complement strand
GGTGTCAAGGCTGTCTTTACCGAGTGGCGGGAGTTGCTCAAGGCGCCACTCGATGCCGTACTGATCCTGACCTCGGGTAATCATGCTGAGATTGGCGTAGCCGCAGCAAAAGCCGGTCTACACGTCCTCGTGGAAAAGCCGATGTGCTTTTCTGCTGCAGAAGCTGCCGAGATGGTGGCGGCCGCAGCGTCAGCCGGAGTGATCCTTATGGTCGGATATCCCAAACGTTACGATCCGGCCTTTGCCCGATTCCGCGACGAGGTTGCGAACGTTCAGTCACCTCGAATGATGCGCGTGACAACCTTCGAGTCAGCCCTTGCTCCCTACGTGGGCCACTACTCTCTGGCGAGAGCGGTTCCTGCGCCCAGTGAGGTGCTGGCTGAGCAAATAAATTCTGACGATACCAGCGTGGAGAGAGCCATCGGTGACTCAGATCCCTTTCTCAAGAAGATGTATCAGGGAGTATTGCTCGACACTTTGGTCCACGAGATCAATACCGTGCGCGGGGTCCTCGGCGAGCCCGACCTGATCGAGTGGGTTGATCTGCGTGAGGACGTCGTCACCGTCATGCTGCGGTTTGGCACTCTGCCAGTCGCCATCCACTGGGTTGAGATCTCATCGGTCAGCCGCTACCGCATGGAGTTTGCGCTCATCGGTAAGGACCGTCATGTAACCCTGACCTTCCCATCGCCCTTCCTGCGTAACGAGCCTACACTTCTCGAAATCGAGAGTGGCGACCCAGGAACGACCAGGTCGTGGACTACAGCAGAGACAACGTCATACGAGAGCGCCTTCAAACTCGAACTTCGAGAATTTCATCGCGCCATCACCACCGACACTCCGCCGCTCACCCCAGGCGAGGACGGCCTTCGTGACATTGCGATCTGCCAGGCGATAATCCAGTGCTTTCGAAGCCGCCAACCCGTCGAAGATCCTGCACGGCTATATACCTAATCGAAGAGGACCATGACCGCAGCCAGCGCGCGCACTAACCGAGCCAACACGTTTCGGATGAATAGTCACCCCAAAGCTCCCAAGGAAGGGACGACATGACAACGGGCCAAGAACTGCGCATCGGGATCATCGGGTACGGCGCGATGGGGAAGGCGCATTCCTACGGGTACAAGGTCGCACCCCTGATCGAATCCCTCCCAGTGACGCCCAGAGTCACCGTGATATCGGGACGCAATGCCGAGGCCGTGGCTCGCGCAGCGCACGATTACGGAATCCCCGCCTGGACCACCGAGTGGCGAGAACTCATTGAGCGCGACGACGTCGATGTCGTCGACATTTGCACACCACCAGGCACACACGCCGAAATCGCTGCGGCTGCTGCCGCCGCGGGCAAGGCCGTCTTTTGCGAGAAGCCTCTCTCGACGAATCTCAGCGACGCTAAGACTGCTCTGGCTGCTGTCACCGCCGCTGACGTCAAGAATGCAGTGGGCTTCAACTACCGAAGGCTTCCGGCTGTCGCGTTGATGCAGCGCATGATTTCCGAGGGCGCGATAGGCAAAGTGCTTCTCTGGCGAGCGATCTGGCTTTCAGATGAATTTGCAGACCCAACGACTCCATACGACTGGCGGTTTGACGCAAGCATGGGAGGCAGCACCATCGCCGATCTGGGATGTCACCTGATCGATATGGCTCTTTGGATGGCAGGTCCGGTAACCGAAGTTTGCGCCCAGTCAACAACCTTCACCACCGAGCGATCCTCGGGAGTAGGCCAGAATCCCGTGACCGTCGATGACTCCTCGCAGGCCCTAATGCGATTTGAATCGGGTGCACGTGGATCGCTTGAAGTTGGACGCGTGTCCATGAGGCGGCCATGCGACTTCACCGTCGAGGTGAATGGCACTAGAGGAACTCTAGTCTTCGACTACAGCCGTCTCAACGAGTTACAGTTCGGGTCGGCTGATGACGACGTGACTCTCTACGGGATGCGCACTATTCGGACTGAGCACCCCACCCATCCGTATGCAGCAAACTGGTGGGCGATCGGTCAGGGAGTCGGCTACGGATCGAGTTTCGCAAACCAAGTAGCGGACCTACTCCGCGGATGGCCCGAGGAAAAGTGGCAGCCTTCCTTCGCACACGCCGTCAAAGTCCAGGCGGTGGCTGACGCCATGGAGCGATCCGCATTTGCCGATGCGTGGATAGCAATCGATCGCGTTGATCGCTAGCCGAGCCCAAGAACGAGTGGTCTACCAACGGCCGTGAACGTGCTCTGCAATCGAGGCGCCGTAGATGCGATGGACGGCGGCGGCGTACTGCGCTGTAGTAGGCGCTAGGTCGGCAACCGCTGCGTTGGCTTGCACCTGTGCGACCGACGTCGCCCCTGGAATTACCGTACTAACCCCTGGCTGATCGACCAACCAACGAATAGCGGCTTGGGCTGGCGTTACGCCAGTTGGCGCGAGTTCTCCCAACTCGGCAGCTGCTTGGATGCCAAGCTCGAACGGCACCCCGCTAAAGGTCTCCCCCATGTCGAATACTTCACCGTTGCGATTGTAGAGACGGTGATCATCAGCGCCGAAGGAGGAAGTCGTTGTGTATTTCGCTGCAAGCAAACCACTAGCCAATGGAATTCGGGCTATGACTCCCACCCCCGCTGCTTGGGCCGCTGGCATCACTCGTTCAAAAGGCTTAAGCCGAAACGCGTTCGCGATGATTTGAATACTCTTGATCTGCGGCCGTTGGATCGCATTCAGCGCCTGCTCAACCGTTTCAATGCTGACTCCATACCCGGCGATCAAGCCCTCATCGGTAAGTGAATCAAAGATGTCGTACACCCCTTGACGTTCCAGGGTGACTCCCGGTGGGCAATGCCATTGCACAAGATCAAGCTGGCCAACCCCGAGGTTGTCGAGCGAACGACCAATCCAAGAGCGAATATTGGCCTCTGTGTATGCCGAATCATCCGGCGGCGTCGCTCGCCGGCCAGTCTTCGTGGCAACAAGGAATCCTTCACCCGCCCACTCACGCAAGAATCGCCCGAGGAACTTCTCACTTCGTCCGTCGCCATACACGTCAGCGGTATCAAAAAAT
>CAIXFH010000054.1 GCA_903918645.1 uncultured Actinomycetes bacterium | reverse complement strand
CCCCCCCCCCGACTCGCACGTTCAGGCAATCTGCATCCGAAGTCAGGCAGGAGGATTTGTGGCTCAGAACTTGCGCCTGGAGATGACCGACATCACCAAGTCGTACGCCAATCTGCGCGCGCTTGATTCGGTGTCGTTCGACTTGGCACCGGGCGAGGTACACGCACTACTGGGCCACAACGGTGCGGGCAAGAGCACGTTGGTGAAGATCCTTTCGGGAGTAGTCCAGCCCGATTCAGGTCTGATTCGGATCGACGGTGAAGAAGTATTTCCACGTAATCCTCGGCATGCGCAAGCCCTAGGGATCGCGCTCGTCGACCAGGAACTAAGCCTGGTTCCAGTGCTTACGGTTGAGGAGAATCTCCTCCTGGGATCACTGCCGCGCGAGAAGTCGCAGCGCAACTCTTCTTCGCCTGCAGCCTTGCGCGAGTTGCTTGAGACCTTGGGTCTTGGCCACGTCAAGCTGTCCACTCCTACGGGTGAGCTGCCGATCGGCGAGCAGCAGCTCGTTGAGATCGCACGAGCCCTGAGCCGTGACGCGAAGATCATCATCTTGGACGAGCCCACCGCCACTTTGAGCGATCACGAGATCGAGAAAGTGTTCGCCGCGGTTCGAAGGCTCACCGAGCAAGGCAAGAGCGTCATCTACGTCTCTCACCGGCTCGGCGAGGTCCTCACCCTGTGCCAGCGGGCCACCGTTTTCCGTGATGGAAAACTCTTGGGCACGCGCAACGTTGCGGAATTGGATCGCAGCGGAATTGTGGAAATCATGCTCGGGCATGTGCCCGAAGAAGGTCGCCAAGGGCTAGCGGTGGTGCCCGACAATCCCGAGCGAATCACGATCAGTGCGTTGTCAGTTCCGCCGCGCGTCCCCTCGTTCGATCTAGAGGTCACCGGCGGCGAGATCGTGGGGCTTGCTGGCCAGGTTGGTTGCGGCGCGAGTGAAGTCCTACGGGCGCTAGGTGGTCTTGTGCCCGCGGCGCGCGGCACGGTCACAGTCTCAGGAGTCGCGCTGCGGCTCGGGTCTCCGAAGCGCGCCCGATCGGCCGGTATCTACTTCGCACCGAACGACCGTAAGCAAGAGGGCTTGTTCCTGGGTCATTCGATCAGCGAGAACCTCGTGTCCACTCGATTGCCCAGGATTTCCAAGGGTGGCTTCATCAGCCGAGCGCTCCGCGCCGACACAGTGAGCCGCCTACTCGCGCTTACCGGGATCTCGCCCGATCGTCAGGGTCTTGAGGTAGGGGCGCTCAGTGGTGGCAATCAGCAAAAGGTCATGATCGCCCGTGACATCCACCAGCAGGGTTCGAAAATCCTGCTCTTCGACGAGCCGGCGCGTGGTGTCGATGTGGGCGGCCGAGCCGATATCCATAACCTCATCCGCGGCGCCGCCGCGGAAGGCAACGCCGTTATCTTCTCCTCGACCGAACTCGACGAAGTTCTTGATTTGGCAGATGTGATCGTGACAATGTTCGCAGGCCGAATCGTGAGTGTTCGCAAGCGATCTGAGGTTACGGCGGCGTCTGTACTTACCGATATGACTCATGGTTCGGAGTTGACGAGCGCATGAGTACGGCGACTGTCACCCCAGTAACCGCTGTCACCCCGAAGGCCCGTCGGTCGACCTCAAGTCGGATCACACTCGGCGTGACCATCGCGGCGATCGTGGTGCTGATCATCGGCACACTCACTACCGACGGCTTTTACTCGCTGGCTAATGGCAAGGCGATTCTCAATGCCGCCACGATCGTGGGCATCATCGCCATCGGGATGACTTACGTGGTCATCTCCGGAAACCTGTTCTCGCTGTCGGTGGGAGTCACCGCCGCAGTCTGCGCGATGACGTTCCTCTGGGCGTTGAACTACGGCATGGTCGCGGCGATCGTCATCACCCTGGCCTTTGGCGCGATAGTCATTGGGCTCCAGGGACTACTCGTTGGCACCACGGGCGCGAACCCGATCATGGTGACAATCGGCGCTGGCGCGCTCCAGGAAGCGGTTGCCACCTGGGTATCGGCTGGAGTCTCGGTATACCCACCTGAGGGCGCCAACTATGCCTGGTTGGCCGCACCACTGTTTGGCATCCCTTTCCCCGTATACGTTTTCATCGCGATGACCATCATCGGCGAACTAGTACTCAAGCGTTCTAGGTTCGGGCGCAGCCTGTTCCTCATGGGTGAGTCACCGCGGGCCGGGCGCGCGTCCGGCCTGAGCATCGCGACCTTGACTACCGGCGCGTTCGTTGTGCTCGGGTTGTGTACTGCGGCAGCTGGAATCCTCATTGGTGCCTTCAACCAGAGCGGAACCCTGACCGCCACCGGCACCCTGACCGTTGATTCAATTTCGGCGGTACTCGTCGGTGGCACGGCAGTCATCGGTGGTCGCGGATCGGTTCTGCGCACTGCGATTGGAGCGTTGGTGGTGTCGGCCATCGAGGATCTTCTGCTGATTCGTGGCTTCAGTACGCCGGTTCAGTTGCTGGTGCTCGGTCTGATCGTCAGCGCGGTTGTCGTACTTAGCCAGATCAACTCGGGGCGGTCGAATCGATGATGATTAGGCGCACTGAGCGCAGCGGTATCGGCGAAGCCCGCTGGCCCTTCTTCTTAACGTTGTTACTGGCCGTCGTCGTTGTGGCGGTTCCCCCTATTTTCGGCCACGCCGCGAGCCTGTTCACGTTCTATAACGCTTTGCAGAGCACGGCCTGTCTCGGCCTCATCGCACTTGGGCTCGGGCTGACCATGATCGTGGGTGAATTCGATCTCTCGGTAGCGAGCACCTATGCGCTCGGCGGCATGTTGGCAGTGAAGTTCGGTGGCGGAAGCCCGATTGTTGGACTGCTCATCGGTGTCGGGGCGTGTGTGATCTTCGGGCTTGTCCAAGGGTTCATCGTCGCTCGCTGGGGAATCAACTCGATGGCGATCACCCTGGGCGGATCCCTTGTTGCGTTGGGAATCACTGGAACTCTCGGCGACAACAAGAGCCAATCCTATGAGAACTACGACGTAGGCGTGTTGCTCAATAACCCCATCGTGGGCTTGTTCTCGTTGCGGAGCCTGACTGCGATCGCCATGTTCGCGTTGGTGTTCCTGCTGATGAACCTCACCAAGCTCGGCCGGGGAATGCGCGCTACCGGCGGTGGTCGCCGTGCGAGCCGCACCGCTGGTGTGCGAGTCGACGCCATCATCACCGGCTCATTCGGCGCGTCTGCGGGCCTGGCGGCTCTAGGTGGGGTGTTGCAGTCCTTTGGTACTGCAACCGCGACATCGAATCCCGGGCTCTTCCCGCTGATCTTCGCTGTGACCGCCTGCTTGCTCGGCGGTGTCGGACTCACTGGTGGCCGCGGCGGCGCTTGGGGTATCGCATGCGGGTCGCTCACCTTGGCCTTGCTCTCGGAGTTCTTTAGCACCTTGGCGGCTGCGCAATACGTCTCAAGTCTTGTCACCGGCTCGATGCTGATCCTGGTGACTGTTGGCGCTTCACCACTCATAATTCGTACCTGGCGCGAATCTCGCGCTCGAAGAACCACAGCAGTACCAGTTCCATCGGCCATCTGACCCACCGACGAAAAGGACGCACGATGATTCAGCGGAAGACTCTGATCAAGAACGGCTATGTCATCACCATGGATAGCCAACGCACGACCCTGTCGCGCGGCGAGGTCCTTATCGGTGACGACGTCATTTTGGCGATTGGTCACAACCTGCCACAGGACGACGCGGAGATCATCGACGCCGAGGGCGGCATCATCATGCCCGGCTTCGTCGACAACCACCGCCACATGTGGCAGACCAACCTGCGCGCAATGCTCGCCGACTGGACTCTGCACGAGTACATGCGAGGCATCCGCTTCAGCATCTCGCCAGTCCTTCGCGCCGAGGACATCGGTGCTGCGAACTACGTCGGAGCCCTCGAGGCCATGAATGCTGGCGTCACGACCGTCTTTGACTACTCGCACAGCAACAATTCGCCCGATCACGCCACTGCTGGCGTCGAAGCCTTGCAGCGCAGCGGAATGCGGGCCGTCTACGGCTACGGACTAGTTCCGGCGCCTGTCGATCACCCGGCCTTCGTCACCGTTGAGGACCGAATCAAGGATGCCCACCGCATCTACCGCGACTACCTCTCGTCCTCGACCGCTCTGGTCACGATGGGTATGGCTCTCACCGAGACTGGCCTGATTCCTTGGAGCTCCTCGGTCAAGGAGATCCAGGCATCGCGCGACATGAACGTCCCGATGTCGATCCACAACAACAACTACTTCGGCGTGACTGTCTCGCAGGGCGTAGTGCCGATGCACAAGCATGGGCTGCTCGGCCCCGACCAGATCCACGTGCACTGCAACACGAGCACTCCGGACGAGTTCAAGATGCTCGCCGATGCCGGCTGCACGATCGTCTCGACCCCTGACACTGAAATTCAGATGGGCATGGGGCACCCGGTGTTCAACGAGGCCAAGGAGCATGGAATTCGGTCCACCGTTGGCTGCGACATCATCACCCTCAACGGTGGCGACATGGTCGGACAGCTTCGCCTTGGACTCCAGGACGCCCGCGTCCGTGTCAACGACACGTTCAACGCCCGTAAGGAAATGCCACTCACGCTGAAGACGAACTCGATGGATGCCCTCGCTTGGGGCACGATCAATGGCGCCGAGGCTCTGGGTCTAGGTTCACGCACCGGCAGCCTCGAGGTCGGCAAGCAAGCCGACATCATCGTCATCAAGGGCGACAGCCCCAACCTCTGGCCAATCAACGAAGAGCCGGGAACGGTCATCTTCCACTCGCACCCCGCTGACATCGACACCGTGCTGATCGCGGGCAAGGCCGTGAAGAAGGACGGCCGACTCGTAGGCATCGACTACGAGGCAGCGCGTCGCATGGCCGAGGATTCACGTGACTGGATCATCAACGAGGTAATGAAGGTTTCGGGCGAGATTCTTCCGCCCGAGGAGAGCATGTCGCTCATCAACATCGAAGCTTCCGCCGTCGCAAACATGGGGTGCTGATTACTATGACGAAACTTCAAGATCGCGTGGCGATCGTTACCGGTGCCACTACAGGCATCGGTGCCGAGATCGCTCGCAAGTTCGCAACTGAAGGTGCACAGGTTGTTCTCGTCGGTCGCCGCGTGGCGCTCGGCGAGGCCGTAGCGCAGGAGATTCGCGACGCTGGCGGTCGCGCTGAATTCAAGGTCTGCGACGTGTCGAACGAAGATGCCGTCGCCGCGTTGGTCAAGGAAGTTGGCGAGTCATACGGTCAACTCGACATCGTGGTCAACAATGCAGCGACTGCCCCGGCCAGCCCGCTTGAGGACATGGCAATCGAAGACTGGAACTCAGTCGTCGCTAACAACGTCACCAGCATCTTCCTGGTCTGCAAGCACTCGATTCCGCTGCTGCGTAAGTCGTCTCACGGCGCGATCATCAACATGGGTTCGACCTTCGGGGTCATTGGCGCCGGCGGATCAGTCGCCTACGCGATGACCAAGGCGGCCGCGATCAGCATGAGCAAGTCGCTCGCGCTCGAGCTTGCTGCCTCTGGGATCAGGGTCAACGCGCTTTGCCCCGGTGGCACCAACACGCCCTTCTTGCACGATTGGGCCGAGGACACAGGCGACAAGTTGGGCACCCTTGCGTGGTTGGTGGATCGTCACCCCATGGGCCGATTCGCCGAGACGCACGAGATCGCTGCAGGCGCCCTGTACCTCGCAAGCGATGACTCATCATTTGTCACGGGCCACTCGCTCATGGTCGATGGCGGTTACACGGCGCAGTAGTTCGCCGCCCGTCCATCTGCCAATTCGCAAGCCACAACGCATTACGAAGGGTTCGAATGATCCGCGCGGCCGTTGTTGGCCTGGGCTGGTGGGGAGAGTTACTTACCGAACTGCTCCTCACCAGTGATGTCATGCAACCAGTACTTGGGATCGATCCAAGTGCCGATTCTCGTGCCCGTATCGCTGAGCGGGGTATCGAAGTCAGTAGCGATTTCCAGACCGCTTTGGATCGCGACGACATCGATGCTTTGATCCTGTGCTCCCCACACCGCTTTCACAGCAGCCAGATCCTTGCTGCTGCTTCTGCCGGAAAGCATGTCTTCTGTGAGAAGCCATTCGGGATCACGAGCGCCGATGCCGAGGTCGCACTGGATGCGATGGAAGCGGCGGGCCTACAGGTTGGTATTGGTCACGAACGAAGGTTTGAGCCTGCTGTGCTGGAAATGCAGCATCGGCTCAAGTCGGGGGATTTGGGAATCCCGCTGGTGTTTGAAGGTAACTTCAGCCAGGACAAGTTCCTGGCGTTGCCCCCGGACAACTGGCGACTGTCGGCCACTGAAGCACCGGTCGGTCCGCTTTCCGCTACCGGTATCCACCTGGTCGATCTGGCCATCAGCCTGCTGGGTGCCCCAGTTGAGGTGTTCGCTCGGTTGAGCACCCAGGCCACAACCTTTGCTAACGGCGACACGCTCTCGGTCACTCTTGTTTTTGAGCATGGCCGTACTGCCGTGATCAACGCGATCCTGACCACTCCATTCATCGGTCGAATCTGCCTCATTGGCTCCGAGGGGTGGATGGAGATTAGGGACCGTAGCCACCCAGAAAACTCCACCGGCTGGGATGTCACGACCGTGCACCGCGGGTCTGATCCCGAGACTCGGTTCTTCCCGCCGCACCGGGCCGTGCTTGATAACTTGGAAAGTTTTGCCAAAGCGATATCTGGCGGCGAGCCTTACCCGGTTTCACGACAAGAAATCTCGGCTAACGTGAAGGCATTCGAGGCGATTACTCGCTCGGCCTTCACCGGCGAGATCGTCTCGATCCAGTAGGGAGTTCCTCTTGCTGACGATGTGGGAGGCGGGAACAGTGGATTATCTCGGTGGCGCCGCCGACTCGTGGCGGCAAAAGGTCGACGACGATTCCCCCGCTGCAGCGCTGATTCGCGATGCTGCGGAGGCAATGGACCTCGAGCAACTCTGTGATTTGATCGTCGCGCGTTGTGTCTCGGTAGCCTTTGCTACGTACGTCGACGACGATGAGTTCCGCGCGCATCTGCGGGCGAGTGTGCTCGAGAACTTGCGTCAGTTGCGCAATTACCTCACCGGGCGCGTCACGCTCGCGGATATTTCACTTCGAGAACCGCTGTCGTTCGCGACGTTCCAGGCAAAGTTGGGTATCGCTCAATCGAGCATCCACCGGTCCTATCGCGTCAGTTTCCTGACATCTTGGCGCGAGTTCACCACGCTGCTTAACGAGTTGGTGGCCGATGACCGGATCGAACGTGACGCGGCCTTTGCCGCGTTCGAAGGTCTCACCGACAAGATCTTCAAGTACCAAGACCAAGTGGCGTCGATGGTCGCTGAGACATACACCCAGACCGACGATGCGCTGAGTCGATCGAAGAGTTACATGCGCCAGCGTCTGGTCCGCGAGGTTCTCAATGGTGTTGTGGAGGTGCCGTCACCTTCGGACGTCTCGATCATTGGCTATGACCTCGACGGTGCTCATGCGGCGATCTTGCTGCCTGATACCTCTGAAGAGTCGGCAGCCCAGGTGGCAGTGAAACTTAAGTCGGCCGTGCAGGCTCGCGACGTCTTGGTGTACCCGCTGAACCTCAAGCGGTCAGTGTTGTGGCTGGGTCGTGGACGCCGCTGGACACCACA
Source organism: uncultured Actinomycetes bacterium (assembly GCA_903918645.1). Classification (GTDB taxonomy): domain Bacteria; phylum Actinomycetota; class Actinomycetes; order S36-B12; family CAIYMF01; genus Longivirga. The sequence continues at coordinate 35,543 of CAIXFH010000054.1, read as the reverse complement.
GTCGCTTCGTGCGCTGCGTGACCAGTTGGTAGAACTTGGCCTCAGTGCGTCTATTAGCGATCCGCAGGAAGGAATGACGGGCTTCCGGTTAAGTTTCCAGCAGGTGCGCGAGGTCGAGAAGATCCGCTTCTCGGTAGGCCAGACGAATGGCTCGGGCGTCATGCTTCAATCCGAGGTTGGCCTGGAGATTTTGCTGCTGCGCGACCTTGATATGGCTAAGCGGTTCATCCAAGCCGAGCTTGGCCCGCTCGCTCTGGATACCCGTGACAACGAGCGGCTGCGCGAAACCCTAGACGCATCATTTCGGTTTGGCAGCCATGTCGCGGCAGCCGAGTATCTGCAACTGCACGAGCACACGGTCCGCAACAGGCTGCAAAAGGCTGAGCAATTGCTCGGATCGAGCATTCGTGAGCGCAGTACCGAATTGCAGGTCGCGCTGCGGCTTCGTCGCGTCCTGTCCAGATCTCGCTGAACGGGCCGCACCCCGCACCTAGCGCTGAAGATCCCGGATGATGTCGTGCACCACGGCAGTGTCATATTTTCCCAGCAACTGATCGCTTGCTTGCTTATAAAGGTTGGTCGTCGCATCGAGTAGCGGTGTGGCCGCTCCGACACCTTCGGCAAAGCTGGCGATCAGACCTAGGTCCTTCATGAACAGGTCGACCGTCATGGTCGCAGGCAGGTATTCGCCGCTGACCATCATCGGGCCGCGCACGCCAAGCATGGTGGAATAGCCCGCTCCATCAGCGAGCGCTCCTAGCGCATCAGCTGGGTCGAGCCCCGCGCTTTGCGCGAGTGAAAGCGCTTCTCCCGCTGCCGCATTGTGCACGCCGACAAGGAGGTTAGCGATGAGTTTGAGTTTGGTTCCATTGCCGAACTGGCCTACGTCCTTAGCGCTGCGGGTGAATGCTGCTAGTACGGGTTCGGCCTTGCGCTTGGACTGATCGTCACCGCTGAGGTAGGCAACGAGGTCACCAGTTCGGGCCTGGCTTCCAGTACCGCTCATCGGGCAATCGAGGAGGTCAGCGCCAACTGACGCTGCCCAATCCCGGGCCGCAAGCTTGTCGTCTAGGGCGAGCGTACTGGTCTCGACGAGTACCAGATCGGGGTGTTGAGACTCGCAAATCCCTTGTGGCCCAGTGAAAACCGAACGCAGCGCCCCTGAGCTGGGTAGCGACAGGATGACGATGTGGGCGCTGTCGGCAACTCCAGCGGGCGAGCTTGCGGCAGTCCCGCCGCGTTGCGCATGCTCGCTCATTCGCGCGGCGTCTAGATCGAAGCCCAGCACCTCATAGCCAGATTGGATCAGCCGTCCACTCATCGCGGAGCCCATGATGCCAAGCCCGATGAAGCCGATGACTGCGGCGGAATCGGCCATCGTCAGGCAGGCGACGATAGGAAAGCGTGGACAGCCCGGGCGAACTCTGCGGGCAGTTCGAGTATTGCCGCATGTCTTGCTGGGGCGATCCACACGACCGGTAGGGCACTAGTCAGGTGCTCGGCAAACCAATCTGCGGCTTGGGTGAAGGCCGGCAGATCGTCGTCACCGCAGACGATCAGCGTCGGAGCTTTGATGACCTCTGCAATATTGGTGAGGTCGGCCGAGGCAAGAACCTCGCAGTTTGCTGCGTATGACTCGGCGTCCATCCGCTCAATCGAATCCCTTACGAATCCGATCTCGGCGTGGCCTCGCGTGATCGCTTCCTTAGTGAACCAGGTGTCGAGAGTAGGTGCCGCGAACTGGCCAGGCCCGGATTCCCTTGCCAGTCTTGCTCTTTCGAGCCACATCGCCGAAACGGGCTCAGGGTAGATCGGCACGGTATCAACCAGAATGAGCCGCTCGACGAGGTCTGGGTGGTACCCAGCCAGATGTTGCGCAATTAGGCCGCCAAGTGAGACGCCAACGACGCTCACCTTGGTCAGGCCAGCTTCGGTGAGAAGCTCGACGACCCACTCAGCGATGGTACGGACGCTTAACCCCTCGGGCAGCAGCGGCGAAGAACCGTGGCCAGGCAGGTCCAGCGTGAGCAATTCGAGGTCGCTCAAATCCGCGGCGATCTGATCCCAGAACTCGCTCGTGACGCCTAGTGGGTGCAGGAGGAGCAGCGGTGCAGTGCCGGCCTGAGTCGCGCTGGAGAGTCGGCGCAGGGTCATGACTGTGCTCGATCGATGTGCGGTAGCGCGGGCTCGGCCGGGCTCGGTGTGTGTGCAGCATTCATGACCATTGCCAAAGTCGTGTAGTAGCCCAGTGTCGCGATCAGCTCCACGAAGGCGGTTGAGCCGAGCAACTCGACCGCTCTGGCGTACACGTCGTCGTTGAGGAATCGTGATTCGTGCAGTTCGGCTTCGATGTCCCAGAGCAGCCCTGCCGGCTCATCGAGTTGGCTTGGACGTTCGTACACGCCGATCGCCTCGACTATCGATGGTTCGAGGCCTGCGGCCAGAGCGAGTGGATGGTGGTAACTCCACTCGAACTGCTGATCCCAGCGTCGTGCGATGAGCAGAATCGCCATCTCGAACAGTCGACGATCCAGCTTGGACTCGAACCTCAAGAACTCGCCCGTCTTGGACAGGCAGGTCATCAGGTCGTGGCTATGGATCAGTGGCAGGAACGGGCCGAACAAAGCACCGCGAGGCCCGGCTTCGATCTCTTCAAGTGCGCTTAACTGGCCGGGCGACATGCTCTCGCGGTCTGGTGCGGGCAACCGCTCTTGACGACTGGTCATGCTCTCACCCTACGGGTGCGGCAAGTTCTTCGTTGATGACGGCGTTGACCTTTGGCATGACCTCAGTGGCCATGAGTTCCATCGACCGGCGAGCAAGATCCTCATCGACCCAGTCAAGGCCCGCGTAGATCAATTCACCGAAATCACCGATCTCATCACGGAAGGACAGCACCTGCTCCGCGACTGAGTCGGCGGTCCCGGTGAGGACCAACTTGTCGAGTACGTAGTCGAGGGTGATCTCGTCGTCTGGCTGATCGCGATGAGTCTTGAACAACTCGAGGCGACCGATCTTGCGCATCTTCTTCAGCATCTGCGAGTAGTAGAAGACGTACGGGCTCGCCGGGTCTTCGATCGCGTAGCGTCGCGCAGTCGCCTCGTCGTCGGCGACGAAGATCGTGCGAGCTACCCGCCAGTCGTTCGTGTCGGCAACGACGCCCACCGACGCCTTACCCTCGACGTAGTTCGGCCAGTGCGTGGCAACCCATTGTGGGAGTAGGAAGTTCGATGACAGCGGGTGGAAGTCCTTCGCGCCCATCTGGATGACGCCTTTGGAGTAAGGCGCCACCACCGTGCCGACGATTTCGGGTCTCGGCTGCTGCAGGGGCTTAGGCATGACACCGACACCGAGGTCGAGGTCGATCGTGGTCTCGGTCGTCACCTTGAAACGGTTACCCGGAATATCGATCTTGTAAGGAGGTTCCGACTCCCAGATGCGAGTGATGACATCGATTGACTCGGCGAACATCTGGTTTCGGTCCTCGTTGAGGATCCCGAGTACTTCGGCGTCCGACGGCAGGGCCCCGGGGCTGACCCCAAGGATGAACCGGCCGTTGCTGAGGTGGTCAAACATCGCTGAGTTCGCTGCTACCAGAACGGGATGCTGGTGCGACAGGTTGGTCGTGCCGGTGCCCAGCATGATGTTTTCGGTGTCGGAGATCAGCGTCGCGAGAAACACCAGGCTGTTGGTGATGGTCTCGTGGTGATCAGTTAGGTGTTCGCCGATGAAGGCGTCGTAGAAGCCAAGCTTGTCGGCGAGGATGACGCCATTCCTGTCCTCGCGTAGCGTCTCAGCCCAGGTGCGACCCAGAGGGTGCAACGGCATTGAGAAATAACCCAGCTTCACGGAGTTCCCGCTTTCTTTGTAGTCGTAAGCGTGCAACTCAGTCAACTTCAGCGAGCAGTGCAGGACAGTGGCGCTAGCCGTGAACTTGTGTCATCGCCGCTGACGTCGTGCGTAATCGCCGCCAATCTGACATGCACGGTCACAGGGGCTGACAGCACAGGTACCGTGGTTTGACGTGGCACGTTAGTGCGCCCACTGGGCCTTGCCGGTGTACTTGGCAAGGCTCGGCGCTCAGGCAAGGGCTGGCTTTGCTTCGCGTGCTGTGATCGCAGTGCGCTGTGATGCGCAGTGCGCTGTGATGCGCATTGGGCTGTGACGGACAGTTGGGTGAATCCCCTGTCCGGTGAGAGACGAGGTAGTGACATGGACGCTCGTGATTTGACGGTTGACCCCGAGGTTCCGCATCACGTATTTCGTCACGTCGTAGGCCACCTGGCCAGTGGTGTCACAGTCGTGACGACTGCAGACGGCAGCCAAAACTTCGGGATGACAGCCAGTTCAGTGACCTCGTTGTCCGCAGAGCCACCGATGATGCTTGCCTGCCTGAACCGTTCGGCTCCGACATCTCTAGCGGTCTCGTCCTCTGGCGTCTTTGGGGTGAACATCCTTGGACACGGCCATGAGCATCTTGCGCAGCAGTTTGCGGCGCCGAGCGATGACAAATTTCGGGGGGTGTCGCTGACTCCGGGAGTGCTCGGTGTGCCGTTGCTTTCTGATGCGTTGGCCTACCTCGAATGTCGAGTGGTCGAGCAGGTCACCGGAGGCACGCACACCATCTTCTTGGGCAAGGTCGTGCATGCGTCGGCGCACGAAGGCGAACCCCTAGCTTACTTCCGCGGCGGCTTCGGACGTTTTCAATTTGGGCGCGACGACGCGGTCTACCAAGTGGCTCGGCAGCGCGTCCTCGAAAGGCAGTACGGCGTTGGCGAAGTGATGATCATGGACGATCTGGCTCAAGACCTAGATGCTGATAAGGCGTCGGTGTTTTACGCCCTCACCCGGCTGACGACGGACGGTCTAGTGCAGCGCGATCCTGATCGCGGCTATGTGGTCGTACCGTTCGATGCCAAGAACTCCGATGAGGCCTTTGACGCCCGGTCGGCAATCGAACTCGGAGTCATCGACCTCACCATCGGGAACGCACACGCCGAGGACTTGGTCGAGATGCGAAAGCGCTTTGAGGCCATGGCACAGCTGCTCGTGGGTGATCGGTTCGTCGACTTCGACAAGTACATGGACGCCAATTACGCCTTCCACGAGAGTGTCATTGCACTGGCGCGAAATCGTGCACTCAGCGCATCTTTTGGACGACTGAGCTTGCGTAGTGTCATGAGCCGAAGCTTCGGTGCCACGCCGGTAACGTCACAGGAGTTCATCAGGGTGCAGCGCGATCTCGCAGATGCACTCGAGGCTGGCGACGCGGCGTCGGCCCGAACCGCTGTTCTCGATTACACGAAACTGGCCAAGAAGCGAGTCCGGGAAATTCTCACCGAAGCGGGCGGGTTGCTCTAACCGCTCAGGGTGCGCTGCTGACTGGTACCCAACGGTCCGCGTGGGAGACTTCAACTCCCGCGGGCGCCCCTGTGCTTCATAGGCACGGTTAGCGACCGCACCGCCAACCCGGGAGCGTGTCCGTGTCGAATCCGAACGCGCACGACTTCATCGATGGCGGGTTCGCAGTTCCTGGCGAGCGACTCTCAGGCACCGTCGACGATCCGAACACTGGTGAAGTTCTTGAGCCGCAAGTCGCGACATCGCGCACCGGTGTCGAGCAAGCACTTGCGGCCGCCGATCGAGTGCATGCCGAGCGATCATGGCTCGATTTTGGTGCGGCGGGCCGCGCGGAACTGCTTGTAGATCTTGCGGCGGAATTGGCGCTGAGGGCGCAGGAAATTGCTGATTCAGAGAGCATTAATCCAGGCATCGTGATCTCCCTGGCCCGTGCGATCGCCGGCGGCTGCGCGGAGCAAGTGCTTGGTGTCACCGCCCAATTAAACGAGTCTGGCGACTTCTCGGAACTTCCTGGCAAGGGAAGAGGAGGCCCCGTTCGGCTGCGTCGCGATCCCTGGGGTCCAGCCCTCGTGCTCGTCCCATGGAACGCGCCAGCCCCGACTGCAGTAGGCAAGTCGGCGGCTGCCTTGGCCGCTGGCTGCCCAGTGATCGTCAAGCCCAGCGAGTGGGCGCCGGGAAGTTCGCGCATCCTCGCGCAGGCCATTGCTGCTGTTGGTTTTCCGGCTGGCGTGTTTCAGCTGGTACACGGCGGCGCCGCTGTGGGCAGCCAGTTGGCTGGTGATGCACGCATCCGTGCGGTCGCGCTCACCGGCGGACAGGAAGCCGGACGTTCCATTGCGGCACTTGCTGCGCCGCACTTCACCCGCCTGCAGCTTGAACTCGGTGGCAACAATCCCGTGGTCGTTCTCGAAGACGCGGATATCTCCTTGACTGCTCGCGCTTTGGCAGCGGGTATGACCAAGCTCAACGGCCAGTGGTGTGAAGCACCTGGGAAAGTCTTTGTGCCGCAGGGCATGCATGACGACCTCGTAGAGGCCTTGCTTGGTGAACTACGTCAACTGACCATCGGGATTTCGACCGAGCTAGACACAAACCTCGGGCCACTCGCCTTCAGCGAGCACCGCGAGCGTCTGCTTCTCCAGATTGCGACGTTGACCAATTCGGGTGGACGCATTCTTTCCTCCCACGAGCAACTTCCGAGCCGCGGCTGGTTCCTCTCGCCAACCTTGGTCCTTGGCGTTGACGCGGCCAAGGCTCGCAACGAGCTGTTCGGTCCCGTCCTCACGATCCACCCTGTGTCTGATGCCGCTCACGCGCTGCGGCTGGCGCAGGACACGCCGGATGGTTTGGCCGGCTACGTCTTCGGATCTGACATCGGTGAGGCGATGGATGTTGCTGAGCGGCTGCCCGGCGGAGAGATCAAGGTCAACGGTACGAGTTTGTTCGACCTCACGGCTGACTCGCATCAGAGTTTCTGGGGTGCGAGCGGGCATGGCGGGCATGGCGCCGGTGAGTTGCTGGAGTTCTTCCGCGGGAATCGCATCGTTGGCGTCGATAACCCAGATGCACCGATCTGAGCGTCGGCTGCCGCGCTTGGTAACTGTCGCGAGATAGTTGCCCCGATAGTTACCAATCCGAGAGTTTCCAAGCCTACGGTTCACAAGCAGCTGGCGTCCTGTGTGGCCACCGTCCAAGACCCAATCCACTCGCATCAACCTCCCGACGAAGGGACCTCTGATGGCGCAAGAAGCCAGACCTACTCTCGACCTCCAGCACTTGGTGGATGACTTCGACACCGTGATCATCACAGCTCCTGATCCGCATGGTCGAATGTTTGGTCGGCGCGTGAGTTCCGAGAGTTTCGGTCGAGTCGTGGCCGAGGGCGGCATCGGAGTCTCGACGTGCGTCTACGGCTGGGACATCGCACAGGACGCATCACTGCTGATCGCTGGTTCCCTGGCCTACACCGGCGTTCAGACGGGCATGGGTGATTTTCTGCTGCGCCCCGATCTTTCGACTCTGCGTCCAGCGGGCTGGCTTGATCGAACCGCGATCTGCATTGGCGACTCGATTGAGGAAAGCGGACTGCCGACTTCTGTCGCCCCGCGGAGCATCCTCAAGGACGAACTTTTTCGATGGAGTACCGCGGGCATTTCGGCGTCTGCTGGCACCGAACTCGAGTTCTACCTCTACCGCGGAAGTCCTCGGGCGGCCCGCGCGGCCGGATACTCCGACTTGGTACCGACCACCGAGAGTCCCGCTGATTATTCAATCTACGAGGGCGATGAGTTCGACTCCTTCTTCGCCGACCTGCGTGGACGCCTTGACCGCAGTGGCCTAAAACTTGAAGCGTCGCAGGGCGAATGGGGCCTTGGCCAATGGGAGACCACGCTTCAACACGGAGAACCGCTGGAGATGGCTGATCGTCATGCGCTCTACAAACTCGCTACTCGCAGTTTCGCAGCGAGGCACGACATGTCAGCGACCTTCATGGCCAAGCCCTTTGACGGCGGGCCAGGCTCGTCGTGCCATGTGCACGTGTCGGTTCGTAACACTGATGGTGCACCGCTCTTCTGGGATGACACCCGTGGCGGCACCTCGGACTCGTTGCGTTGGGCCGTTGGCGGTGCACTCGCCAATGCGGGCGGTCTCATGGCGTTGTACGCCCCGACAGTGAATTCCTATCGCCGTATTCGAGGCCAGGACGCTGCTGGCTGGGGGCTGACCTGGGGCTTTGACCACCGCTTTGTCACCGCGCGAGTGATCGGGCATACCCCCGATTCGGTGCGACTCGAGTTCCGCCTTCCAGGCGCCGACGCCAACCCCTACCTCGTACTCGCTGGCGTGCTCGCATCGATCCGTACGGGCATGGAGGACCAGGTTGATCCAGGCGAGCCGACTGTCGGCGATCCGTTTGGCGCTCCCGCAACCGGTATTCCGCAGAACCTCGGCGAAGCCGTAACTGCCTTCCGTTCCTGCGCTTTGGCGATTGAGACTATGGGCGCTGAAGTCGTGGATCACTATGCGACGTTGATGCAGCGCGAATGGGATGTGTTTCTTGATTCGGTGACCGACTGGGATCGGCGCAGGTACTTCGAGTTGATCTGACGGCGTGGGTGGCCCAGTAGTTTCTGTCAGATCGTTTGAGTTGATTGGATAGATCGGTATGACAAGCCTGACTGACGTTCCGTCCTTTAAGAACTACCTCCCGGTACGAATCGAGTTTGGGCCGGGATGCCTCTCGAAGCTCGCCGACGTCCTCATCACCGAGAACTGCACGCACGTGTTTGTCATTGCTGATCCGGTTGTGCTGACCCTGCCCTCCGTGACTGAAGCACTTGAGTCTGTTTCGAGTCGCATCGCCGAGATCGCACACGTTGCTCCGGGAGAACCCACGCTTGAAGGTGTGGATGACATGGGCGCTCGACTACGTTTGTCTGGTGCTGACGCAGTGGTCGCGATCGGCGGTGGGTCCGCTCTCGACACCGCGAAGGGCGCTCGCCTGCTGCTCGCAAACCCAGGTTCGATCCGCGACTATGCGTGGCCTGGAGAGCCCAAACCCGTTGCGCCACCGGCGATTTTGCTCGTCACGGTTCCAACCACTGCAGGAACGGGCAGTGAAGTGACAGGGGGCGTGGTGATGACCGACATCGGCAAGAACGCGAAGGTTGCAGCACCGAGTCCGCACAATCGCGCCCAATACTGCTTTGTCGATCCCGAACTTACGCTCAGCCTGCCTCCTGGCCCGACAATGTGGGGTGGGCTTGATGCGCTTGGCCAGGCGATCGGTTCGATCATCGCGAAGGTGCATACGCCGGTCGGCGATGGTCTTGCTTTAGAAGCGATTCGGCTCGCAACGGTGGCGCTGCCTCGGGCGCTTTTGAACCCCGGCGACCTTGCTGCTCGAACCGATCTTTCTTGCGCCGCGTTGCTGGCTGGATTGGCGATGAACGTGAGTGAGGCAGGCACCGAGCACTCGCTGGCTCACCCACTGGGCAGCTTGCATCACCTTCCGCATGGTCTCACCGTCGGGCTGATGCTGGCCGAGTCGATGGATCACGATCGACGCTATGAACCTCAGCGTTTCGAGCGGATCGCCGATGCGATGAAGGCGGCTGATGACGGCACCACTGACGGATCTCGTGCGGTCGCAGCGGTTCGCGCGTTGCTTGCCCTCGTATCGTGCCCGACTCTAGGTGACTGCGGTGTGCGGCAGGAGCATGTGCCTGCTCTCGTCGAATCCGCGCTGACTGGCTGGATCCCGGTTGAGCCGGGGCCGTGGACTAGTGACGACATAGTCCATGCGTACACAACGGCGCTCGCCATCACGCGACGCTGATGTCGTCGATCGCTCTTGGCTGTCAGAGTCTTGGTCGCGGGTAGTGTCGGAAGTCGCGGACGCATTGCAGTGAGGGGATACCGATGAACGCTGGTGCATGGGCACTCGTGCTGTCGTCCTTTTTGGCGTCGGCGGTGGAAACGGTAGAGGCCTTTACGATCGTGCTCGCCGTGGGCCTGACACGTGGTTGGCGTTCGACGGTTCTCGCTGTCGCGGCTGCGTTGACTGCGCTGGCGGTGCTGGTCATTGCGGTCGGGCCAAGCCTGACGGCGATACCTCTCAATGTCCTGCGTTTGGCTGTGGGCGGTCTGCTCTTGGTTTTCGGACTCCAGTGGCTACGTAAGGCGATCCTGCGGGCTAGCGGCTACAAGGCTCTTCACGACGAGGTTGCGATCTTCGCTCGCGAGGCTGCCGAGGCTCGGGCCGAACCGCCTGCTGATCCCAGGGCTTTTGACCACTATGCATTTAGTTTGGCCTTCAAAGGCGTGTTCCTTGAAGGGCTCGAAGTCGTCTTCATTGTGCTCACGTTTGGTGCCATTCATGGCAGCATCCCGCTGGCCGCGCTCGGTGCAGCGGCGGCGGTCGTCGCGGTGCTGGTAGTTGGATTCATCGTGCGTGCGCCGCTTTCTCGAGTACCCGAGAACACTCTCAAGTTCACGGTCGGTGTGTTGCTCACCTCGTTCGGAATCTTCTGGGGGGTCGAAGGCGCCGGTGCCTCATGGCCCGGGAATGACGCGGCGTTGCCCGTCATCATCGTCACCACTGCAGTTTTGTCAGTGGGCACCGCGTCCGTGATGCGTCAGCGCAAGGCCCTTGTCCAGGTGGTGGCTTCATGAGCAAGATTCGTGGGTTCTTCGTTTTCCTCTACGACTTCGTCATTGGTGATGACTGGCGGATGACTGTCGCTGTCATCGCTGGTCTCGCGCTCACCGCATTGGGTGTGTCGCGCGGCATCATGCTCTGGGGCATCGTGCCAGTGTTCGTCGTACTCGGACTTGGTTGGTCGCTCGTTCGAGTTGTTCGTCGAGACAGGGCCTCGGCATGACCGGCCGACTCGAAGGTAAGTACGCGATCGTCACCGGCGGTGGGCGCGGGATCGGCCGGGCCATCGCGCTCGCCTTCGCCGACCAGGGTGCGCACGTGGCGGTGCTCGGCCGCACTCGCGTTGACCTCGACGCCACAGTGAGCCTCGCCGAAGGCCGAATCGGATCAGTAACTCCCCACGTGTGTGACATTCGTGATGAGGCCCAGATCGCCTCTGCCACAGCCGAACTCGCGGCGCGTTGGGGCCGCATCGACATCCTCGTGAATAATGCAGGCATCGATGACGACACGCCATTTTTGGAGATCGACCGCGATCGCTGGCGAGATATTCTCGATACCAATCTCACTGCTGTATTTGTATTTTCGCAGGAGGTCGCACGAGTGATGCGCGACAACGGAGGCGGCGTGATCTTGCATACCGCTTCGATCGATGGCTCGGGCGGCGATGGTCCTTATGCCGCGTACAACTCGTCGAAGGCCGCCCTACTCGGGCTCAACCGCACCATGGCGCTCGAACTCGCTAAGTACGGTATTCGTTCCAACTGCGTAAGCCCTGGTGTTACGGCGACGGACATGACCGTCACTTCAGCAGGCCCAGCGATGATGGATTACCTCGAGAACTCATTTGATCGAGTGCCGATGCGCCGACTGGTACGCACCGAGGAAGTCGCCGCCGCTTTCGTGTTCCTCGCGTCCTCCGAGGCCAGCGCAATCACCGGTATCGACCTGACAGTCGATGCGGGGCTTACGTCCAACTGGTACATCCTGGAGACGCTGCCCGACAAGCCGGGTTGATGCGGGTTTTTGCTCGCTAGTGCAATTCCAGATCAGCGGGGAAGTTATGAGGCGTGTCGTGCGGCGCCTTTGCTCGTGGTTGGTCCGCTGATCAGCGGGACAACCCTTGGCTCCCAGGCGTTGTCAGTAGAGCGAATGGCATCTTGGTTTTCCAGGAGCCCTGTCACGACATCGGCGGAACCGGGGCGGGCTCGGAGGAAGCCCTGATACACCCGACATCCGAGCTCGGCTACCGCTACGCGCTGATCCTCGGTTTCGACGCCCTCAGCGACGGTAGTCAGACCCAGCGAATCGGCGAGGCCCACAATGCCGCGCACGAGCGCCGCTGTCTTGTCGTCGTGTGGGATACGCGAGATGAAGAAGCGATCGATCTTGAGTACGTCGACTGGAAAACGTTGCAGATAGGCCAAGGACGAGTAACCCGTGCCGAAGTCGTCGACCGAAATTCGAACCCCGATCTCATGCAGTTCTTCCAGTGTGCGCGCGGAGGCCTCTGGATCGTCCATGAGCGCGCTCTCAGTGATCTCTAGGCCGAGCCTTGATGGGTCAAGACCATGTCGGGCAAGCGTGTGCCGAACGAGGGAGACGACATTGGGGTCAGCCAACTGTCGAGGCGAGAGATTGACGTTCACGATGAAATCGTTCGGCGCCTTTTGTTGCCACTCGGCAGCCTGACGGCAGGCCTCGTCTAGAACCCAAGCGCCGATCTCGACGATAACTCCACTCTCTTCGGCGGCCTCGATGAATTCGCTTGGCGAGACAACGCCATGGTCGGCCTGGTGCCAGCGCACTAGTGCTTCGGCTCCGACGACTCGGTCTGAGTCGCAGTCAAATTGCGGCTGATACAGCAAGCGGAGTTCGCCGCGGTTTACGGCATGCCGCAGGGCGGTAGTGAGGGCGAGGCGCGACGCGACTCGTTCACGCATATCCGGATCGAAAAGCACGAAGGTGTTCCGGCCGGCTTCCTTCGCCCGGTACATCGCCGTATCGGCGTCGCGCAGCAGACCTTCAACCTGCTGGGCAGCGGGTACGTCGCCAGCTGCAACTGCAACACCGACCGAGACTCCGAAGAAGAGCTCAGTTCCATCAACGACCACTGGTGACGCCATGGAATCGAGTACTCGCTGTGCAACCCGTCGAACGTTGTCGAGGGAGTCGACATCCTCGACCACGAGGACGAATTCATCGCCGCCGAATCGGGTGACGCTATCGCTGGCACGGCATGCTCGCACGAGCCGCCGAGATACTGAGATCAGTACTTGGTCGCCAGCTGCGTGCCCGAGAGTGTCGTTGACTTCCTTGAAGTGATCGAGATCGACGAACATGACCGCTACTAGTCGGCCCGTCCGCTGCGCTCGGATCAAAGCCTGCGTAAGGCGATCGTGCAGGAGCGCCCGGTTCGGTAGGCCGGTGAGGGAGTCGTGGGTGGCCTTGTGGCTCAGCTGCCTTTCGAGTCCTTGCTGCAAGGTGTTGTCAACGTGTTTGACGATCGCGCCTCGACCCGGTTCTGGCAGAGCGCTGACAACGAGTCGGTACGAACGTTCGACATTCTCAGACGATGCGTCATATGGCAGCGTGAAGCGGTGCAGCCGTCCTGCCAGGACACCTTCGATTCCGGCGAGGGCTTCACGCGCGGTTCCGCGAATCCTTGAGGCAGAGCGCATGAGGGCGAGGAAGTCGTTTCCGGGCGCAGCGTCAACCCAAGCTCCGAGCTGTTGCCTACCTTCAGAACAGCGCTGTTCCCAATGCATGTTGGTCGCGGTGACGCGCCCCTGCGAGTCGAGCAATGCGATCTCGCTGTCTAGCGCGTCTATGACGGCTTGGGTTGCGTGCCCTACCTCTACGTGTGGCCCGGTGTCGTTGCTGGCTCGGAACTCTCTGGCGAGAGTTATCCCGCCCGTGACCCGGCCATCGGGTGCTTCGAGCAGGGTGATTCGTAGTTCGCAGTCGACCACCCGGCCGTCAGCCGCGAGCTGGCGCACTCGGCCCGACCATTCACCGTCATTCATCGCAACGCGCCAACGGTCGTCGTCCTCGATCGAGCCGCCTGGGACGAAGGGTGCCGACGGATCGGTCTGCGGATCCGTGGGCACGAGCCGATCGAGTCGATAGCCGAGGGCGTCGGCCGACGGGATGCCATAGAGCAGTTCAGCCCCGCGGTTCCAGGTAGTAATCCGACGATCGCTATCGGTCGAGACCACCGCGGGCTCTAGCGAGTCGAGAAGCGCGGCCGAGCGGATCTGGGAGACCAGCCCGCGCGCGTGTTCGAGGTAGTGGCCCACGGTGTCGGTGAATACCTGCACGGATGGTTCGCAGGTTCGGTCGAATGGCGGAAGCGAGCCGGTGCGAAGCAGTGCAAGTACGCCGATTATCTGGCCCCTTGCGAGGATGGGAGCAAACAGCAGGGATTCAACACCGCTGCGACGACAGAATTCGACGTAGGGGCTGAAACCTTCGCTCATCTCAAGCGATGGCTCGTTAACGAGGCGCATCGACCCATCAGCTGCAGTGTTGCCGATCAGCCCTTGACCAACTTGGGGACGTGGGCCGGACAGCACCCGCGCGTATTGCTGGCTGCGCACAGGGTCAATGTCATGTGAGCCAAGTGGATCCAGGGTGCGGCCGTCGGGCCCGATCAGCCAGATTCCGGCGGTCTCAGCAAATAGTTCGACAGCGACCCGTGCGGCCTCGGAACCGGCGGCGCCGAGGTTATCGCCGCATTCGGCCAGACGAAGTGCAAGGTCTGAGATGAGCAGGCTGACTGGTGCGGAGATGGTGGCATCAGCGGGGTTGAGCATGGCCAGCGGCGTGCGTGTCCGCTGCTCGGCGGATGGTCGAGCCCATCGGGCTGCCGCTCCTGAGTGGTTGGCCTCGGGACCTGGGAAATTGGTTGTGTCGTAACTCACCATGTCCTCATCCCCTCCTTCCCGAGGCCCCCACCTGGTCGGCAGAGCCCCAATTACGCGTCGTGTCACGCGTCGTCGATGTCAGCGCTCAGGCGAGCCGCTGACCTTTCCTCAAGAAAAGATAAAGGTTTCCTCTCGCCAACGCTCGTTCAGCGGCGACGTTTCACCCACATGTCACATCGGCGAGCGGCTGCGAGAAGTTAAGCCATCCGAGTGACGAATTTAAATTAGAGTGACGAATGAGACGTGTGGTGTTTATGAGGTAAATGCGGTTACCGTGAGTACGGGAAGGGGGTGAGGTCGATGGCAACGACACTTAGCCGGACTTTTCGCGCGACATTGACGCGGGATCCGGCTGCGAAACGGTCGCGCCGATGGCTCGATGTCAGCGCCAGCCTGCTCATTTCGGCCTTACTCGCTGGGGGGCTCACCGCGCCCGCAGTCGCCAGCCCACATCACCCGAAGCCGTCGGCCGCCGACGTTCAACGGGCGAGGGCTGCAGCGGTTGATGCTAGGACTCGAGTAGCCCAAGCCCGCGCGGATTACAGCTCAGCGGTCCACGAGTTGAGCCAGGTAGATGCGCGTCTGGAACTGGTCGTTGAGAAGTGGAACGAGGCGCAGGCTCAGGCCGACCAAGCTCAGCAGGCTCTGGATGTGGCGCTGGTGGCTGAGACCTCGGCCCGTGGAGTGGCTAGGTCTGCTCAAGTCGACGTCGACCGGCTCGCCGTGGCCAGCTATCAAGTGGGGGCGGACCTTTCGGGCGGACTCGGTGAACTCGCTGCTGTGATCGACAGTGCTTTTGCCCCAGGTGGTATTTCGGGCTTGGTTGATCGCACCACCGACGTCGGGCTCATCGCCGGTCACCATCGTCAACAACTCACGGCTGCGGTGACCTCGCGCCTTGACGCGGAGCAGACCTCGCGGCAACGCGCGCTGATCAGTGCGCAGGTTCAGGCCCGACAGGCCGACGTCGCTACGGCGCTTGCGAGCGTGCGCGGTGAAGAAAGTGCCCAGCGTTCGGCGGTAGCTGCGCTCTCGGCCACGCGCGATGCAGCCATGGCAGTACTCACCAAGGCACTGGGGAAGGCCGCCACCCTGGCCCAGGAGCGAGCTGATGCGCTGGCCGCCGAGGCCGCGGCCCGCGCTCGAGCCGAAGCAGCAGCCCGGCTGGAAGCGGCCCGTCTCGCCAGGGCGCGAGCGGCAGCCAACGCCCATGGTGGTGGCACAGGATCTGCGGGCTCATCGTCTGGCGGTGGCCAAACAACAGGCTCCGGTGGAGGCCATTACCGCCCGTGGCCCCAAGGTGGTTCGTACACGACGGCCGCCCAGCGGCTTGGTGCGGTGGCATTTGCCCGAGCCCAACTCGGCAAGCCGTACGTGGCTGGTACCAACGGTCCCAATTCCTATGACTGCAGTGGCTTGACCTCGGCGGCCTACCGCTCGGTAGGCGTGTCGATGATCCACTACTCGCAGGCCCAGTTCGCCGCGGGCGAGAAGATCCCGATTTCCCAACTGCAAGTAGGGGATTTGGTCTTCTTCGCAACAGATACGACCGACTGGCGAACTATCCATCACGTTGCAATCTACGCAGGCAATGGCCAGATGATCGAGGCACCACATACCGGCGACCATGTGAAGGTCTGGACAATCTGGTTGAACGACCTCGTTCCGTTCGGCGTGCGGCCCTAGCCGAGGTCGGCCGCGAGCCAGGCGGGCCGGATGCAGCAGCAACTACCTGCAGGAAACAAATCGCGGGCAGGTTCTCCTAGGTCACGCGTGGTGCGGATTGGCCTTGTTCCGCGCGTATGACGCAACGATCTCGGCTTCGGCCTCGGTGCGACCGGCCCAGGTGGCACCCTCGACACTCTTACCCGGCTCCAAATCTTTGTAGACCTCGAAGAAGTGCTGAATCTCAAGGCGGTCGAACTCAGGCATGTGATGGATATCGCGGATGTGCTCCATCCGTGGATCTCCGGCCGGAACACACATGACCTTGTCGTCGCCGCCGGCCTCATCTGTCATCCGGAACATGCCGATCGCTCGGCATCGGATCAAGCAGCCCGGGAAGGTTGGCTCATCGAGAATCACGAGCGCATCGAGGGGATCGCCGTCCTGGCCCAAGGTGCCCTCAATGAAGCCGTAGTCATTGGGGTAGCGGGTGGAGGTGAATAGCATCCGGTCGAGCCTGATTCGGCCCGTGGCGTGGTCAACCTCGTACTTGTTGCGCTGACCAGCCGGGATCTCGATCGTGACGTCGAACTCCACGTGCGCTCCTTCGAGTGCGGCAGGGCGCGAGCCCGACCGGCGGCGGGTGGCCACGCTTTCGCGGCTACCTCGCCTAATGTTCCCTACGGTGGCGTTCGAACCTGACGAGGGAGGGTCGATGGATACGGTACCGCCTCGGCCCGGGCGTCTGCGCGTCTCGGTTTGGGTCATGGCTGCGGCGATCGGCCTAGGAATCTCCGGTCTTGGGCCTGCAGGCGCGGCGGTACCTGCGGTTGTTCGTGCGGCTGTGCCAGCGCCGCCATCGACTCCGGCTCAGGTGCTCGCCCCGACATCCCAACAATTCGTCGTAGGCCCTAAGCCAGCAGCGGTTGCCGCATCCAAGGCGGATCTGGTTGCGGCTCTGGACGAGCACGCCTTGGGGGGCGACGTTGCCGCGAGCGTTATCAACGTCGCGACAGGTGGTGTGCTGTACGCCCGAGGTGAGACCCGCCCACAACATCCGGCAAGCACCCTCAAGATCCTGACTGCGCTGGCCGTACTGCACGCATACGGCCCCGACGCTCGGATCGACACCTTGGTCGTGCCTGGGGCAACGCCGCGCGATGTTGTCCTTGTCGGTGGCGGTGATTCGACGTTGACTCGCGTGCCAACCAAGGCTGCTGATCTGCCGGCTGGGCAATCTGCTATGCCAGCGAGTATGGAAGACCTAGCGACACAGACAGCCAAATCGTTGCGACTGGTCGGCATCACCTCCGTGCGAGTTAGCGTCGACGACTCGCTGTTCACTGGGCCGCGGGTGGCTAGCGGTTGGCCCACCACGTTTGTGACGACTGGTGTGGTGAGTCCGGTTGAGGCGCTCTCGGTCGATGGTGGCCGCAAGTCGGCCACGACCCGCACTCGTGATTCCGACCCCGCGATCTCCGCTGGGCAAGATCTGGCCAAGCGACTTCGCGCCCGCGGGATCAAGGTCGATAAGGCGGTCACGCGGGTCGCTTCACACGTGACCACACCGCTGGGTCGAGTGCAAAGCCCCACCATCGCCGAACTACTCGAGCGCGCACTCACTCAATCCGATAACGACCTTGCGGAGTCTCTCGCGCACCTTGCTGGTCTCAAGCTTGCGGGAGAGGCAAGTTTCGCCGGAGGTGCGCTGGCGGTGCAGCGAACCCTGGTGGCGCTGAACATACCTACCACTGGCCTGAGCATCTTCGATGGAAGTGGGCTCTCAGCGCGCGATCTCGTCATGCCGCAGACCACCACCCATGCGCTCATGGCAGCGGCCCAAAATGTTCCTGATGACGGATCTACCGCCGGGGTCTACTGGCCCGCTTTCAGTGGTCTCCCCATCGCCGGTGTCACCGGCACGCTGACCCATCGGTTCGTGGCGCTGCGGACGACGCTGGGTCGAGGTCTGGTGCGGGCCAAGACTGGAACGTTGTCGGGCGTTATCGGTCTGGCTGGCCTCGTGCGCGACAGCCATGGGCGGTTGCTCGCATTCGCCTTCGCGGCTGATCGATCACCCGGCCCACTGGTGGCCGCCCAGGCCGCGCTCGACCGGGCTGCGAGTGTTCTCGCTGCGAGCTAGGCATGCGCCCGCTGCTCCGTGCTATCAGCCTCGGGCCTCGCATCACGCAGTGCCTACCTTGTCGGCACCTTGATCGGCTTGCTCGCGTAGGGTCACAACATGGACGTCGTGGATTGGGCGCTTGCCAGTGCCACCGGTCGTCGTCTTGCTCGACCTGGGCCAACCGCCACCGGAACCGACGCACGCGCCGCTGTTGCCGAACTTCGTGCGCTGGCTTCGTTCGCGGTCGATCCGGTGCGCGAACGGTCTGGGCTCGACGCGGGCCAGGCGCCCCCGGCGATTGTGGTCGACCGTCCCACGTGGATCGACAGTAATATCAATGGGTTTCGGGTGGTGCTAGGGCCAGTGCTCGAACTCGCAGCACGTGATCAGCCGGCGGCACTCACTGCCGTGTCCGCACGAGTGACGGCTGCTCAGATCGGCAGTGCGCTGGCCTTCGTGTCGTCCAAAGTGCTCGGGCAATTTGAAGCCTTCACGCCTTCGGGCGAAGGCCGGCTGCTTCTAGTGGCTCCCAATATCGTCGCTGCAGAACGCCAACTCGGGGTCGACACTCGTGACTTCCGACTCTGGGTGTGCCTGCACGAGGAGACACATCGAGTGCAGTTCGGCGGAGTTCCCTGGCTGCGCGACTACTTCGTGAGTCTGATCAACCGTTACCTCAATCTCTCGCCCACCGGTGCAAGTGATTCGCTCACGCGATTGGCTGCGGCGCTCTCCGCGATCGTGTCCGCGATGCGCGGCGTACCCGGGACTTCGTTGGTCGACGCTCTGCAAACGCCCGAGCAGCGCGCGGTCTTCGATCAACTGACCGCGCTGATGAGCGTCCTTGAGGGGCACGCCGATTACGTGATGGATGACGTGGGCCCAGAGATCGTTCCCTCCGTTGCACTGATCAGAACTCGATTCGAAGATCGACGCGCCGACGTCGGATCACTGGATGGGGTCATGCGCCGACTCCTTGGGATCGACGCCAAGATGCGGCAGTACTCCGACGGTCGAGCCTTCGTCTCGGGCAGTATCGCTCTCATCGGTCAGGCGGGGTTCCAACGGATCTGGACCACCTCGGCCACCCTGCCGACCCTCAGCGAAGTGCTCGATCCGGATGCCTGGTGCCGTCGGATCGCACCCGACCTTCTCCCATGACCACTGAGCCGCACCTCGAGGTTCGCCGAGCCGTTCGGGTAGATCTGGCTGACTTGGCGCCAGATGCGCTCGTGGTGGTGGCTTGTTCGGGAGGGCCCGACTCGGTCTCGTTGGCTGCCGCCACTAGGGCTGTGCGTCGCCGCGCTGGCGCCATCGTCGTAGATCACCAATTGCAGGACGGATCGGCCGCTGTCGCTGCTTCGACCGCCGACTGGCTGCGCTCGATCGGGATGGATCCGGTTTTCGTCGTTGCTGCTGACGTCATACCAACGGGCGATGGACCCGAAGCAGCCGCGCGCGATGCGCGATACGCGGTTCTCGAGTCGACCGCTCGAGCATGTTCGGCGGAGGCTGTCCTGCTCGGCCACAGTCGCGACGATCAAGCCGAGACTGTTCTTCTCGGACTCGCGCGTGGCTCGGGCACTCGCAGCCTCGCCGGTATGCCTCGTCGTCGAGGAGTGTTTCGCCGTCCGCTGTTGGACCTACCGCGAGATGTTGTGCGCGCGGCTGTGCCCTCCGGTGCCCCCGTGGTCGATGATCCGCACAACGCCGATGACCGATTCACCAGAGTGCGGGTGCGGCACACGATCCTGCCGATGCTCGAACGCGAACTTGGACCTGGTATCGCCGCCGCTCTGGCTCGGACCGCCGACCTCGCCCGGGCCGACGCTGACGCGCTGGCGGAGCTTGCGTCCGTGGCGACGCGGGACTTGATGCGCGAAGGCACGGTGTCTATCAGGTCTAGCAGCCAGGACGTCTCTAGCAGCCAGGACGTGTCTAGCAGCCAGGACGTGCCGGCCAGCCTGGACGTAGTTGGTCTGCAGGTTCTCAGCGATGCGATTCGCTCGCGCGTAGTTCGATCCTGGCTGCTCGAGTCGGGTGCACCAGCAGGCAGTTTGGGCGCAGAACACGTCGTGCGCGTCTGCCGATTGGTCACCGACTGGCATGGTCAGGGAGCCGTTGCGCTACCCGGTGGTATCGAAGCACTCCGCGACTGTGGCAGGCTCAGCGTGCGCCCGACCCCTCGTCGCCAGGAGACCCCATGGATGCCGTAGACCTCGGCTCTGATTTGCAGCAAGTTCTCGTCGACGAAGAGGCGCTCAAAGCCAAGATCGCCGAGCTCGCGGCCGCGATTGATGCGGACTATGCGGGCCGTGACCTTCTGCTAGTGGGTGTCCTCAAGGGGGCGGTCATGCTGATGGCGGATCTCTCGCGAGCGCTGTCACATGCAGTCGAGATGGATTGGATGGCAGTCTCGTCGTACGGATCGGGTACCTCATCATCTGGCGTGGTTCGGATCCTCAAGGATCTCGACCGCGATATCACCGGCCGCAATGTCCTGGTAGTAGAGGACATTCTCGACACCGGGCTCACCCTGTCTTGGTTGCTTCGCAATCTTCGTTCGCGAGGTCCGCTGTCGGTCGAGGTGTTGACCATGTTGCGCAAGCCAGACGCGGTCAAAGTGCCCGTTGACGTTAAGTACGTCGGCTTTGATATCCCCAATGAGTTCGTTGTCGGTTATGGGCTCGATTACGGGGAGAAATACCGCAATCTGCGCGTTGTGGGCACCCTCGCCCCCCACGTCTATTCGTAATTCGGGGGCTTGCTGTTCGCCCGTGGTGAAAGTTGGGAACAACTCCTGGCTCACCGGCGTCCCTGTATAGGTGTGATCTTCCTTCCACCAGCAGGGAGGTCCGGCGGCAGCAGGGAGGTCCGGCGGCGTATCGGGCCGTGCCGGTGTACCTTCGTGGGTGTCGGTGCCTTAGCCGATCATGGTTAGTTCGGGTAGTACTTCAGTGTCAGGAGGGACGGGGTCAGTCGACCCTTCGTCATGGATACCAAGAAAATCCTGCGTGGCCCGGCGGTATGGATCGCCCTGGCCGTCCTTCTCGTGCTGCTCGGGACGAGCCTGCTTGGCAACATCGGTGCACCCAAGGATGTCGATACCTCCCAGGTTGTAACCGCGATCCAACAGGGCAAGGTCACGGCCGCCACGATTGTTGATCGCGACCAGCGAATCGAGGTTACCCTCACCGATGGCACGCAGATTCGCGCCCAGTACGTCGACGGCCAGGGCGTCCAACTCCAGAACATGCTGCAAGCCAAGGTTGATTCCGGTGCCATCAAGGATGGCTACAACATTGAGGTCCCGCACGACAGTGTGCTGCTGACCCTGCTCTACACATTGCTTCCGATGGTCTTGGTGCTCGGTCTGCTCTTCTTCTTCATGGGGCAGATGCAAGGCGGCGGAAACCGGATCATGAACTTCGGCAAGTCCAAGGCCAAGATGGTCTCCAAGGACATGCCCAAGACCACGTTTGACGACGTGGCCGGTGCCACCGAGGCGGTCGAAGAACTCCAGGAGATCAAGGAGTTCTTGCAAGACCCGGCTAAGTTCCAGGCCGTTGGTGCCAAGATCCCCAAAGGCGTTCTGCTCTATGGCCCACCCGGTACCGGCAAGACTCTTCTCGCCCGCGCTGTCGCGGGTGAGGCAGGGGTTCCCTTCTACTCGATCTCGGGTTCGGACTTCGTCGAGATGTTTGTCGGCGTCGGTGCGAGCCGAGTGCGTGACCTGTTCGAACAAGCGAAGGCCAATGCGCCAGCGATCGTCTTCGTCGACGAGATCGACGCGGTCGGTCGACACCGTGGCGCGGGCATGGGCGGTGGCCACGACGAACGTGAGCAGACCCTCAACCAACTGCTCGTCGAGATGGACGGGTTCGACGTCAGCGGTGGAGTAATCCTTATCGCGGCCACTAACCGCCCCGACATCCTTGACCCAGCTCTGCTGCGACCCGGTCGATTCGATCGCCAGATTGCGGTTTCGGCACCAGACCTGTTGGGTCGTCAGGCGATCCTTGCGGTGCACGCCAAGGGCAAGCCGCTCGCGCCCGACGTCGATCTGCTCGCGGTCGCTCGACGAACCCCTGGTTTCACCGGCGCCGACTTAGCCAATGTGCTCAATGAAGCGGCGCTGCTTACCGCCAGGCTCGGCGGTAGTTTCATCGACGACTCAGCTCTTGACGAGGCAATCGATCGGGTCGTCGCTGGGCCTCAGCGCCGGTCGCGTCTGATGAGCGAGCATGAGAAGAAGATCACCGCTTATCACGAGGGTGGCCACGCCCTCGTTGCTGCCGCATTGCCGCACACGGACCCTGTGCACAAGATCACGATCCTGCCGCGCGGACGCGCGCTCGGCTACACCATGGTCCTGCCCGACTCTGACAAGTACTCCAACACCCGAGCCGAGATGCTCGACCAGTTGGCGTACATGCTCGGTGGACGTGCCGCCGAGGAACTGGTCTTCCACGATCCCACAACTGGCGCCTCTAATGACATTGAAAAGGCCACTGCGGTGGCCCGGGCGATGGTCACGCAGTACGGCATGACCGAACGCCTCGGTGCGATTCGCTACGGCCAAGAACAGGGCGAGGTCTTCATGGGCCGCGACTACGGCCACATGCGCGATTACTCCGAGGATGTTGCGGCAGCGATCGACCAGGAAGTTCGGGCCTTCATCGACTCCGCGCACCACGAAGCGTTCGAGATCCTCGTCGAGAACCGCGATGTTCTTGACGCTCTAGTGGTCGAACTTCTCGAGAAGGAAACCCTCGACAAGGACGAGATCGCTCGCATCTTCGTGCCGCTTCGTCGTCGAGAGGTGCGTCCAGCCTGGACCGGTTCAGCGCGGCGCACACCAAGTGACCGCGGCCCGGTGCAGACGCCAAAGGAGATCGAGGCGCTGAACGGATCAGCCAACGGATCAGCCAACGGATCTGCCAATGGATCTGCTAACGGATCTGCCACCGCCGCAAGTAACGGTGGTAATCACGGCACTGCGACGGCACCTGATGCAGGCGCAAACAACGATGAGCTGTCGGCTTCTGGCTCGTCCGAATCGGGGGCCTGATCATGGTGCTGGATACCGAAAACACGGGATCTGCGATCGGCCCGGTGCACTCGTCCGAGCCGATAGTCACCGTCCCCTTCGATCACGCTCGGGCCGAGGCCGCGATTCGCGAACTGCTCATTGCCATCGGTGAGAACCCTGATCGTGATGGCCTGCTCGACACTCCCGCACGGGTAGCGCGTGCCTACGCTGAAATGTTTGCAGGCCTGCGCCAGTCACCAGTCGAGGTATTGAGCACGACGTTCGACCTAGTGCATGACGAGTTGGTGCTCGTGAAGGGCATCGAGTTGTACTCCACTTGCGAGCATCACCTCGTGCCGTTCCATGGTGTTGCCCACGTGGGCTACATCCCGGGTAACGATGGCCGGATCACTGGACTTTCCAAACTCGCTCGCCTCGTTGATGTGTATGCAAAGCGGCCGCAGGTGCAGGAGCGTCTGACCACGCAGATCGCCGATGCACTGGTTGAGATTCTCAATCCGCGAGGGGCGATCGTGGTGGTGGAGTGCGAACACCTCTGCATGTCCATGCGTGGTATCCGTAAGCCCGGCGCCAAGACTGTCACCAGCGCCGTGCGGGGCCAGCTCCGCGATTCTGCAACCCGCTCCGAGGCCATGAGCCTCATCCTGGGCTGACACCGTCACGAGGCTGGTGACCTGTGAGTCCGTATCCGTTGCGTCCTAACAGGCTGCCCGAGAGTCTGGCCACGCTCGACCGATGTGCCGTCATGGGCGTCATCAACGTGACCCCGGACTCCTTCTCTGATGGCGGCATGTGGCTTGACCCTGTTCGCGCTGTCGAGCATGGGCTCTCGTTGATGCGCGATGGCGCCGACCTCGTCGACATCGGTGGTGAGTCGACTCGCCCTGGGGCCCAACGCATTTCGGCCGACGAGGAAGCGCGACGGGTCTTACCTGTGATCCGCGATCTTGCCGCGGCTGGTGTGCCGGTCAGCATCGACACCATGAGATCAGACATCGCCCGTGCCGCTGTCGAGGCTGGCGCGGTCATCGTCAACGACGTGAGCGGGGGTCTTGCCGACCCGCAGATGTACCAGACCGTTGCCCAACTCGGCACTGTGTACATCGCCATGCATTGGCGCGGATACAGCGATGAGATGGAATCGCACACCGACTACGACGACGTCGTCATCGATGTGGCTGCTGAGTTGGGTGTTCGCCTGGAATCGGCACTGAAAGCGGGCGTCGAGCCTGGTCGCATCGTGCTAGATCCAGGTCTGGGCTTTGCCAAGAAGGCACACCACAACTGGGAGTTGCTGCGCGGTCTTGACCACCTGATGGGGCTGGGCTACCCGGTGTTGGTCGGTGCCGCGCGCAAGCGGTTCCTCGGCCAGGTTCTGGCTGTTGAGGGTGAACCAAGGCCGGCTCCAGAGCGCGATCACGCGACAGACGCCGTGAGCGCTTTGGCAGCCGCTGCAGGTGCGTGGTGTGTGCGGGTGCATGCTGCACGGGGAAGCCGCGATGCCACTGAGGTCGCCGCGGCCTGGAGACGAGGAGAATGAGCGACATGGCGTCGGAGGATCAGCTCGACCGAATTTCGGTCACCGGAATTTCCGCAACGGGGTATCACGGCGTCCTTGATTTCGAACGACGTGATGGTCAGACCTTTGTCGTCGACGTCTCGCTCGGTGTTGACACACGTCCGGCGGCCGAATCCGACGACCTTTCCAAGACTGTCGACTACTCAGCTGTTGCGGCTGACGTCGTCGCTTTGATCACGGGCGAGCCGCATGACCTCATTGAGCGCTTGGCGCAGCAGATCGCAACGGCCTGCCTTGCCTACGACGGCGTACTGCTCGCCGAGGTCGTAGTGCACAAGCCGCAGGCGCCGGTGGGCGTCCTTTTTGACGATGTCACTGTGAGGATTGTGCGTCGCCGGTGAGGCGTGTGGTGTTTGGCCTGGGTGCCAATCTCGGCGATCGTATCGCTGCGCTGCAAGGCGCGATCGATCTGATTGCTCCGCACCTTGCTGATCCTCAAGTCTCGTCCGTCTATGAGACAGCTCCGGTGGGCGGACCCGAACAGCCCGACTACGCGAACGCGATTTTGTTGGGTGAGAGTGACGCCACGGCCGACGAACTGCTTGCTCTTGCGCAACGGGTCGAGCAGGCCTGGCATCGCACTCGCGCAGTGCGTTGGGGCCCTCGCACGCTCGATGTAGACATCGTCTCGATCGATGGAGTTACCAGTTCGGATCCGGCGCTGACCTTGCCGCATCCTCGGGCCGCCGATCGTGGTTTCGTCCTGATCCCATGGGCTGAAGCCGACCCCGAGGCCACCTTCCCCGATGGCTCCCTCGTATCTGCTTTGGCACGAGAGGCCGCGAAGCGAGACGGTGCTATGTCGGTGCGTCCACTCAGGGATGTCACCTTGGTATTGCCGGTGGCTCCCCGATGAGGCCGACCTCGATTCGTTCGTTGCTGGCAGTCGGGGTCATTGCCGTTGCGCTCGGGTGGGCCTTTGCCAGGCTGGTCGATGCCTGGGCTGACCGCACCTTCCCCGTGCCGTGGTCGATGGCTCTGGTCATGGCGATGCTGGCGGTAGCCACCTGGCTGTGGGCACGTGGCACGAAGGCGCGGCTAGCCGGTCAGCCCGGCACTAAGCCGATCGATCCGCTTGTGGTCGCGCGATCGGCGGCCTGGGCTATGGCGATTTCGCGGACGGCCACTGTGCTGGCGGGCTTTTTCGTCGGAGTGGCGATCGCATTGATCAGCCATTGGGGCGTCGCCTACGTGCGGGAGCAGGTGATCGCGGCTGTGGTCACCATTGGTGTGTCGATTCTGGGCGTCCTGTCGGGATTGCTACTCGAGCGGGCTTGCCGCGTGCCACCCGACTCTGGTGCACCGTCAGTCGACCCCAAGCCTTAGGGTCAGCAACATGACTGAGAACAACGCAGCACTTGAGGACTTGCCCTACGAGGAATTGCGCGAGCGTGCGTTCTCGATTGCTGAGCACCGTCTCGATATCGGATTCTTCGTCGACCTGTTCAACCACGCCCCCGCGATGAATGACGTTGCCGATGAGGGTGGCTCGCTAGGTGACATCAGCGGCAGCCTGGTCGAGAGCATCCGGGCGGCCAAGCAAGTCTTTGGTGGCGGCTCAGTGGGCGACCTCGAGCCGCTCTTCCGGGCGCGGTTTGCCACCTACATTCGTGCACATAGCCACTGACTTGAGCCCCGGCCAGTGGGCAGGGCCAGCAGGGTCAGATAACTGCAGTCCGCTGTAGGCGGACCGCAGATCAGCGGGGGAACTTGGCTGCCGCGCGCAGGCCGCCAAGGGGTGATGCGTCGAGCCAGACTCGGCCACCGCTCGCCGAGACCAGAGCCGACACCACTGCCAGGCCAAGACCGCTACCGGCGTCGTCCTGACGCCCGCGCCAGAACCGGTCAAAGGCGCGCACTCGGTCTTCAGGTGAGAGCCCTGGGCCGTTGTCGTCGACCGTGATGAGGACACCCTGGTCGGTCGGGGTCACTGTGACGACAACTCGTCCGCCGGCAGGTACCACCTCAAGGGCATTGTCGATGTAGTTGTCGAGTACTTGCTCGACACCGGTCGGCACCGATTGCGCCATTGCGATGGCTGGCCCGACGAACTCGATCTGGACTCCTTGCTCATCGGCCAGCGGCCGCCAGGAGTCGACTCGATCCCTGGCGATCGAACTGATATCCATCGGGACGGTTCGTTGGTTGCGACTGTCGGCCCGGGCTAGCGCCAAGAGCCCATCGACAAGGCGCTGGAGCCGATCGAGTTCGTTGCGAGCGGCCTCAACTTGTTCGACTGCTGGGTCATCGAGATCCATGAGCTCGACGGTGCGGTCCATCCGGAGCCGCAGTGCAGTCAGGGGAGTACGGAGTTGGTGTGATGCGTCACCTGCGAAGTCGCGCTGCTTCTCGACTAGGCCCTGCACTCGTTCGGCCATGATGTTGAACGAGGTCGCGAGCTCCTCAATCTCACCGCCCCCTGAGTCATCGACACGAGCGGCCAGATCGCCCTCGGCGATTCGCTCGGCAGTGTGACTCAATCGGCGGATTCGGCGAGTGATGGCTGTGGCCATCAAGAATGCGATCAGAGCTGCGGAGAGCAGGCTGATCAGCCCTACCGAGAACAGCGAACGCACGGTGTCGTTGATCTGCGCTTGGAGTTCACTGGATGGGTACGTAAGCCGCACTGCACCAAGGATTTTCGGCCCTGCGCGCACCGGTACGGCCACATAAATGAGCGGCTCACCCAGCGACTGCGACATCCGCTCGCCGGAGGCAGCCTGCCCGGTGAGAGCCTGTTCGATCTCGGGTCGGTTGGTGAAATTCTCACCGCTGCCTGAATCTGAGGCCTCAATGACGGTGCCGGTTTGGTCGACGACCACGACTCTGGCGGATGAGGTCTTGGCGTATTCGGCCACATGAGCCGACAGGTAAAGCTTGGCCTCGGGGCTTGGTGTTTCTAGGACGACGATTGACCAGCCCGCGATGGTATAGGCGTCGCTCTGCAACTGGGCGATGTGCGTTTCGAACTCACGCTGTTCCAAGAACTTCGACAGCGGGATGTTCTGGACGGCTAACACCAAAGTGGTGAATCCGACCAGGATTGCGACGAGGCGCCATCTCATGTCTTACTCAGGTGCCCCGAGTCGGAAACCGACACCACGCACGGCCTCGATCCAGGCCGAGTCGCCCAGCTTCTTGCGGATCGCCGCGACATGCGCATCCACTGTCTTGGTCGCGCCGTACCAGTGACCTTCCCAGACGTGTTCGAGGATCTCGTTGCGCCGTCTGACAGCGCCTGGATCCTCGGCGAGGTAGGCAAGTACGTCGAACTCTTTGGCGGTGAGTGCAACTTCGGCACCATCGAGGTGAACCCGTTGAGTTCTGCGGTCAATGGTCAGCCGCCCGATTTCCTGAACCGTGCCGGCCGAGGTGGGGGCAGGTGCGGCCTGCGACCGACGAACGACGGCGCGGATCCGGGCCGCAAGTTCGCGCATCCCAAACGGTTTGACGAGGTAGTCGTCGGCACCAAGCTCCAGGGCGATGACCCGATCTGCTTCGTCACCACGCGCGGAGACCACGATGATCGGCGTCTCGCAGAGCGCTCGGATCCGCCTGCATACTTCTTGGCCGTCCATGTCCGGGAGTCCGAGGTCGAGCAGAATCACATCGGGGGCATCAAAGCGAGTGGCCGCTTCAAGGGCCGCGGCTCCGGTCATGACGTGTTCGGTCTGGTGACCAAGTGCGGTCAGCCCATCGATCGAGCTTGCGGCCACTGCCGCGTCATCTTCGACCAGGAGGATTCGCACGGGGCCATTGTGGCCCTTTCGGAGGGTCCGTGGACACCAGCCTGGGCTTAGCTGCGCCGAGGCTGCCCGGATCTTCTCCATTCCTTGGACATTTGAGGTAGCGAAGACCTAGGTGCGGGGAGTTACCTTGTACATAGGAGGATTTTTGTGAGGCAGCAGATCGGTCTGGTGACGGCTCTTACCGTCGTGGGCGTATTGGTGGCGTGCGGCGCGGCCGCGGCGCTCAATGATCGCCTGCTCAGCGCGCCCTCTAACTCAGCATTGGGGACGGCCATCTTCGTCTCGCTTGACGAGCAGCCAGGTGCTGGCACTGGCGCAGGCGGGTTGTCGCCGAGCCCAACGGCCGTGCCCAACGATCCTGCGGCATCCCAGTCAGGTGATGAGGAGTCGGCCAGTTCTTCGCCTTCGCGCACTGCCGATGAGCCGGGCACCGGAGCCTCACCTACCGCTCCGCCGACATCTGGTCCCGTCGTGGTTGTGACCAACGCGACTGATCCGATCTATACCCCGAGCACCAAGCCCACGACCAAGCCAACGGCCAAGCCAACGACCAAGCCAACGACCAAGCCGACGGTCCGGCCCACTCCGAGTCCAACGCCTCGCAACACGCATACTTCTGCGCCGCCGAGCCCGTCACCCTCCGATACGGGGCATGGTGGCTCGGGTCCACGCGACGACTAGCCCTTGCCAGGCGTCGTATCATCGTTGATGAAAAGTTGTGTCACCACCGCTAGCGTGTGTTTTCGGTCAGATCCCCTCGACTTCTAGGCGTCCAACATGTCCCGTTCCGCCATGCCGCGTCACTCCCGCCCTTCGCGGCGGAGGTCGAAGGCTGCCTCGGTGGAGTCCCTGACTGCCGAGTTGGCCCAGATGCGCACTGATCGCTACACCGATCACCTTGAGGCTATTCGGCTCACCGCGTTGGTTGACGGACTCAGTGGCCAGACTCAGCGGATGGCATACGAACTCGTCGATGTTCGTCATGAACTGTCCGAATCCCGGGCCCAGGGGCTGGCCCGCAGCCCCCAGTTCGATGAGATGACAGCAGTGATCACGCAGTTGCGGTCCACGATCGCGCGACAGGAATCGGCGCTGCAGGAGTTGTCGGCCACTATCGGCGATTTGCTTGCTCGCCTTGCTCGCCAGCCAGAGGCTGCGCCGGCCGATGTGCCGAGCCGGCCGGTATTGCGTGCTCTTCCCTCCGACCTGCCAAGCATGGAACCTGTCGCGCCTGCGGCCGAATCTGCCCCCGTTGAGTCGTTTGCCTTCGCCGGCGTCCCGGCTGATCCCGTCGAGTTCGACACCGCGGCCCTCGACGACGCAACGTTGATGCGCTTGCGGTTGATCCGCCAGTCCTTCGACCGCTGACCCAGCGGGTGGGGCACTATCGATCCACGTCGCCGATCACGTAGTACATCGATCCGACAATGGTCGTCAGCGAAGCCACGTTCGTGCCAGCTAGCACCTCGCCGAGTGCAGCGAGGTTGTTGAACGATGGCGTGCGCATCTTGACTCGCCAAGGGGTTCGTTCACCGCGCGACACAACCAGATAGCCGCTGATCCCCAATGGCGATTCGGTCCAGCAGTAGTGCGAGCCTTCTGGGGCGCGCAAAGTCTTGGGCAGTGGCACATTCACTGGGCCGGGCGCCATCTCGTTGAGTCGTTGGACACAGGCGGCAATGAGGTCAAGCGATACGACGAGCTGATCGCGGATTACCTCTGCCCGGGCGAGACAGTCGCCGGTATCGCGGGTGACCACCTTCAGAACGTCTGTCAGTTCGCCGTAGGCCAGGTACGGCTCGTCTCGTCGCAGATCCAGATCGACCCCTGCGGCGCGGGCGATGGGGCCGGTCACCCCGTAGGCGAGCACTTGCTCAGCGGTGATGATGCCTATCCCGCGCGCGTGGTCGCGGAACTCTTGATCGTCGATAAACCCCGCGACCGAATCCACGCGAGCTCGTAGCTGTGTCACGACCGAACTAGCCCGCTCGAGCCAGCCCTCTGGCGCATCGGCGCGCAGACCACCAATGCGAGTAAGCATGAGGTGTAGCCGACCCCCAGAGATCTCTTCCAGTAGTTGCGCCACCGCGTCGCGTTCTTGGAATGCGAATGACGCCGGTGATGGCGTACCTGTGCCAACGGGAAACGAGCCCAGGAAACTTAGGTGGCTAAAGACGCGCGTTACTTCGGCCAGCAGAGTGCGCAGCCAGATGGCGCGCTGGGGAACGGCGAGGCCGAGCATGTGCTCCACGGTCAATGCGAGGCCGAGTTCGCCAGCAAATGCCGACAGCCAGTCATGGCGATTGGCGAGTACAAGGCCCTGCCGGTAGTCGCGGACCTCCATCAACTTCTCTGCGCCGCGGTGCATGAAGCCGATCTCTGGGTCGGCGCTGACGATGTGTTCGCCGTCGACCCGAAGGTGCAGACGTAGCAGTCCGTGAGCCGACGGGTGATGCACCCCAAGGTCGAGGGTTGATTCGGGGGAGGCGGGGTATCGGCCGCCACCACCGATTCCGATCCCGATCACAACGTCCTGGGCTCCCGACATGGCCGCATCGTCGCAGATGGGCGCCAGACATAGTCGAAGGTGGCGGTGTTACCCGAGCCGGATGGCGCGAGTGGCCCGCGATTTCGACTCGGTCAACGGTCCATGCGGATCCACCAAAAGCTGCCAAGGCCACTGGGGTCGAGTAGTTCCGCCGCTTGTGCAGCGGCACTCAGCGCCACGAGGTAAGAGGCGGAATCCTCATGCGCCAGAGTGATTTTCGGTGGTCGCGAGTCGAGCCCGTGGGTGGCGAGGGCAACATGCTGGCGGACGAGATCGGCTCCGACGCCGTACGCCAGGGCGTCAACAGCAACGTGCGCGGTGAGGTTGCAGCCGCCATCGGGGATGGGTGGCACTGTCCGTCCACCGTCATAGCCGACGAGTGAGCCGTGCCGCCAACGGCCGTCCTGGCGTTCGGCCCGAGTGTGGCCATAGTCGATTGCGAGTGCCGTTCCTGTATCCAGGCGGCTGACTATCGCGCGCCAGAGCGCTTCGCGAGGCAGTCCGATTTCGGCCCGGTCGCCGACTTCGTGGACGGGCCACCAGGCGCTGAGCCGGTCGCGCGCTTGGCTCGCATTAAGACCCCACTGCGCCCAGGCTGCATCGTCATCAAGGGCTGGGCCAAGTTCCTCGACCCCATCGGTGGTGACGAAAGCAAGGCGCACCACACCGTGCGGATCGACAACCACGACGTCAAGGGGGACGTCATCGAGGAGCTCATGCGCCAGCACCAGACCGGTGATGCGCTCTGGTAACCCGGCGGGGAGCACTGCTTGGGTCCAGCCGATACGTGGATCGAGGTCACTCGGCCTGGGCCGGACATCGACCGCGGAATATCGAATTCGGCGGGCGAGAGCTTCGGGCAGATGTTGCGCGATCCCCGAGACCAATTCGCCAGCACCAGAACCGAGGTCAAACAGATCAAGCGCAGCAGGCTGGCCGAGGTCTCGATCGACCCCGATCACGACCTCGGCAAGCGCCCGGGTGAAGAGGGCACCCACGTTTACTGAGGTCCGAAAGTGCCTGGTCGGTGCGCCGGTCGTCCGCCGGTAGAAGCCGGCCTGGCCCAGGGCAGCGTCGTGCCAGGCCGCCGACCACGGCCGTGAGAACAAGTTGACCTTGTCGTGCACCACGCGGGCACGTTAGCGCGCTGGCTAGGCTTGCGTTTCCAGACCCCGTCGAGGGGTACCCGAGAAGGGGATCAGCTGTGCCGGACACCGACCTCGCAACTTCCCCGCCGCGCCTGCGCGTCGGTGTCGTGGGGACTGGGCGGGCGGGCGCCGTACTGGGCGCGGCATTGGCTCGTGCGGGGCATCCGGTGGTTGCTGCGTATGCGGTATCGGATCTGTCTCGCCTGCGCGCCGAGGCGCTGCTGCCAGGAGTTCCACTGGTCTCCTCGGCGGAGGTCTTTGCCGCTGCCGATCTGGTCTTGCTAACTGTCCCGGACGATGTTCTTCCCGGCCTCGTGGCGGGGCTGGCCGAGACTGGTGCCGTGCGCCCGGGCCAGTTCATTGCCCATGCCAGCGGCCGCTTTGGTTACCAAGTGCTGGCGCCCGCGACGGCGCTGGGTGGGCTTCCCCTTGCGCTGCACCCTGTGATGACGTTTACCGGCACCAGCATCGATCTGGCCCGCCTTGACGGTGCACCATTCGGGGTCACCGCGCCCGATCAACTTCGGCCCGTCGCCGAGGCGCTCGTCGTCGAGATGGGAGGTGAGCCGATCTGGATCGCCGAGGGTAGTCGAGCGCTTTACCACGCCGCCCTCGCGCACGGCTCCAATCACCTCATCACCTTGGTCACTCAAACGTTGGATCTGCTGCGCTCGGCAGGGGTCGAAGATCCGGCCCGTCTCGTGGCGCCGTTGATGTCAGCCTCGCTCGACAACGCTTTGCGCTATGGGGATCAGGTACTCACCGGCCCAGTCGCCCGCGGTGACGCCGGAACGGTTGCCGCTCATATCCGCGAGCTTGGGCAGATCTCGTCCTCGGCGCGCGCCGCATATGTCGCACTGGCTAGAGTCACCGCCGACCGGGCGCTTGCAGCGGGCGTCCTGCGCCCGGAGTCGGCGGAAGCTTTGCTGGACGTGTTGTCAAAGACGGATGAGGACTTGGCATGAGTGCGGTGACCCGAGTTGTGACCACTCGCCCCGCGTTGGCCGCGGCGTACTCCGAGGTTGCGTCAGGGGCTCCGCGTGCAGTCGTTCCCACTATGGGGGCGCTGCATGAGGGCCACGCACACCTCATACGCGAGGCGCGCGATCGAGTCGGTGACGATGGGCATGTGACTGTGACGGTATTCGTGAACCCCACCCAGTTCGCGGCCTCCGACGACCTTGATCGCTATCCACGTAGTCTCGAGAGCGACGCGCAGTTGTGCGCTGAGGCCGGTGCCGATCTCGTGTTCGCTCCTGCCGCACAGGTGATCTACCCCGATGGCGCGACGTTGATCACGGTGGATCCGGGCACGCTTGGTTCAGTGCTCGAGGGCGCTATCCGCCCCGGACATTTCCGTGGTGTGCTCACCGTGGTCGCCAAACTCATCCACCTCACCGGCGCGGGCCTGGCCTTGTTTGGCGAGAAGGACTATCAGCAGTTGGTCTTGGTTCGACAGATGGTTCGGGATCTGAGTTTCCCCGTTGAGATCATCGGTGTCCCGACCGTCCGCGATAGCGACGGACTCGCTCTTTCAAGTCGTAACGCCTACCTGGCGCCGGCGGATCGGGCTCGCGCTGTTGTGGTTCCACGCGCGCTGGCTGTGGGTACTGAGTTAGCTCTCGCCGGTGCAACAGCGCGCGACATTGTGGTCGGTGTCAACGACTTCCTAGATGACCAATCCGAGGTGAGCACCGACTACGCGATTGTCACCGACCCCGAACTCGGGCCAGCGCCGCGAGAGGGCGCGGCCCGGCTACTTGTGGCGGTCCAGGTCGGCGGAGTGCGGCTTCTGGACAATGTCGCGATCACTCTGACAGGAGGCTCGTGACGATCCGCCTGCCGCGCAAGCTTGCGGCGCCTGCGCCGGGTTGGAGTCTTGACTCCGATGTGGTGGTGGTCGGTTCGGGTGTCGCCGGGCTCACTACGGCCTTACATGCTCGCGCCGCGGGTCATCGGGTGTTGCTCGTCACCAAGGCGCAGGTCGATGACGGCTCGACCCGGTGGGCTCAGGGTGGGATCGCTGCTGCGCTAGCGGACGATGATTCACCGGCTGATCATGAGCACGACACCTTGGTTGCTGGTGCTGGGCTTTGCGACCCTGAGGCCGTTCGAGTGCTGGTCACCGAAGGGCCAGTTGCGGTGAGACGACTCATCAACCTCGGTGCGCGCTTCGACACCGATACCTCTGGTGACATCGCGCTGACTCGCGAGGGCGGACATCTGCGTGACCGGATTGCGCATGCTGGAGGTGACGCGACAGGTGCGGAGATTTCCCGAGCCTTGGTCGCGGCGGTCTCTGGCCGGGCCGGGATCGAGCTGGTCGAGGACGCTTTGGCACTTGATCTGCTCACCGATGAACGTGGTGCGGTCCAAGGGTTGACCTTGCACGTCATCGGTCAAGGGTCACGCGACGGCGTGGGTGCTGTCCTTGCGCCAGCGGTCGTGTTGGCCACCGGCGGGCTTGGTCAGGTGTTCAGTATGTCGACCAACCCTTCGGTGGCGACCGGTGATGGAACTGCACTCGGCCTGCGAGCTGGCGCCGCGATCACCGACCTTGAGTTCGTCCAATTCCACCCAACCGTTCTGTACACCGGATCGGGTGCCACGGGTCAGCAACCACTGATTAGCGAAGCGGTGCGCGGAGAAGGTGCCTTCCTCGTCGATGACCGTGGTGTCCGTTTCATGCTTGGCCAGCATCCACTCGCGGACCTTGCCCCACGCGATGTCGTTGCCAAAGCGATCATGCGCAGCATGCGCGACACCGGCGCCAAACACGTGTGGCTCGACGGACGCGCCTTCGGTGTCCAGATGTGGGAACGTCGGTTCCCCACGATTTTCGCCTCGCTGCGCCGCATCGGAATCGATCCAGTAGTCGATCTCATCCCAGTTGCGCCGGCGCAGCATTACGCGTCCGGTGGTATCCGCACGGACGTCCACGGTCGCTCGTCAGTCCCCGGGTTGTTCGCGGTAGGTGAGGTGGCATGCACAGGCGTGCACGGCGCGAATCGGCTCGCGTCCAATTCACTCCTCGAGGGCTTGGTCTTCGCGGCTCGGATCGGCGACGTCCTAGCCGGGGGTTTGCCCGAACGCCGCGACCCTGTCGCTAGGCCGGGCGAGGCGACGTTGCTCTCGGAGTCGGCTCGTCTTTCACTACAGGCCGCGATGACCGAGGGCGTGGGTGTGCTTCGTTCACGCGACTCGATGTCGATGACGCTTGGTGTGTTG
>CAIXFH010000053.1 GCA_903918645.1 uncultured Actinomycetes bacterium | reverse complement strand
CGCCGAAGATGCCTTTGGCGACATGGACTTCAAGGTTGCTGGTACTCGTGAGTTCGTCACGGCGCTGCAGCTCGACACCAAGCTCGATGGCATCCCCGCCTCGGTGCTTGCTGGCGCACTCACCCAGGCTCGCGATGCTCGTCTTGCCATCCTCGACGTGATGATGGAGGCGATCGACCGTCCCGACGAGATGTCGCCGTTCGCACCGCGAATCATCTCGATTCAGATCCCCGTCGACAAGATCGGTGAGGTCATCGGCCCGAAGGGCAAGATGATCAACCAGATCCAGGACGAGACTGGTGCTGAGATCACGATCCAGGACGACGGCACCATCTACATTGGTGCTGTCGATGGTCCCAAGGCTGAGGCCGCGCGGGCAATGATCAACTCGATTGCCAACCCGCACATGCCCGAAATCGGTGAGCGCTACCTCGGTACGGTCGTCAAGACCACGCCGTTCGGCGCGTTCATCTCGCTCATGCCGGGTAAGGATGGCCTGCTTCACATCTCGAAGTTGCGCTCACTTGCCGGCGGCAAGCGCGTCGACGTCGTCGAGGATGTTGTCTCGATCGGCCAGAAGGTACTCGTCGAAATCTCCGAGATCGACGCTCGCGGCAAGTTGTCGCTATCGCCGGTCGAAGACGGTGCTGATGCTGCTGCGTCGGTCACCGAGTCGGCTGACGTCGAGGCCTGATCGCTTCGATGTCGTCATCACGATCAGTCGCAGCGAGCACGGGACATCGTCCCGTGCTCGCTGCGCGTTATCAGAAGGTCGGGTCGACTCGAACCCTGCTCGACGAGGATGGCGCCCGCATACGTCGCACCGTCCTGCCGGGTGGGCTACGAGTCATCACCGAGAGCATCCCTGGTGTGCGTTCAGCAGCCTTTGGGATTTGGGTTGGCGTGGGTTCACGCGACGAAACGCCAGCGCAGGCCGGGGCCGCCCATTACCTCGAACACCTGCTGTTCAAGGGCACACAGCGGCGTTCGGCGCTTGATATCTCCTCCGCCATCGATGCGGTGGGCGGTGAGATGAATGCGTTCACGAGCAAGGAGTACACCTGCTTCTACGCACGTGTTCTCGATGTCGATCTGCCGCTCGCGATCGATGTGATCAGTGACATCGTCACCTCGGCTGTTCTGCGGGCAGGCGACGTCGACGGTGAACGAGATGTGATCCTCGAAGAGATTGCGATGCGCGACGACGATCCAGGCGACCTCGTACACGAGGAATTTGCTGATGCGATATTCGGCAAGACGCCGCTCGGTCGTCCGATCCTGGGCACTGTCGAGACCATCGAATCGATCACCCCTCGTGCGATCCGAGCCTTTTACCACCGTCACTACAAGCCTTCGAATCTTGTGGTTGCGGCCGCCGGAAATGTCGACCACGCGGCCGTCGTGCGTCAGGTAAGGCGGGCCTTCAACCTCGCCGGACTGCTTGAGGGCGAAGAGCTTCCGAGCTTGCCGCGCATGGGCCAGTTTCGTACCAGAGGCGCCGGTGACGTGCGCGTGGTCAACAAAGTCACGGAGCAGGCCAACGTCGTACTCGGTGTTCCCGGTCTTGCGCGCGATGACGACCGCCGGTACTCACTTGGTGTACTCAATGCCGCACTCGGTGGCGGTATGAGCAGTCGACTTTTCCAAGAGGTACGCGAGAAGCGCGGCTTGGCGTACTCGGTGTTCTCGTTCACATCGAATTACGCAGACACTGGGATGTTCGGTGTCTACGCGGGATGTATTCCGAAGAAGATCGATGATGTGCTCGCTATCACTCGTGCGGAACTTGCCAAGATCGCGGCAAAGGGCATTACCGCTGAAGAACTCATGCGAGGTAAGGGACAGATGCGCGGTGGTCTTGTCCTGGATATGGAAGACACTGGTTCGCGCATGTCGCGCATTGGGAAGTCAGAGTTGCTCGCGGGTGATCTGTGGTCGACCGCTGAGATGCTCGGCGCGATCAACGCCGTAACAGTTGAGCAAGTCCGTGATGTCGCTGAGGCGTTGCTAGAGGTAAGTCCTACGCTGGCTGTGATCGGTCCGTTTGATGACGGTCGCGACTTCTCGTCCGCGGTCGCCTGAAAGGAGTGGCGATGACCTTACGTGTGGGCGTCCTGGGTTCGCTTGGTCGAATGGGCGGTGAGGTAATTCGCGCGGTTGAGTCCGCCGAGGATCTCGAACTCGTCGCGGCTATCGATCAGGGTGAGGCCATTACCGCGCTCACCGAGGCTGGCGCGCAGGTCGTTGTTGACTTCACTGCGCCGAACCAAGTGATGGGTAACCTCGAATTCCTTGTGAGCGAAGGGATCCACGCGGTAGTTGGCACCAGTGGCTTTGATGATGCACGGTTGGCTCAGGTGCAATCGTGGCTGTCGTCTGCCCCGTCCACCGGTGTGCTCATTGCCCCCAACTTCGGGATCGGCGCGGTACTACTCATGCGTTTTGCGGCGCAGGCAGCGCGCTTCTACGAGTCAGTCGAGATCATCGAGTTGCATCACCCAGGCAAGGTAGATGCGCCGTCAGGGACAGCCCGGCACACCGCGCGAGTCATTTCGCAAGCCCGTGCCGCGGCGTCGATGGGTATGCAACCAGACTCCACCACCGAAGCGCTTGATGGTGCTCGAGGTGCGCTCGTCGATGGTGTGCCAGTGCATGCCGTACGACTTCGTGGTCTGGTCGCGCATGAGGAAGTGCTGTTCGGTAGCGATGGCGAAACCCTGACCCTTCGGCACGACTCGACCGACCGCTCATCGTTCATACCCGGTGTGCTGCTTGGGATCCGCAACATCGGGGCCCGCCCAGGGCTCACCGTCGGGCTCGACGCCTTCCTCGACCTCAGCTAACGCCTCGGGTCGTTAGACAGCGAGACCGACGTGAGGCAAACTGGCCGCCACCGCGGCGGCGCGACCACCCGCGATCAGGACGCCCACCAAGGCGAGCTGGTAACCGCCGGTGAACATCAGCACAGACAGCGTTTGGGTCTACACGATGTGCAGACCGCCAAGCACCGCCGTGGCACCGAATGAGGTGCCGTATGCGCCGGTCGCAATCCCAATGCTGAGAGCGTTGATCCTGATTGTGTGTTGCTGCGTAAGCTACGTCCGGTGTACGGCGCCACACACCTCACTCGGGCTCCGACGGAATACCCTCATCGACAGGTCCCACATGGTCGGCTAGCCACTCCACCAGAGGTGTTATGGCACGCCACGCGGAACGGACGCGGGTGAGGGTGGTTCGTGAGTCGAGCCAGGCTGGCGACTCGTACTGATGCGACACCAGGACGGACTTTTGGCGCATGAGGTCTAGATGCGGATGGTTCTCGTCAACTCCACGTGGCCGTGTCTTCATCAGGTCGCCACCGAGTTCAAGGCCACCCTTCCTGGCCTTTGCCAGTGCTGGGATAAGTGCAGCTACTGCGGCGGAATCGACAGCATCACGGTAGCGCTGGGTTTGCTTGCTCGAAGCTGCGTACCAACCCCCGCCGATGTAAAGACCCGCTGCAGAGATCTGCACGTAGTAGCCGATGGAGTCCTCGACTCCGACGAGCGCGCCCTGATGGTCCTTGTACGGCGTCTTGTCTTTACTGAAGCGCACATCTCGATATGGACGATAAACGTGGCCGCTGCCAAACTCGCCTTCGAGCTCGGCGAGTAGCGCCTCGAGCGGTTGACGGATGAACGTGTCGTACTCGCTCTTGTGCTCGGCCCACCAGGTTTTGGTGTTGTTCAGAGCCAACTGTTCGTAGAAGTCCACTGCCGCCAAGGGGATACCACTGAATCGTTCGCTCATATGGGTGAGCCTAGGCGCGCTGCGACTTTCGCGTGACCAGTAGATGGCTGACCTTCGCTACGCGATGCGCCATGGTCGGGTCGCTGCCCCGCGAGTAGCCTCATCGACATGCGGGTCGTCGTAGTAGGTGCAGGTGCTTGGGGTCTGCCTGCTGCTGCTGAACTGGCTCGCCGAGGGCACAGCGTTCAGCTCATCGATCGCTACGGTCCTGCGCATCAGTTGGCTTCATCGTCTGGACCGACTCGACTCTGGCGTGTCACTCATACCGACGCGCTGCGCGTTCGTCTGGCACTGCGTGCGTTGGACGCGTGGAATCGGTTGGAGTCCATCAGCGGCATTACGCCCTATCTTCGTCGGGGGCTGCTCTGGCGAGACGACAACTCTGTGGCCCGCGCCATAGCTGCGCTGGAGGCAGAGGGCGTAGCCTTCGAAATCTTTGAGCCGCACGAAGTGTCGCTTGTCTTCCCCGGGCTTCGTTCTGATGGTCGGCTTGGATTGTGGCAGCAGGATGCTGGCCCGGTCTTGGCCGCTTCCGCACTAGATGCCCAGGTGGGAATGCTCGCCACGGCGGGTGGGCGAATCGTCGTCGGGCCGGTGATTCGCGAGATCGACGCAGTGTCCAACGGCGTGGTACTCGTGGCCGAAGATGGCGAAGTTTTTGAGGCCGATATCGCAGTGATTGCTCCAGGCCCGGGCGCCGCAGCCCTTTGTGCCGCAATGGATCTCGAGGTTAGCTTCCATGCGATGCTCGAACAGGTCTGCCATGTCGGATCGGCACCCGAAACCGACAATATGCCCTGCTTGTACGACGGTCCATTGGGCGATGAGCCGGGTATGTATTCGATGCCCACGCCTGGTCGCGGGTACAAGTTGGGCGTCGACCGTGCGTTGCGTGACTGGAGCGAGAGCGACATCGACCGTAATCCCGATTCTGGCGTATCCGCGCTGATTTCCGAGCGAGTTAAGCGCAACTTCGTCGATCTCGATCCCACGGTGCGCGATGCGCAAGTGTGCTCATGGACTGACTCACCGGACGGTCGGTTCGTCATTGACCGCGTGCTTGATGGCCGAGTGGTCATCGCGGCGGGGGATTCGGGCGAGGGGTTCAAGTTCTCCGCGCTCATGGGCCTTGTGCTTGCTGATCTGGCCGAGGGCAATGCGCCTGATCCGGACATCGCAACTTTCGGATTGGCGCGATTCGCTGGCGGCGGCGGGGCGATCCCGGGTCCACGCAGCCTGGGTGGTTAGGTTGTAGGTACTGGCCGCGACCTGTCCGAGGAGAACGAAATGACAGATGACATCAAGTCCGAGATCAAGTTTCGGAGCGATGTCACTGTCGAACTCGTCAAGCATGCGGCTGGCGATGCTGATGTTCTTTTTGCCGCGCGTGTCTCGACCCAGGGCGAGCGGTCGCTTGACTCGGTCGAGTCCGACACCACAGGCGCTGACGGGCTCATCCGCTTTCTCATGCGCGAACGTCATGGCAGTCCGTTCGAACACTCAGTGATGACGTTCTACGTTCAGGCGCCGATCTTCGTTTGGCGTGAGCACATGCGCCACCGTGTTGCCTCGTATAACGAGGAGAGCGGCCGTTACCGCGTCCTCGAACCGCTCTTTTACGTTCCCGCGCCAGAGCGCAACCTCGTACAGATCGGGAAAGCTGGGGCATATGACTTCATCCCCGGCAGCGAGGAGCAATATGCGATCACGGTTGATGC
The DNA here is from genome assembly GCA_903918645.1 of uncultured Actinomycetes bacterium. Taxonomy (GTDB): domain Bacteria; phylum Actinomycetota; class Actinomycetes; order S36-B12; family CAIYMF01; genus Longivirga. The sequence goes on along the minus strand of CAIXFH010000053.1, from coordinate 13,489 downwards.
GATTCAGACTTCGTGTCGGCAGGCATATGAGCAGTACCAGAGGATGCTCGATGCTGGTGTGGCCCGTGAAGTTGCCCGCGCGGTGCTACCAGTGAATATCTATTCGTCCGCATACGTCACCATGAACGCACGTGCGTTGATGAACTTCCTTTCGCTGCGCATGAGAAGCGATGACTCACATTTCCCGTCGTACCCCCAGCGCGAAATAGAAATGGTCGCCGAACGATACGAAGACGAGTGGGCAAGGCTGATGCCCATCACTCATGCTTCATTCGTTGCCAATGGCCGAGTGGCGCCCTGAGCGCCAACACATGCAACGAACCCGGGTAACCTGAGCCCATGGCACCGACCTCTACCGCTCAACGGCCCTTCGGGCGCATGCTCACCGCGATGGTGACGCCGTTCACGCGGGAAGGTGAACTTGATATCGACGCAGTTTCTGCGCTTGCGGTCGACCTTGTCGATTTGGGCAACGACGGTCTGGTCGTCAACGGCACCACGGGTGAGTCGGCTACCACGTCAGATGACGAGAAGGACCGAATCCTGCGCGCGGTCCTTGAGGCTGTAGGCCATCGGGCGTTCGTCGTTGCCGGCGTCGGCACCAATGACACCAAGCACACCATCGAACTTTCCCAAGCGGCCGAAAAGGCTGGTGCTCACGGCTCACTGCTGGTCACGCCGTATTACAACCGGCCACCTCAGGAATCGCTGCTCGTACACTTCACAGCGGTCGCAGACGCAACTGGACTCCCGGTGATGCTCTACGACATTCCAGGTCGCACCGGTACGGCCATCTCGACCGACACGTTGCTGCGTCTCGCGGAGCATCCGCAGATTGTGGCCAACAAGGATGCTAAGGGCGATCTTTTCGCGGCACAGCAAGTGATGTCGCGATGTGAACTCGTCTACTACTCCGGCGATGACGCCTTGAATCTTCCGCTGCTTTCGATTGGCGCGGTTGGCGCCGTCAGCGTTATCGGGCACCTCGTCGCCGATCGAATCGCGGCCATGATCATCGCGTACGAAGCCGGCGATGTGGAACTTGCACGTGAGCTGAACGACGAACTCGTCCCAGTAACTGAGGCGATCATGACTCGAACCCAAGGGGTGATCGCGGTGAAGGCTGCGCTAGAGCATTTAGGTAGGTCAGGTGGTGGAGCGCTTCGCATGCCGCTGATGTCGATGTCGGCGGCCGCTCGTTTGGCACTGGTCAACGGCCTGAACGATGGCGGCGTCTCAGGATTTTTCGCATGACCCATGCGCATCCCGAATTAGGGACGCCACCGGTGCTGGCACCGAATGCGATGCGGATCGTGCCGCTTGGCGGCTTGGGGGAGATCGGTCGCAACATGACCGTGTTCGAGCACGCAGGCAAGTTGCTGATCGTCGATTGCGGGGTTCTCTTCCCTGAGGATTCACAGCCCGGCGTCGACCTCATCCTTCCCGACTTCGACTTCATCCGTGGTCGGCTCGACTCCATCGTCGGCATGGTGCTCACCCACGGGCACGAGGACCACATCGGCGCGGTGCCCTACCTGCTCCGTGAACGCCAGGACATCCCGATCTACGGCTCGCAGCTCACCCTCGCGATGCTCGAAGCCAAACTCCGTGAGCACCGAGTGAAGGCAACGACCATGGAGGTCGTCGAGGGTCAGATCGAACAGGCTGGGCCGTTCTCGCTGGAGTTCATCGCGGTGAATCACTCGATCCCAGATGCGCTCGCGGTATTTATTGAGACGGCTGCAGGTACGGTTCTACACACTGGCGACTTCAAGATGGATCAACTGCCGCTTGACGGTCGTCTCACTGATCTGCGGGCGTTCGCTCGCCTCGGCGAGCGCGGAGTCGACCTCTTCCTCGTCGACTCGACCAACGCCGAGGTTCCGGGGTTTGTGGCGAGCGAGCGCGAGATTGAGCCAGCTCTCGAGCGGGTATTCACCAATGCACGTGGCCGAATAGTTGTCGCGTCCTTCGCGTCGCATGTGCACCGAATCCAGCAGGTGATCGACGTCGCGCACGCCAACGGTCGCAAGGTTGCGTTCTTCGGGCGCTCGATGGTTCGCAACATGGGTGTGGCTCGAGATCTCGGCTACCTGACCATCCCGGGCAATACTCTGGTTGCGAGTGATCAACTCAACGAGCTGCCCGATGACCAGGTCGTGCTGATCTGTACCGGTTCGCAGGGCGAGCCGATGGCGGCGCTCTCGCGCATTGCCAACAACGATCACCAGATCAAGATCGGGCCTGGCGATACCGTCGTGTTGGCATCGTCGCTGATCCCTGGCAACGAGAACGCGGTTAGTCGCGTGATCAATGGGTTGACCCGCCTCGGCGCCAAGGTCGTACATAAGGGCAACGCGATGGTGCACGTCAGCGGTCACGCCGCCGCAGGCGAGTTGCTTTACTGCTACAACATCGTCAAGCCACGCAATGTCATGCCCGTCCACGGAGAGCCGAGGCACCTCAAGGCGAATGCCGAGTTGGCGTTGGCCACGGGGCTGCCTGCCGAACGCATCATCTTGACCCTCGACGGCGGCGTTGTTGACTTGGTCGATGGCAAGGCGAGCGTTACGGGCGCCGTGCCATGTGGCTTCGTCTACGTCGATGGGGCAAGCGTGGGCGACCTCACGGAGTCATCGTTGAAGGACCGTCGCGTGCTGGGCACCGAGGGGATCATCACCTGTTTCGTCGTCATCGATTCGGTTGAGGGGAAAGTCACCGCTGGGCCGGAAATCCAAGCGCGCGGTTTCGTTGAGGACGATGCGGTCTTTGACGAGGTGTGCCCCAAGATCACGCGCGCGATCGAGGATGCCCTGCGCGAAGGCACGACGGACCAGTACGCGCTGCAGCAGGTGGTCCGTCGGACGCTCGGCCGCTGGGTCAACGACCAACACCGTCGCCGCCCCATGATCGTCCCCGTCGTCATCGAGGCCTGATCTCATCAATGTGCCCCCAACTGCGCTAGACGCAGTTGAACTTCCCCATTAAGTGCTGGGGCATCGGGTTTCACCCATGTGCTGTGTTGCCCGGCAGTCGAGATTCGACCCCGACGGACCTCCGCAACTTGTCGAAGGCCTCGTAACCCGGCGCTACGGGCCCATCTTGCGCACGTGCGACGAGCCAGCGGTCCACCCCAAAACCGGCGGCCGGAGGCGTACTCCTTCACAATGGGTGCCAAAAACTGCCTCTAGCGCAGTTGGGGGCACATTCATCGGAACTGGTGGGGAGGGTGTGTGCGGTGTGGCGCGTGGGGTTGGTGGGGGAGGAGTGGGTAGCCTGACGAGTTATGGCTACCCGTACTCCCACTGCCCCAGATGCTGACTCGATGCCGACTCGATCGCGCGGGACCGCACCCTCCGCCGACGCGACCCAAACGGCAGCGACGAGGGCGGGCCAGCGGACCGACGCGACCCGGTCCGCAGCGACGAGGGCGGGCCAGCGGACCGACTCGGGTAAGGCTGCGACCAAGTCGGCAGGGCAGCGGGGCGCATCTGCCAAGGCGGCGCCACGAGCAAAGTCAGCGCGCGCCGCATCAAGTGCCACCTCGACGCGAAGCCGTGCTCGTAGCGCTGACTCTCGCGCCGCGCGCAGCAATGGGTTGTTAGCCCGGGTTGGCCGCACTGTTGTCCGCGTCCTGGCTGCCCTCTGGATTGGCGCGGGGCATCTCATCGGAAGTCTCGTACGTCGGCTCGGGCGTGGAGCCCGTGAACTCGATCCGGCCCATCGACGTGATGGGCTTGGGCTCAGTTTCGTCGCGCTCGCCATCCTGGTGGCCTTCGCTGTCTGGTGGAACGTCACCTCTGGTGTCGGTGGCTTCGTAGGCGAAATCGTCACTGGGGCAATGGGTTCGCTCGATTGGGTATTGCCGTTCCTACTTCTGGGGTTGGCCTGGCGCGTGCTGCGTCATCCCGACGAGAGTGCCGCGACCGGTCGCGTGACCATCGGCGGTGGCGCCCTGGTGCTGTCAGCGTGCGGACTCGTGCACATCATCCACGGCACCCCGGTGCCGGCCGATGGTGGCAGCGCGATGGAGTCTGGCGGTGGCTGGATCGGCTGGCTTGCTTCGGCGCCGCTCGTTGCCGCGACTCATCCGATTGTGGCCGCGCTGTTTCTGCTTCTGCTCGCGACCTTTGGGGTGCTCGTCGTCACTGCGACGCCAGTTGCCGAAGTACCAACTCGCATCAGGATGATCCGCGATCGGTTTGCTGGCAAGAGCGAACTTGTCGCAGACGACGAACTCGATCTGGACGGCGCTGCCACCTGGCGCAACGGCGCGCAGCCCGCTGCCGTCGGGCTCGGCGCCCTAGTCGGTGATGAAGCGTTCGAAACACCGTTGGTCGCCGAGCCCACCAAGAAACGCGGTCGCTGGTTCCGTCACTCAGACTCAACGGACGACATCGACTCAGCGGATGCGACCCAGCCTTCCGCTGAAGTCGACCTCGCCGAGCCCGATGAATCAGACGATCCCGATGACGTCTCGACCGTGATCGTCGATCTCACCTCAGGCGAAGTGCGCAAAGTGCGCGCGAGACACGTGATTGCCGATCCGCTGCCGGATAACCCAGGCCAGATAGAGCAATTGCCGTTGACTGGCGACATTACCTATCACCTTCCGCCGACCGACGCCCTCAAGCCAGGCGCAGTGCACAAGGCGACGAGTAAGGCGTCGGACGCAGTCGTTGGTTCACTGACCGCGGTCCTGGATCAGTTCGGTATTGATGCTCAGGTCACTGGGTATATGCGTGGTCCGACCGTCACGCGCTACGAGGTCGAGCTTGGTCAGGCCGTGAAAGTCGAACGGGTGACTGCGCTTTCGAAGAACATCGCCTATGCCGTTGCCAGTGCTGACGTGCGAATCCTGTCGCCGATTCCGGGCAAATCGGCAATCGGCATCGAGATCCCCAACGTTGACCGCGAGCTCGTCAGCCTTGGCGACGTGCTTCGTAGCAAGGCCGCAACTAGTGACCACCACCCGATGGTTGTGGGGTTGGGCAAGGACGTCGAGGGTGGTTTTGTCTGCGCCAACCTTGCCAAGATGCCGCACATCCTGGTGGCCGGCGCGACGGGCGCAGGTAAGTCAGGTTGTATCAATACGTTGATCACCAGCGTGCTCATGCGGTCGACTCCTGATGAAGTTCGCATGGTGCTGATCGATCCCAAGCGCGTGGAACTCACTGCGTACGAAGGGGTTCCGCACCTCATCACGCCGATCATCACGAACCCGAAGAAGGCTGCCGAAGCGTTGCAGTGGGTCGTGCGCGAAATGGACTTGCGCTACGACGATCTGGCTCACTTCGGTTTCCGCCATGTCGACGACTTCAACAAGGCTGTGCGCGCGGGCAAGGTCAAGCCGCTGCCGGGCAGTGAGCGAGTAATCACCCCGTACCCGTACCTGCTGGTGATCGTCGACGAACTCGCCGATCTCATGATGGTCGCCCCGCGCGACGTCGAAGAGTCGATCGTTCGCATCACCCAGCTCGCACGGGCCGCTGGAATCCATCTCGTACTGGCAACACAGCGCCCGAGCGTCGATGTTGTCACGGGACTCATCAAGGCCAACGTGCCGAGCCGGCTCGCGTTCGCGACGTCCAGCCTCGCCGACAGCCGGGTGATCCTCGATCAGCCAGGCGCGGAAAAGCTTGTCGGACAAGGGGACGCGCTCTTCCTGCCCATGGGCATGAGCAAGGCAATCCGGCTCCAGGGATCTTGGGTCACCGAGAACGAGATCCGGGTAATCGTCGAGCATTGCAAGCGTCAATTGTCGCCCGCGTACCGTGAAGACGTTGCGGTAGCCGTCGGCGCCAAAAAGGACATCGATGAGGAGATCGGCGACGATTTGGACATTCTTCGCCAGGCTGTCGAATTGGTTGTTGGGTCGCAATTCGGATCGACGTCGATGTTGCAACGCAAACTGCGAGTCGGGTTTGCCAAAGCGGGCCGACTCATGGACCTGATGGAGACCCGAGGGATCGTCGGGCCGAGCGAAGGCAGCAAAGCGCGTGAGGTGCTGGTTGCGCCGGATGAACTCGACAGCATTCTGGCCACGCTCGGCCACTGATGCTCTGCGGCTACCCGTGGTCGGGTGCTGCGCTGAGGCGACGTAACACTTTGTAGAGATCAAGTGGCTCTATGTGTGTGATTGCGCTTACCATGAGTGCTGCGCAGGGTTCGTGAATTCCCCTCACATTCCGCGCGATGCATGGAGGATTGGCTCGTGAGCGACCCGCAGTTAACCGTAGGACAGACCATCGCCGACCTCCGTGTCGCCGCTGGTCTTTCGGTTGATGATGTAGCCGAGTCGACTCGTATCCGGGCCACCCTGATCCGCGGCATCGAAGTTGATGACTTCTCCCTGTGCGGCGGTGATGTCTACACCCGCGGGCACCTGAAGAGCATCGCCAGAGTCCTTGGCACTGACGCTGTCGGGCTCATCGCAATCTTTGACGAGCAACAGGGCGTCAAGCAGGTCGCACCACAACCTGTTGAGCCGCTCGCGTCTCCCAACGCTGTTCTAGCAGCTGCCTCGGGTTCGGGTCTCAGCGCGTTGGCACAGACTTTGGGAACCAAGCGCGAGCGAGGCAGACGCGGTACCAACTGGACTGCGGTGATGGCAGTTGTTGGTGTGCTCATCGCGGGTGTGGCGCTGTTCTCCTTCATCACAAACCGATCTGCACCCCAGGTCATTGCAAGTGGAGTTACTCCGACTCCTACGCCGTCCGCGTCGGTTCAGCCATCGCTATCGGCAACTCCGTCGCCTAGCCCGGCGCAATCTAGTCTCGAGCCGAGCACCAGCCCTAGTGATGCAATCGCGAATGCTCATGGGGTCAGCGTGATTCTCACAGTCACAGGCAATGCTGCTTGGATTCGCGCCACAGAAGGCAAAGGTGGACGCACGATCTATGAAGGCACCTTGGCCTCTGGCAAGAACAAGACATTCACGGCTGATCGCAGTGTGGCGTTGATCATTGGTGACGCTGGCGCCGTGTCTCTCAATGTGAATGGGACCGAACTCGGAGCGCCCGGCGGCAATGGCCAGGTCGTGAAGTTGGAGTTCGGACCTGGTAACCCCACCGCGCAGGCTGGCTGAGGCGCTCCCGGTAATCGGTTGAGGCACATCAGGTTTGTGGCACGGGGCCGTGCGCGCGCTGCGCGACCTGTTTCTGGCCCTAGGCTGCATGTATGACAGCGGAACCGATAGTGCGACCCCGTGTCGCACTTGTCACGTTGGGGTGCGCACGCAACGAAGTTGATTCAGAGGAACTCGCCGGTCGCCTTGAGGCCGACGGCTGGGAACTAGTTGACGATGCGGCGGAAGCCGACGCGGTACTAGTCAACACGTGCACCTTCGTCGAAACGGCCAAGAAGGATTCCGTTGACGCGATCCTGGAAGCCGCTGACCTCAAAGGGTTGGGTCGCACCCAGACTGTGGTCGCGGTCGGGTGCATGGCCGAGCGCTATGGCGAGCAATTGGCCGAATCGTTGCCCGAGGCCGATGCTGTTCTTGGGTTTGACGATTACGCCGACATTGGTGCGCGTCTGCGCCGAATCGTGGCAGGCGAACAGCATGTGCCACACGCTCCGCGTGACCGACGACTCTTGCTGCCGATCTCGCCGACTGACCGCGTTGCTGCTTCGGTTGCGCTTCCCGGGCACGCGCAGTTCGACGGGCCGGATCTCCCGGAAGGTGTGGCTCCGGCAAGTGGCCCGCGCGTGGTCCGTCGCCGCCTCGAGTCCGGCCCGAGTGCGCCCCTCAAACTCGCGTCCGGATGTGATCGTCGGTGTACGTTCTGCGCCATCCCTGCATTCCGTGGCTCATTTATTTCGCGTCGGCCCACTGAGATTCTCGACGAGGCTCGGTGGCTCGCGGAGCAGGGCGTGAAGGAGTTGGTTCTCGTCAGCGAGAACTCAACCTCCTACGGAAAGGACCTCGGCGACTTGCGGTTGCTCGAGACTTTGCTCCCCGAACTCGCTGCAGTGGAGGGGATCGAGTGGGTGCGCGTGTCGTATCTGCAACCTGCTGAGACGCGCCCCTCACTACTTGAGGCGATTGCCCTAACTCCTGGGGTCGTGCCTTACTTTGACCTCTCGTTCCAGCACTCTTCGGCCTCAGTGCTGCGACGCATGCGCCGTTTCGGCGGCACTGAGCCCTTCCTGGAATTGCTTGCAAACGCTCGAAAACTCGCCCCGAACGCTGGCGCACGAAGCAACGTAATCGTGGGCTTCCCCGGCGAGACGGAGGCTGACGTTGACGAGTTGGAGACCTTCCTGGCCGGCGCCCGACTCGACGCTGTTGGAGTCTTCGGTTACAGCGACGAAGACGGTACTGAGGCCTTCAACTATGACGACAAGGTGCCTAGCGACGTGATTGCCGAGCGAGTTGCTCGGCTCACAGCACTGGTCGAGGAGCTGACAGCACAGCGCGCTGAGGACCGAATCGGCGAGACGGTGCAGGTGCTGATCGAATCGATCGAGGACGGTGCGATCGAAGGACGTTCGGCACATCAGGCGCCGGAGGTCGATGGGTTGACGATGCTGGTAGGTGGGAGCGATCTAGCCAGTTCATTAGCGTTTGCAGCACTTTCGGTGGGCGATATGGTCGCGGCCATTGTGGTTGGCAGCGATGGAGTGGATCTGATCGCCGAGCTCGCAGCGGTCGCAGGGCCAGAGTCAGCAGAGGTCGCAGCGTCAGAGTCAGCGTCAGCGTCAGCGCCTACCGGATCGATTGCGGTCGAGTAGTGAGTCCTGCGCAGCCGGGTCCAGAAGCTGCTCGTGCAGAGCCATCATCGGTCAACCTGCCCAACGCTCTGACCGTGGCGCGTTTGATCCTCGTCCCGCTGTTCCTGTGGCTACTGCTGCGCGATGGTGGTGCCGATCCCGCGTCGCGCATATGGGCTGCTGTTGTGTTTTTGATCGCGTCGGCCACTGACTTCATCGACGGCGATCTTGCCCGTCGCTATGGACAAGTGACCAACTTTGGCAAGATCGCCGATCCCATCGCCGATAAGGCGCTCACTGGCGCGGCCCTGATCGGGTTGTCCTACCTCGGCGACCTTGCCTGGTGGATCACGTTGGTGATCGTTGTTCGTGAAGTCGGAGTGACACTTTTGCGGTTATGGGTGATCCGCCTCGGCGTGATCCCCGCCAGCCGAGGGGGCAAAGTCAAGACGGTTGCCCAGATGTTGGCGATCGTCTTGTACCTCTTACCGCTCCCGGATTCGGTCTCACTCATCCGCGTGTTAGTTCTCGGCATCGCACTGGCCCTGACCGTTGTCACTGGAATCGATTACGTCGTGCGAGTAGTGAAACTGCGAGCGAGCGCCGACACCTCCCAGGAGTCGCCATGACAGATCCGACCCCCGCGCCCACCGAGCCGGCCCAACCCGATGCCATGGCGGCCACGGCCATTCATGCGTTGATCGGATTGGCAGCGACCGTCGCCGTTGCCGAGTCACTGACCGGTGGCCTAGTGTGCGCCGCGCTCACATCGGTACCCGGCGCATCCGCCGTCATGCGCGGCGGAGTGATCGCCTATGCCACCGATCTGAAGGCCGCGCTGCTCGGTGTCGATTCGGAGTTGCTCGCCCGTGAGGGCGCAGTGCACCCCGATGTGGCGGTTGCGATGGCTCGAGGTGTCGCCACTCGTTTGGACGCTGAATATGGAGTCGCGACCACGGGCGTTGCTGGTCCGGAGCCGCAAGATGGACACCCCGTGGGCCAGGTGTACATCGCGGTAGCTGTTGGCGATGAGGTCGTCGTGCGCGCATTGTCGCTCGATCCGGTTCTTGGCCGTTCGGGCATTCAGGCGGCCACCGTAGTCGCCGCGCTGCAACTACTCAACGACATGTTGGCGCAGGTAGAGGGGCCCTGACCTGCGACTCTAGGCGCTAAATGACCCCGAGCGCTGTGGGCCAGATCGTCGGATACGCCCAGTCAGATGCGCGATTGGGTGAAGGTGGGAACAATCCGGCGGCCAGTCGACGTTGCAGCCAGCAAGACAAGTCGGCTCCTGCGGCTGTTCACTGCTGTCAACTCTTTGTTATCCACGAGGTGTCCTATGACCGTCTCAGCCCCAACCGATCCGCGACGCGCCCTAGCCCGTCCGGCCCCTCTGCCTGCGACTTTCGTGGTTGACCGGTACCGTAGTGGCAACGTCGTGATCAGCCCTGATCGACGTGACGTCGCGAAGGGAGGTCGGTCGGTGATCGTGCTGCGCCGCGTGATCGGTGATGAACTTCGCCGACGTCGCCAAGATCAAGGTCGCACCTTGCGTGAGGTCTCGTCCGCTGCTCGCGTCTCGCTCGGGTATCTATCCGAAGTCGAGCGTGGCCAGAAGGAGGCGAGCAGCGAGTTACTTGCCTCCATCTGCACCGCACTGCAGGTGCCGCTCTCGACCGTGATGCGTTCGGTGAGCGACGAGGTTGCCGTACTTGAGGGCGTGGCTCCGGTCACCGATCTTCCGGTTGTTGGCACCTCGGTCGTCGCTGCCGCCTAACGTGCCGCCCACCGATCGCCTGGTGCCCGAGCGGTCTCCGCATTCTCGTGCCGGAAACGCTATGGGGCGCACGCGGTCTGCCGCTCTCGACGGTGCTCGTCGGGTACTCGCAGAACGCGGCTTCCGTAAAGCGACGATGGGGGATGTCGCTGTACGTGGCGGACTTGCAAAGGCCACGCTCTACAACCACTTCCGGACCAAGGACGATCTCGTCGCGGGTCTAATCGCCGACGACGTCGCCGAACTTGCTGCCGACTGTCGTGATCTTGCTGCCAGCGATCTCGGTGTTGCACTTACTCGTGCTGCCGATGGCGTCGCCGGTCACGTCGTGATCGTGGGCATCCGGGCGGTTGAGCCCGCAGCTTTGCTGGCCGCTGCTGCCCCGGGCGCAGGTGCTAGCTGGGATGTCGTCAGGGCCAATATTGCGCTCGTCCTTGACATGGCAGATCGGTCTAGTACGTCCGAACACGTTGATTTGGTGGCTCGCTGGCTGGCTAGCCACGTGTTTGCCCCTGGTACAAAGGACTCTCGCGCGATTCAGGCTAGGGCAGTCGCGTCCGCTGTGCCGATCGCAGTTCGCACCACCTCGTTTGCAACGCCTGACACCAAGGGCTAGTCGGTCGCCTCGACCAAGTTCGACCGGGCTTCAGTGTTGCCGTGTGCGGGTGTCCTTTCTGAGTCATCATTGCCCTGAGGAATAGTGCCTCCGGTAGTGCCTCCTCATTTTTTGTCGCGACAACTTCTCGGGGGAGGGCGCAATGCGCATCGGGGTATTGGGCACGGGGATCGTTGGCACCACGTTGGCTAGCCGACTGGTCAAGAACGGGCACCTGGTCCGGCTCGGATCTCGCACGGTCGACAACGTCGCCGCGGCGCAATGGGTGGCCGGTCACCCGGACGTGTCGGGGCAGGGCACGTTCGCCAGCGTCGCAGGCTGGGCTGAATTGGTGATCAATGCCACTGGGGGTTTGGTCTCCCTCGAGGTCCTCGCAGCAGCGGGCGCTCACGGCCTGGCCGGCAAGGTACTGATCGACGTTGCGAATCCACTCGACTTCTCGGCGGGCTTTCCGCCGACGGTGGTGGCTCACGACGGCCTGAGTCTGGGCGAGCAGATCCAACTGGCCTTTCCTGACGCCCTCGTCGTTAAGTCGCTCAACACGATGAACGCCGACGTGATGGTGCATCCGCGTTCGCTGTCTGGATCGCATTCGGTCTTTGTCGCTAGTGATCACAGCGAGGCCAAGCAGATCGTCAGTGCGTTGCTGCAAGAGTTCGGTTGGACGCCGGGGGAGATAGTCGACGCAGGAGGAATCAGTGCCTCGCGGGGACTCGAACTTTACTTGCCGCTCTGGTTGTCGTTGATGGGCGCGATGGGCTCGTCGCACTTCAACGTTGCAGTCGTGCGCTGACTTCTGCGCTGACTTCGTGCGCTGACTTCGGCGCTCACTTCGGCGCTGACTTCGGCGCTCGGTCTAGGTGCCGGTGCTGGCCCACCAAGTGCCAGCGTCTGGCCACTGACTCGGCAGACCTAGCCGTCGCCTACCCTGCTCGCTGTGCGGCTCACTGAATTCTGGCTACGGATGGATACCGCTCTCGGCCCGGCATACGCCCGGTCGTGGGCGCGTGACCACGTGCTCTCATCGCTTGGTTCGACCACCGTTGACGACGCGATCGCCGCTGGTGTGGAGACGGTTGCCATCTGGCGTGCGGTGCACGCTGAACTCGGTCTCCCGCTTCGCGATCGGTGATCTTGTCATCGGCATATCGCCTGATCGGTTGATGAGCCGATAAGCACAGTTCCTCGGTTATTAGTTGTAGACACCTGTTCGACTGACTCGGCGTGTCGCAATGCGATCGAACACCCGTACGACGTAATGTGTGTCCTGCCCAGCCGTTCGATCGCCGAGCCGGATGGTCCCAAGCCAGTCACTGGCAGCCGGATTATCCCCAGCGCAGCATCGAGCATAGGGGCGTTGTCGGACCCCCTCCGTAGCGTCCGCACCGTCGTATCCACTTCGCACGAAGGTAGGTCCCCATGGCAGCGTCGTCATCATCCAAAACCCCCGGCGGTTCCGGTAACTCCGACCGTGAAAAGGCACTCGAGACCGCACTTGCGCAGATCGAGCGTCAGTTCGGTAAGGGCGCAGTCATGCGCCTGGGTCAGGAAGGTCGGGCACCCATGGAGGTGATCCCCACCGGATCCATCGCACTTGATATCGCGCTTGGCATCGGCGGGTTGCCGCGTGGCCGCGTGATCGAGATCTACGGCCCGGAGTCTTCAGGTAAGACCACACTTGCACTGCACGCGATTGCCAGTGCTCAACGCCTTGGCGGCATCGCGGCAATCATCGACGCCGAGCACGCGCTTGACCCCGACTACGCCAAGGCACTCGGCGTCGACATCGATGCGCTGCTGGTGAGCCAGCCCGATAACGGTGAGCAAGCCTTGGAAATCACCGACATGCTGATCCGGTCTGGCGCCGTGAGCATCATCGTCATCGACTCAGTCGCAGCACTTGTGCCGCGCGCCGAGATCGAAGGTGAGATGGGTGATAGCCACGTGGGTCTGCAGGCTCGCTTGATGTCGCAGGCGCTGCGCAAGATCACCGGTGCGCTCAGCAACTCGAACACGACTGCAATCTTCATCAACCAGTTGCGCGAGAAGATCGGTGTGATGTTTGGCAGTCCGGAGACCACTACGGGTGGTAAGGCGCTGAAGTTCTACGCGTCAGTGCGTCTTGACGTGCGCCGCATTGAAACCCTTAAGGACGGCACTGAGGCCATCGGTAACCGCACCCGGGTCAAGGTCGTCAAGAACAAGGTTGCTCCGCCGTTCAAGCAGGCTGAGTTCGACATGATTTACGGCGAGGGCATTTCCCGGGAGGGTGGCCTCGTCGACATGGGTGTCGATCAAGGCTTCGTTCGCAAGTCTGGCGCCTGGTACACCTACGAGGGTGACCAGCTCGGACAGGGTAAAGAGAACGCCCGCCAGTTCCT
>CAIXFH010000052.1 GCA_903918645.1 uncultured Actinomycetes bacterium | reverse complement strand
TGTTGGGCCACTTGTTGAACTCTATGCAGGCTCCGGCCTTCAAGGAGTGATGCTTGGTGGGAGCACCGGTGAAGGCATCCTGCTGAGCGTGGCTGAACGGTGCCAGCTCACCGAAGCCTTCAAGAAGGCGTCCAACGGACGGACCAAGGTTGTAGTCCATGCCGGCGCCCAAACTACGCGCGATACGCGGCTGATAGCCGCACATGCTCGCGATGCGGGCGCCGACGCAGTATCTGTGATCGCGCCGCCGTATTTCCGGCTCGACAACTTCGCTCTGCTAGCCCACCTGGTAGCAGCGGCCGAAGCTTGCTCACCCACACCCTTCTACATCTATGAGTTCATGGACCGGAGCGGCTATGCCGTGCCGGTCGAAGTGCTGGAGCAGTTGGGCAATGCCTGCGCGAACTTCATGGGCCTCAAAGTGTCCGATGCGCCGTTCGAACGATTCAAGCCGTACTTGTTGCCGTGGTTGGACATCCTCGTGGGACCGGAATCTTTGATATCGGTCGGCTTCTCACACGGGGCTGTCGGCGCAGTTTCAGCCCTGGCATCAGCGTTTCCGGAGTTGATCGCATCCCTCGTCGCGAATCCCACCGAGGAAAACGCAGAAAGAGTTACTCAACTGCGCGTCCTGATGGAAAGACAGCCGCTGCACGCATCGCTGAAGGCTGTCCTGCGAGACCGCGGCGTTCCTATCAACGAAGACGTGCGCGGCCCATTACGTGCACTCACTGAAGAAGAACGAGCCAACGTCCTTGAGGCGGTGTCTCGGTTCCAAAGCCAAGGCTGATCTGAGCCAGCATGAATGACATCTCGAGAGCTGGCTCGGGTCCGGTGATGGTGTTCGCCAGGTATCCGAAGTTCGAACGACGTCCCTAATTCCCTATGAGAGGAACGTAAAGTGCCAAATCACACTGAAAACAACTCTGGCATCAGGGGTGTTTCGCGCAGAGATCTCCTTCGGATGACGGCCATCGGAGGCAGCGCAGCCGCACTCTCGCCCTTGATGACAGCCTGTTCTTCCGACGGCGGCTCGCCGGCAACGAGTCCGACCGCAGCAGCCTCACCGAAACGTGGCGGGACGCTTACGGTAGGGATCCTGGGAGGCAGTTCGTCCGACACCGTCGATGGCAATACCCCCCTGTCATACACCGATAACGCCAGACTTGCGAACCTCTACGATCCCCTGCTCACCTTTGACCGCGATGCGAAGATCGAGTACAACCTCGCAGAAGAGTTGACTGCCAACGCGGACGCCACGAGTTGGACCATCAGGTTGAAGCCTGGCATCGAGTTCCACAACGGCAAGACTCTGACATCAGAGGACGTTAAGTTCACGCTGAACCGAATTGCCAGCGGTAACCTCACGGGTGCGCCGCTTCTGGCGGTGGCCGACGTGAAGAACATTGAGATCCTGGATAGCCAGACCCTCAGAGTACCGATGCTGGCGCCCGTGGCTGTATTCAACGAGATCCTCGCCAGCCCGTGGACCTTCCAGATGGTTCCGGTCGGCTATGACCCGAAGCAGCCGGTCGGCACTGGCGCCTTCAAGTTCAACAGCTTCACCCCTGGCCAGCAGTCGGTATTCGATCGAAACCCCAACTACTGGGACGACGGGATGCCCTACCTAGATCAGCTGATTCTGGTCGACGCGGGTGACGGATCGGCCCAAACCCAGGGGATTCAAGGTGGTCAGTTCGATGCCATCGACCAGGTCACTCCGGCAGCAGTCGCTGGGTTGACGAGCGCCGGTATCAATACCACCGTCAGCCGAGGCTACTCATGGAATCCCATCGTGATGCGAACCGATGTGGCCCCGTTCGATGACGTCCGCGTACGTCAGGCATTCAGGATGATCCTCGACCGACCGCAGGCGGCCCAATTGGCGATCGGCGGATACGGCGCCATCGGCAACGACCTGTTCGCGCCATTCGATGCCACCTACAACAATGACTTACCCCAAAGAGTCCAGGACATCGAGCAGGCCAAGTCGTTGTTGAAGGCCGCTGGTCACGACTCCTTGACCGTAAACCTGGTCACATCGCAGCAGATCGGCGTCGGAATCTACGAGACCGCGCAGATCTTCGCGGAGCAGGCGAAGGCTGCGAATGTGACCGTGAACCTACAGAATCTCACGCAGGCGGCATTCTACGGACCTGAGTTCACCAAGTACCCGTTCGCACAGGACACCTGGTCCCTATACACCTACATGGTTCAGGTCTACTACTCGATGCTGCCGACGTCGCAGTACAACGAAACCCATTTCAGTAACCCGCAGTACATCAAGATGGCCCAGACTGCGATCAAGACAGTCGATGAGGCCAAGCGGGCCGAGATTGTTCACGAGATGCAGGCGATCGAGTACAACGAAGGTGGCTACATCATCCCCTTCTTCACCGGCTTCGTTGACGCCACCCAGGCAAACGTCAATGGCATGCTGCCATCCAAGATGGGCCTTCCGTTCAACAACTACAGGTTCAAGTACCTGTGGAAGTCCTGACGTCCGAACTTGCCGCTGGGCCGGAACCGAGCATCGAAGTTCGAAGCCGGAAGCATCCTGTCCTAGCCCTTGCGTCACGACGTGTGATGCAAGGGCTAGTGACAGTGTTTTTGGTCTCGGTCGTTGTCTTCTTGGCGACGGAGGTTCTCCCCGGCAACGCGGCGTATTCCATCCTGGGACGTTCTGCGACCCCAGAATCTATTCACAAACTGGAACTGCAACTGCACCTTGACCAAGGAATAGTCGCCCAGTATTGGTACTGGTTTTCAGGGATCCTCCGCGGTGACCTGGGCACCTCGATGTCAAACGGACAATCAGTCACCGCCTTGGTGAGCGCCCGTTTCCTCAACTCGGCAGTGCTCGTTCTTCTTGCTGGCTTCTTCGGGACGCTGGTCGGAGTGCTTGCAGGAGCTATCGCGGCACTGCGGCGGGATCGGCCATTCGACCACGCTCTGTCCATTTCCTCCTTGGCTCTGACAGCGCTGCCCGAATTCGTCATTGCTATCGGACTCGTACTGCTCTTCGCAACGAATGTCTTCCACTGGCTGCCTGCGATCTCCCTGCTTCCGCCAGGAACCACTCCGCTATCGCGACCGCATGTTCTGGTGTTGCCGGTGGCGACGTTGGTATTGGTCATATTTCCGTACATCGCCCGCATGATGCGGGCGGCCATGATCGAGGCTCTCGAATCCGACTATGTCGAAATGGCACGGTTGCAAGGAATATCGGCAAAGCGCATTCTCTTCTTCCAAGCTCTACCTAACTCGATCGCGCCCACCATCCAGGTCATTGGCCTGAACTTCCTCTACCTCGCTGGTGGGATTGTGGTCGTCGAATACATCTTCGACTACCCGGGTATTGGCCAGGCTCTCGTGAGCGCAGTCAACAACCGTGATATTCCGGTCATTCAGTTCATCGTCGTAGTCCTTGCAGCGGTGTATGTAGTGGTCAACATCGTGACCGATGTTGTGGCTCTCATCGGAAGTCCCCGTCGCAGGTACGCACAATGACAGCCGAAATCCGGACTTCAGCGGAAGACGTCCTCGCTCCGAAAATTCGCGGCCAGTGGAGGGCGATTCTTTCCCGAGTCGTCCGAACGAAGCGTGGTGCCACCGGCCTTGCCTTGACCGCGGTCGTAGTTCTCGTGGCAATAGTCGGTCCATTCTTCTCGCCATACTCGCCCACCGCTTTGGTCGCCCTGCCGTTCCAGCGGCCATCTGCCACGTACCTGCTCGGCACGGACGCTCTCGGCCGAGACGTCCTTTCGCGGGTGCTATCGGGGGGATGGCTGCTGCTGTGTATGGCGCTGGCAGCGACAATCCTTGGAGTCTGCATCGGGGCAGCAGCGGGCATTTCCGCCGCTTACATCAAGGGTCGCGCCGACGGACTGATCATGCGAAGCGCAGACGTTCTCCTTGCGTTCCCGCAACTTGTCTTCGCCCTTCTACTGGTGTCGATTGCGGGGCCTAAGCTCTGGCTCATCGTGCTGGCTGTTGCCCTGGGGCACGCGCCACAAGTCGCCAGAGTAATTCGCGCTGCCGCACTTGATGTCTCGGAACGCCCCTATGTTCGTGCAGTGGAAATCCAAGGTGTGCCAAGGCGGAAGGTCATGTATTCCGAGATCCTGCCCAACCTTGTGACGCCGTTGATGGTAGAAGCGGGCTTACGCATGACCTACTCCATCGTGGTCATGGCAGGTCTGGCATTCCTAGGGTTTGGGCAGGCTCCACCCGATCCCAACTGGGGCATCATGATCAATGAGAATCGGGTAGGCCTTCAGAGCAACCCGTGGGCGGTTGTGGTCCCAGCATTGTTGATCAGCCTTCTCACCATCGGAACAAACACGTTCACGGATGCAGTCGCGCGGGTAGCCATCGGCGTTGAACGGCAGCCCGTCGAGTTGACGACAGTCGTGGCCGGAGGGCAGGAGTGAGCATCTCGATTCCGCGGCTCCGAGTTGATGGGCTTCGCATTTGTCGCTCGGGCACCACGATCGATGTGGCGAGCGATGTCAGCTTCTCCGTGACAGCGGGTGAAGTTCTCGGACTGGTGGGCGAATCTGGCTCAGGCAAGACCTCCGTTGCCTTGGCACTGCTGGGCTATGCGCGACGCGGCCTAATGATCTCGGAAGGCACTGTCGCACTTGACGGAGTCGACATCCTCACGTTGTCGGATCGAGAGTTACGCGGTATCCGCGGCAAGGCTGTGGCCTATGTCCCGCAGGACCCCAGCACCGCGTTGAACCCCAGCCTTCGAGTGGGTGTTCAGTTGCGCGAGGCCTATCGCGCGCACGCACCCGACCAGAACGGTGCCGAACTGCGGATCAGTGAGTTACTCGACGAAGTGGGCCTGCCGGCGACCCCCGAGTACCTTTCCCGCTACCCACACCAGTTGTCAGGTGGGCAGCAGCAGCGGATTGCCTTGGCCATCGCTTTCATGTGGCGACCGTCGCTCATCGTTCTTGACGAGCCAACCACTGGATTGGATGTCTCGACCCAGCGGCTTGTTCTCGAGACGGTGACAAGTCTGTGTCGGGCGCACGGAGTCGGAGCGGTCTTCGTTAGCCACGACCTCGCTGTGGTGAGCGGTCTCGCGACTTCAGTCGCTGTCATGTACGCCGGAAGGATCATTGAGCACGGGCCAACCGAACGGGTCTTCGGAGCTCCCTCGCATCCGTACACACGCGGATTGTTCGAAGCCCTGCCATCCGCTGAATTCGCTCAGGAGCTCCGCGGTATCGAAGGTCAACCACCGCAGCCAGGTGGGCGTCCACCCGGCTGTTCCTTTGCCCCGCGTTGCTCACTTCGGGTTGCTCGATGCGACACCGAGCTTCCGGGGGAAGTGGTTCATGACGGACGCTCGGTTCGGTGCTTCAGGGCAACGGAACTCGTCGCTTCGCACGCACGTATCTCGATCCAGGAGTCCCCCGAAACCCAGGAGTCCCCCGAAACAGTGGTGACTCCGATTCTTGAGGTGGAAGGGGTTCGCGCCAGGTATGGCTCGGCAGAGGTCCTGCACGGAGTGTCGTTTGTCGTACCTTCGAATTCGTGCGTTGCGTTGGTGGGCGAATCAGGTTCCGGGAAGACGACGTTAGCGGGCTGTGTCGCCGGTCTCCACAAGGAATTTCAAGGTGAACTGCGCTTCAAGGGCAGCCAGTTGCCGCCTGGGCCATCTCCACGAACAGAAATCACTCGTCGTGCAATTCAGTACGTGTTCCAAAACCCCTACGCATCCCTTAACCCTCGTAAGACCGTAGGTCAGATAATCGCCCAACCGCTCGAGCATCACCTTGACATGAGCAGAACTGATCGTGAGGCACGCATCGCTCAGACGCTCGACGACCTGTCCCTCTCGCGCAGTTTCGTGTCACGCTTCCCCGACCAGTTATCCGGGGGTGAGCGGCAGCGTGTCGCGATCGCGCGTGCCCGCGTTGTTGACCCTGAACTGCTCATATGTGATGAAGTGACGTCCGCGCTGGACGTCTCAGCCCAGGCAGTCATTGTCGAGTTGCTACGCGAACTTCAGGGGAAACGGCATCTGTCCATCCTCTTCGTGACACACAACTTGGCTCTCGTCAGGTCCATTGCTCAGGAGGTAGTAGTGCTAGCAGGTGGAGTTGTTGTCGAGAGCGGCACCGTCCACGATGTTCTTGAGCAGCCACAGGAGGAGTACACGATGCGTCTAATCAAAGATGTACCGCGGTTCAAGGGGGCCATGTCATGAGGGCTGCAGTGCTCGGCGCTGGACGCATCGGACGAGTCCACTCGCAGCAACTTGCGTCTGACCCGCGGGTGGACAGCTTGGTCGTTGCCGACACCGATCCCTTGAGAGCACAAGCGTTGGTGGACGACCTCGGACCTGTCGCACGAGCCGCAACCGTGGACGAGCTGTTCGCGAGCCGACCGGATGCGATCGTCATCGGTGCCCCTACTCCCGTGCACGGCGTGCTCCTCGGACGATGCGTCGATCTGGGAATCCCGACTCTGTGTGAGAAGCCACTCGCAAAGACCCTTGAAGAAACCATTGAGATGGTCAAGCTTGTCGAGAACGCGAACGCTGTCGTACAAGTCGGGCTGATGCGCCGGTTCGAGCCGGGCAATATTCGACTGCGTTCCATGATTGAGGAAGAGGCGTTGGGGACCGTTCTCTTCATCAGGGCCGCCTCACATGATATGGAGGCGCCGGGCGCCGAGTATGCAGCGTCATCCGGGGGAATCTTTCGCGATCAACTGATACATGACTTCGACGCAATTCGATGGGTGACTCAGCAAGAAGTCAGGCGGATTCACGCCACCGGCTCCATCAGAACTCTCGAGTACTTGGAGGCTTTCGGAGACTCCGAGGTCGCCGCCGTCGTCATGGAAATGAGTGATGGGGTCCTCGCTGTAGTCGGAGCAACTCGCCAGGACGGCCGCGGCGAGGACTACCGCATCGAGGTTGTGGGGACCAAAGACAGCGCCGCCACTGGAACCAATGAACACACGCCGCTTCTTCCTCTGGATGCGACTGCGCACACGCTCATAGGCAAGCCATACGACGGCCCGACGATGCGGTTCAGCGCAGCCTACGCGGCCCAGACCGCACACTTCCTTTCAGTGGCCGCGGGCGAGGCCGAATCCAGATGCAGCGCGCGCGATGCGTTGGCTAGCGTCCTCGTGTCCTTAGCAGCAGAGCGTTCGTCACTTTCCGGGAAATTCGAACCAGTTCAGAGCCCGTATGAGTTCTTGGGTACCTGATGACTACCCCCAAGCGCCCGCAGCGACAGCAACTGCCAACAGAAGCAGCAGAGCCCGGAGCCAGGACCCGGGCCCGAATGGTGGACGTCGCCAAGGCGACCGGTGTTTCGACCGTTTCAGTATCGAATGCCCTGAGCGGAGCACCCGGAGTTAGCCAAGAGACCCGGGCACGAATCCTGGAGGCTGCCGCTGCGCTCGGGTTCCGGCCGAATCAGATTGCCTCGAGTCTGCGCCGGGGACAATCCAAGGTCTTCGGATTGATGGTCCCCGACGTCTCAAACCCCTTCTCGTCAGAACTCGCTGCAGGTGTTCTGCGGGCGGCGGCAGCACACGATTTCGCTGTATTCGTGAGCCAGTCCAATCCAGGCGAACCGCGGGGAGAGTCTCTGGGCTTCTTACTCGATCACCAAGTGGCTGGTCTTGTGATTTCCTCCCTCGCGGAAGCAGACCGGAGTCTCCTGGGGCAGTTACTGGAACACGAGATACCTGTGGTGCAGTTGATCCGGCAAGCCAGCGATGGGGTGACTGATTTCGCGGGCATCGATGATGCGGCCGCCGCTCGAGAAGTCGTTGGACACCTCGTTGGTCTGGGGCATAGGAACATCACAGTGGCGATCGGACCCTTGAGTTCCACAGCTCAACGAGACCGTCTCCTCGGCTTTCGCGAAGGTCTTCGTGATGCAGGACTTGACCTAGCTGACGACTGCGTCGTGGTCGGAGAACTGACCAGAGAGGGGGGCTATCTCGCTGCAGAGTCGATCTGCGAAAGGTTCCCCGGTTTACCTGATGCCGTCGTCTGTGGCAACGACATGATGGCTATCGGCGTCATTGACGCGCTCATCGATCGTGGCCTTCGGGTCCCTGAAGACGTTGCAGTCACAGGATTCGACGACGTGTCCCTTGCCTCTTCGAGGCTTGTTGGCCTCACCACAGTCCGAGTTCCGCGGCGGCGGCTCGGCGCAGCAGCGATTGGAGCGTTGATCAGCCGGATAGAGAATCCGTCATCTCCGCTGCAGACTCTTCTGCTGCCTCACACGCTGATGGTTCGTCGCACGTGCGGCAATTCAACATGGCAATCAAGCCGAAGGAGCAGCAATGACAGCCCCGGATAAGATGTACATCGATGGCCGATGGGTGCCCGCGTCTGATGGCGGTGTGCTCGACGTGCTGGATCCGGCGACTGGCCAGAAGGTTGCCACCGTGCCGCTGGCGACACGGTCCGATGTTGCGGCGGCCCTCGCCGCAGCCGAACGCGGCTGGACCGAGTGGCGCAATACCGACGCGTGGACCCGTAGCGCGATCCTGCGCCGAGTGGGCGAGGCCCTGCATAGCCGTGAGCAGGAGATCGCTGCAACCATTACCGAGGAGCAAGGGAAGCCTCTGGCAGAAGCGACGTCGGAAGTTCGCGCTGCCGTCCAGCAGTTCGACTGGTTTGCTGAGGAAGCAAAGCGGATCTACGGCAGAGTCGTCGACTCTCAGTCGCGGAGCAGTCGACTATCAATCATCCGGCAGCCGATCGGGCCGGTAGCAGCCTTCACTCCATGGAACTTCCCCCTGATCTTGCCCGCGCGCAAAGTTGCACCCGCGTTGGCGGCAGGCTGCTCGATTGTGCTGAAGCCAGCGGAGGAGGCTCCGCGGTCGGCCTTCTGGCTGGCGTGGGCATGTGACGAGGCGGGGGTGCCACCCGGAGTAATCAATGTCCTGACAGGTGATCCAGCCGAGATCTCAGGACAGTTGATCGAGTCCGACGTTATACGGAAGGTCACTCTGACCGGCTCCGTACCAGTTGGACAGCACCTTCTGCGGCTGTGTGCGGACGGGGTGAAGGCAGTCACCATGGAGCTTGGCGGGCATGCTCCTGTTCTTGTCTTTGGCGACGCAGATCTAGAGATGGCCGTTGAGATGTCCGTCCAAGCGAAGTTCCGCAACGCCGGACAGGTGTGCGCCGCTCCGAGTCGATTCCTCGTGCACGACTCGTTATACGAGGAGTTTGGCGCCCGAATGGCCAAGCGGGTCAGCCAATTGCGGGTGGGCAGCGGGAGCGACCCTCGTAGCGAAGTCGGGCCCCTATCCAACGAAAGGCGGCTCGGCACCATCGAGCGGCTTGTCGACGAAGCAGTCAGCCGCGGTGGCGTTGTCCTGACGGGCGGGCGTCGTCCTGACAGTCTGGGGGAAGGCTACTTCTACGAGCCAACAGTCCTCTCCAACGTCGACTCGTCAATGGCAATCATGGTTGAGGAACCCTTTGGACCTGTGGCCCCCGTCATGCCCTTCACTTCTCTAGAAGAAGGGCTTGCCCTCGCGAACGGGACAGAGTTCGGCTTGGCCGCGTACCTGTTCACACCGAACTTGAAAACCGCGTACTTGGCCGCCGAAGGACTCGAGGCGGGAGTAGTTGGTGTGAACAACCTCGTAGTAGCTACGACGGAGGCTCCGTTTGGTGGGGTCAAGAAATCTGGGTTCGGACGCGAGAGCGGCATCGAAGGGATAGACGCCTATCTGGTTTCGAAGTCCATCAACTTCACACTTATCTAGGAGACACAGCCATGCCCCTCGCCATCGACACCAGGCTCACATCGTATGGAGACGACGGGTTCAGTCGTTTCCTCCGCAGGGCGTTCCTTGCGTCGTCCGGGTTCGACGGCGATGACCTTGACAAGCCCATTGTCGGCATCGTTAACACGAGTTCTGATTACACGCCGTGTCATCGATCTGTTCCCGAGATCATCCAAGCGGTATCGCGCGGAGTCGCCGAAGCTGGCGGAGTGCCGTTCGTGTTCGGGACGATGTCACTGGGTGAGGTACTGGTCTCTCCTACGACGATGCTCTACCGCAATCTCATGGCTATGGAAACAGAGGAACTGATCCGCGCGCAGCCAATGGATGCCGTCGTTTTGATTGGGGGATGCGATAAGACGGTGCCAGCGCAGCTGATGGCTGCTGCCTCTGCTGACATTCCAGCCATCATGGTGGTCACTGGCCCCATGCTCACCGGGTCTTGGCGTGGGGACCGAGTCGGAGCATGCACGGACTGCCGATCAGGCTGGGCTTTGCACCGAGCTGGCGTGTACAACGAAGCGGACATCACCGATCTGCAAGGCGCGCTATGTCCGACGGCCGGCACATGCATGGTCATGGGTACAGCGTCGACGATGGCTTGCGTCGCCGAGTCATTGGGCATGATGCTCCCCGGCTCTGGGACCGCCCCTGGCCCGAGCGGTGAGCGACTCAGATTGGCAGTGGCTACTGGACGTCGTGCGGTCACACTTGCGATCGAGGACACGCGACCCAGTTCAATCATGACGCGCAGCGCATTCGACAACGCCATGGCCTGCCTGGTCGCACTGGGTGGATCAACCAACGCAATCATCCACTTGACCGCGATCGCGAGGCGAGCTGGAATCGCCTTGGAGTTGGAGGACTTCGGAGCCTGGGCCGCGAAGATTCCGGTGCTGGCCGATCTCAAGCCCTCAGGTAGCGGCTACCTAGAGGATCTGCACTATGCAGGCGGAGTGCCGACACTGCTTAAGCAATTAGCCCCGCACCTCGATCTGACCACCGTAGGAGTGACTGGACAGTCTCTCGAATCCATTCTCGACCAAGCGATCGAGCCCCAAGCGTCCAAGGGCGTAGAGCGCGTGATCAGGCGATTCGACGATCCCGTCAAGCCGACTGGGAGCCTCACGGTATTGCGGGGATCTTTGGCCCCGAATGGCGCCGTCATCAAGGCGGGGGCGGCAACGCCCTCGCTCCTGGTGCATCGCGGACCGGCATTGGTTTTCGACTCCCCCGAAGAGGCCGGGATCCGATTGAACGACATCAATTTGGATGTCACGCCCGACCATGTGCTCGTACTGAGAAATGCTGGGCTGGTCGCCGGCGGGATGCCTGAAGCAGGGGCACTGCCAATCCCCAAGCGACTTGCGGAAGCAGGCGTACGCGACATGGTCCGCATCTCAGACG
>CAIXFH010000051.1 GCA_903918645.1 uncultured Actinomycetes bacterium | reverse complement strand
GGGATCGGTCACCGACGGCTTATCCTCGCGAACGGTCACCAGTGCCTTGGCCCGAGCCGCATACATGTCGACGTACTCCTGACCCGACAGCAGCATGATCTCGTACATGATTTCGTCGGTCATCGAGCGAAGCACGAAGCGATCACCGGACATGCCTTCGTATCGCGAGAAGTCCAGCGGTGCCCCGATCGAGATTCGAGCACGCATGAACCGCGGCCAGATACGCCCGGGTGGCTGGATCTGCGCGGTGTTGAGCATGGCAACCGGGATGACGGGGACGCCGGCCTCAAGTGCCATACGGGCAACACCGGTCTTGCCCCGGTACAGCCGCGCATCAGGTGAGCGCGTGCCTTCGGGGTAGATCCCGAGCAGGTCGCCGTCAGCCAGGATCCGCATCGCGGTTGTGACGGCCGCCTCGGCTGCCGCGCCGCCGGACCGGTCAACGGGCACCTGGCCCACACCTGACATGAAGAGTTTGGTGAACCAGCCCTTGACGCCTGGAGTGGTGAAGTAGTCGCTCTTAGCCAGGAAGGTGATGCGTCGCTTACAGACCAGCGGCAAGAAGATCGAGTCGGAGAAGGACAGATGGTTACTGGCCAGAATCGCCCCGCCTTCAGCAGGCAGGTTCTCAAGCCCGTCAACCTGCGGGCGGAAACACAACCGAAGCACCGGCCCGATCAGCACGTACTTGCAGATCCAATAAAACACTGGCCTGATACCTCCCCTCACGCGGTGTGTCGCCGATCCGGACTCGCGCATCGGTACTGATCTCATTGTGCACACGTTCACACGTGCACCACGAAGACTAAGGGTCAGCAACGCTCACCAGCAACGTACTCCGAGCGGTAGCGTCAGATCCAGCACATCAGCCGATCACAAGCGCGCAGCCTCATCGCACCCGATCTTCGGAGGAACCATGGCCAACATCCCCGGAACCTTCATGCACGGTGCTGAGCCGTTCTCACATGAGGGTGGCCCGGTCGGAGTGCTCGTGATTCATGGTTTCACTGGCTCACCGAAGTCGGTCCGGCCCTGGGCCGATCACCTCGCCCAGGCCGGGTTCTCCGTCGAGCTGCCGCGTCTGCCAGGCCATGGCACCAAGTGGGAGGACATGAGCCTGACCCGCTGGGAAGACTGGTACGCCGAAGTCGACCGCACGTTCACCGACCTTCAGTCGCGTTGCGAGACCGTCTTCGCGATGGGCCTGTCGATGGGTGGCTCCCTAGCTTTGCGGCTCGCAGAGCTGCGGCCCGCTGAGGTCGCGGGGCTCGTGTTGGTCAACCCCGCAGTACACAGCGAACGCTGGGATCGTCACCTACTGCCCTTCATCAGGCACCTCGTCAAGGCCTTTCCGGGTATCGCCAACGACATCAACAAGCCTGGGCAAGACGAAGGCGGATACACGAAACTCCCCCTGCATTCGGCGCACTCGTTGCAGGCCGGCTGGGCCGAGATCAAGGCCGACATCGCCAAAGTCAGCGCGCCGCTCCTGCTCCTGCACTCACGCGTGGATCACGTGGTCGAGCCCAGCAACGCCGAATGGATCCTGGCCAATGTGTCCAGTGCAGACCGCACCGAAGTCTGGCTCGAGGACAGTTTCCACGTGGCAACCCTCGACCATGACGCGCCCCTGATTTTCGACGCGAGTGTGAACTTCCTGCACCGAG
The DNA here is from genome assembly GCA_903918645.1 of uncultured Actinomycetes bacterium. Classification (GTDB taxonomy): domain Bacteria; phylum Actinomycetota; class Actinomycetes; order S36-B12; family CAIYMF01; genus Longivirga. Next base: position 15,270 of record CAIXFH010000051.1, on the reverse strand, counting down.
TCGCGCCACAGTCGAGCCAGGGCTGACACTGGTGTCATGAGCACGCCCAACGGACGCGACAACGGGTTGCCGCCTGCCACCCGGTATGTGGCTCTCGTTGACGTCGACCCACCCGTGGCAGATCAGGTGCTCGACCTACTTCGAGATGCCGGCGTCGCAGCGATCGCCCAGCCGCTCGAGGGAGAGGTCGGGCTGGCCCGCGACACCACGCCCCCCTCACGCCCCACTGATCGAATCGTGGTCGACTCCCTGCAACTCGTTGCTGCACAAGACATAATCGGCCGTTCGCTACCGCAGTTGCGCATGGACTTCCATGTCGACGCAGCACTGCGAGCCGATGCCGAGGACGCCGCCGCGATGCAACGAGCCGCCGAACTCGCCCCCCAGGATGTCGATTCACTATTCGCCGATATCGTCTCTCAATTCGGCACGACCACCAGCGATCCAGTCGCTCGATGGTCAGTGCGCGAGGACGTCGAACCTGGCTCCGATCCCATCGATCCGGTTGAAGATCGGCCCAGACTCTCGGCCCGGCTTGTGCGCCGATCCAACAATCCGGTGCCACCAGCCCCTTATGACGAGTCCGAGCACTTCATTCCGCAGCCTCCCCCGCCACTGCCTGAGACCGACCCGATCACCAGAGTCGCTTGGGCCGGCCTGCTCGGCGGTCCGGGCCTGATCGTGCTTGCCGCCCTGCTCGGCCTAGGCATGGAGCCCTGGATGGTGATCTTGGCTCTCGCGGCCTTCCTGGGCGGGTTCGCCACCCTGGTAGCGCGGATGCGGGATAGCAAACTCGAAGGCTGGGACGACGGCTCAGTGCTGTAGCTCGCCAAAACCACGGGCGCGCAAGTGCCTAATCGACTTCGCGAGCCAGCTCGGCAACCCCGATAAGGCCGGCATCGTTAGAAAGTTGGGCAGCGATAATGCGAGCCAACGGCCGATTCTCGCGTGCGAGCAGGTTCGCCGCGAATGCCTCGCGAACCGGATCCAGCAATACGTTGCCCGCCTCAGACACGCCCCCACCGATGACAAACGCCTCGGGATCGAACAACGCTGCGAGATCGGCCAGACCCGTTCCCAGCGCCCTACCGATTCGTTCAAAAGCCAATAACGCCAACGGGTTACCTGCCTGAGCCGCGGTAGTTACGTCCTGCCCGGAGATCCCGCTGGGTGAACCATCGCCTAGAGCCAGCAGGCCGGACGCATCAGCCGGACGCTCCACCACAAGTTCTCGAGCCTCGCGGACCAAAGCTGAGCCGCTTGCGTACTGTTCCCAACAGCCATATCTGCCACAGCCACACAGGAGTCCGTTGGGCACCTGGATCACGTGCCCGAACTCGGCAGCCATTCCATACGCACCGCGCATGAGTGAGCCGCTTTGGATAACCCCGCCGCCCACTCCGGTACCGACAGTGACCGCGATCATGGAATCGGCGCCGCGCCCTGCGCCCCAGCGATACTCACCCCACGCCGCTGCGTTGGCATCGTTTTCGACAACAGTGGGCAACCCGAGCGCGGCTCTGACCTTGTCGGCCAACGGTTCCTCGTTCCAACCATCGCCAAGGTTGGGGGCAAAGCGGACAATCGACCGAGTCTGATCAACAAGTCCGGCCGCTCCTAGCCCTATGCCTACCGCCCTTCCGAGACCACGGTCCTCGGCTAGCCCAGCCAACTCCTGGCCAACCGCAATGATCGCCGCAACGGCTGCCGACGACGGGCCTGATGGGGTGTCGCGACGGGCCCGCGCAACGATCGCGCCAGTTTCGTCGACAAGTCCGCCCGCGATCTTGGTGCCGCCAATGTCGATCCCGATGGTCACAGACAAGACTTCGAACCTTTCAGGTCTCGAACGCGGATTAGGCAGGTCGACAACTACTCAGATTCCTCGGGCGTCAACGGCTCACTGGTCGAGGAGCCATCGGCAGTGTCGGTCTCGCGACTTGCAGATGATGGCCATTGGGCCGATGCAGTCTCGACGTAGGAAGCCAACGTGCTGGTAAATGAAGCAAGCGCGGAATCAATCCAGAGACCGGCTGAACTTGGGTCAACATCGCGAACCGCAACGATCACCTGACACAGCGGGCAGGAGCAGGTTTGCCCGTCAGCATCGACAGGAGCCAGATGAGGCGCCTGGTCACGCAACCAGGTTTGCGCGGCAGTGAAGAGTCGAACGATCTCCTCGCCAGCGGCCGGACTATCGGTCATGCGCTTTCGACTCGCTCCTTGAGCCCGCGTAATGCCGTGTCAACTATGACCTTTTCGGCTTTCCGCTTGATGAGTCCGATCATCGGAATGCTGACGTCTACTGCGAGTTGGTAGACCACTGTCGTGGTGCCGTCGCTGTTGGAGGTCAAGGTGTACGAACCATCCAGCGCGCGCAACATCTCACCGGAAGTGAGGGTCCAACTCACTGTCATGCCATCGTCAGCCCAGTCGTACTCGAGTTCGTAGGTGTCCTTGATCGCTCCGGCGTCGACCACGAATCGCGCGTCAGCTGGCCGACCGTCCTCGTACTGAGTGAGGATCGCGACAGAACTCACGCCGTCACTCCACTGGGGATAAGACGCGATGTCGGCGATCACCGCCATCACCGCAACAGGGGCGGCTGCAATGACGATGCTGGATTCGGTGCGATCGGACATGCCTTGACCCTACTGGTTGGACCTCGAACCTGCCTCGCCTCGCTGAGCCTCACCTCGCTGAGCCGAGCCGAGCCGTGCAGTACGCGGATGTCTACCAAGTCAAGGCGAACGGAGTTTCGCCCGCCCTGAAGTGTCCGACGTTCACACACTCGGTACGACCAATGCGCGCTCTGGCCGCCAAAGGTTGGTGCACATGACCAAACAGGGAATAGCGCGGCTGAGTTCTGCGAATCAGCTCAAGCAGCGCAGCGCTGCCATGTTCGAATCTACGGGCGACCACGTCGTAGGTGAGTTCTGGAAGCGCTGGTGGGATGTGCGAGCAGAGCACATCGACCTCACCCAGTGCCGCGACCTTGGCATCGAAGGTGTCCTCGTCGAGTTCGTAAGGGGTATGCATCGGCGAGATGAGTCCACCTCCGACGAAGCCAAAGCGCAGACCGCCAATCTCGACGACCTCACCGTCGAGCACCGTGTGCCCTGGCTGAAGGAACTCGGGCCACATGTGCGGGAGGTCGACATTGCCGTAAGTCAGGAACGCGGGAGTAGGCATCGAGGCAAAAAGTTCGCTGTACTGCGCACGCACACGTGAGCGGATCAAACTCCCTAGATCGGTGCCCTCAGCCGCGATCGCCTCGTCCCACAAGGTCGCTGAATAGGTCCGCGCTTCGTCGAACTGGCCGGCCGTTCGCAGATCGATGTACCGCTGGGTGTTGGCGGCGCCGAATAGGGAGCCAAAGATTCCTAAGGCTGGCTTTGCGTAGTCGAGAAAGAGAATGAGATCACCAAGACAGATGAAGACATCAGCACCCTCGCCGGCGCGGGCCAGCGCATCTGCGCTGCCGTGCACGTCACTGACTACATGGATTCGCACACCGAGAGCCTAGAGACTCTCAGCCTCACCTCGCGCCTCGGCGTGGGGTAGGAACCGCATCAGCGATTGATGACCGCGCCCAGTAGCGCGTAGACGATCAGTAGGACGACGATCACGCCAGCCGTTCCAGCACTCGCCATCCCCCACTTGCCGCCCGGGAAGTCGTCCGGGTGAAGCAGGGCAGGGCGCTGCTCACTCGCACTTAGTTGTGCGAGTAATTCGTCGGCTAAGGCCTCGAAGTCCGCACCGTCTGCGTGGTCACGCCCGGAGTCCGTTGCGCGTGCTGCGGCCTCGTTGGTTACGAAGTCAGCGATCACCTGATCTTGATCTTCACTCCAGGCTCCGGCGCTGTGCCGTCCGTTTGCTCGGCTACTGGCTCGGCCATCGACCACCGAGGCACCACGACTATGCCGTCCCGGTTGAACGAGTGGCAGCGGCTCAGGGCTGAGGTCGAGCAACACCGCGGAGAACTCCGCCTCGAGCGCAGGCTCCGGGGCCGAACTTGGAAGGGCAGCCGCTGCGGGCTCGAAATCGGCCCGCGTTCTTAAATCGGCGTGACAGAGCGAACACCAGCCAGCACCTACGGGCACTGCTGCTGCACATATTGGACACCTTGAGTCAATCCGCACCTCATGGTCATCGGCACCGACCCCGACGTGCTTAAACGGACAAGCCAATAGACATGCGCGCACGTGTCCACATATGTCACCGTGTTGCACCATGGGGACAGAAGGCGACAAGCCAATGGGGCGCTTCCGATGGTCGACGAGCGAGACCATCGTGATCACTGTCAGATTCGGCGTCCTCACGCTCTGCGGAGTGCTCTCACTGCTGGCCGTACCGAGCCAACCCATCTGGGCACCAGTCCTTCTTGTGCTGATCGCGCTAGGCACGAGCGTTCCAGCCAAGACCACTCGAATCCGCTGGATCCGGTCGATCGTGGAAGCGGCTCTGGTGGCAGCGATCATCGGTGTGGGTATACCCGCAACCGACCCACTGCTGCCCTACGTCGTGGTCGCCCCCTTTGCAGCCGGTCTTCTCGCCGGAGCACTGCCCAGCACGACCACAGTTCTGACCTCGCTGTTTGTACTAAGCGCGACCCAGGTCATCAACGATCAGTTGCCAGCCCGAGCCGAAATCGGGCTCATCGCCGAATGGATCGGGCTGGCGCTGGTCGCCGGTCTCCTCAGCGCATGGGGCCGATCAGTAACCACACGCGACCAACAGACGAAGTCCACCTACGCAACCGCACACCATCTGCTCACCGAACTTCGCGATGTCGCTCGAGTGCTACCCACTGGTCTTGATGAAATCTCCCTAGCCCAAGAGGTGCTGCGCGCACTACTGGACGAACTGCCCGGCGATCGCGCTGCGCTCTATACGAACGGCACAGGCGGAGTGCTCACTCAACTCGCGCATGAGGGCGAGGGCCGAATCGACTGGATACCCGACCTCGAGGCCGGATGTTGGGGCGAAGCATGGACATCCGGCCTTCCCGTTCAGCAGTTTGGGATGTTTGACAATCCAGAGCACGGGCACGCCGTCGTGTTCCCACTTCGACTCGGCGATCGGCCACTGGGGCTCATCGGTGTTGAGCGCCAAGCCGCGGGTTGGTCAGGCGCATCCCTTGAGACCGCCCAAGGCTTGGCCAACGAGGCAGCGCTCCGAATCGATACCGGCCAGCTCTTCACCGAAGTCCGCACCATGGCCACGGTTGAAGAACGCCGACGACTCGCGCGTGAGATCCACGACGGTGTGGCACAAGAAGTTGCCGCACTGGGGTACGCAGTCGATGAACTCGCCGCGAACGCCAGCGATGACCACAGCCGAACGGCCCTGATGGGCCTGCGCGCTGAACTTTCGCGCATCGTCAACGAACTACGACTATCCATCTTCGACCTGCGCAGTGATGTGCAACCAACGAGAGGCCTGGGCTCAGCGCTGTCGGGATATCTGCGCTCGGTGGGCACCGACTCCGGTTTGACCGTGCACCTCGTCCTGGATGAAGCCGCCTTTCGACTACCCATCGACGTGGAGACCGAACTACTGCGAATCGCTCAGGAAGCCATCACCAACGCCCGCAAACATGCGCGGGCGCGCAACCTGTGGGTGACCTGTCGAATCGATCCGCCCAAAGCGTTCCTGCGCATCGCAGACGATGGTGCGGGCCTGGGCTCGCCACGGGCCGACTCGTACGGCATCGACATCATGCGCGAAAGATCAGATCGGCTCGGCGCGAACATGTCGCTCAGGGCTCGAGTAGGTGGTGGCACCGTCGTCGAGGTCAGCTTGAGCGATTCGGTGGTAATTGGCGGATAACCTGACAACTGGGTTAACCGTTCGTCGACCTCCACTCATCAAGACGTCGATTTTGGCCGCTTTCGTACCACCTGAAGCAGCCAAAAGTCAGTGTTCACATGCCAAGACGCGAAATCCCATGGCATGATCCCGTAACTACCTAGGGGGCCAAATGACGATAAGCGTGCTACTCGTGGACGACCACGAGCTGATCCGACAGGGACTTCGCAGGGCGTTCGAAAGAGACGGCGACTGCGAAGTCGTCGGCGAGGCTGGCACTCTCGCAGATGCCCACCGGCTGCTCGGGTTGGCGACCCCGCACGTGGTCATCCTCGACGTTCGCTTGCCCGACGGTAACGGCCTCGACGCCTGCCGCAAGATTCGGGCCAATAACCCCGAGATCGGGATCGTCATCTTGACCATGTACGCAGGAGATGACCAACTCTTCGGAGCTCTCGATTCCGGTGCATCAGCATTCGTCCCCAAAAACGCCCCCGCCGAAGACGTCGTGGCAGCGGCCCGCCAAGCCGCAAGTACACCGCGTTCCTTCACAGCGACTGACCTGGCTGAAGCCATGCAACGGCGTCTGTCGCCCACCGGGCCGCAGTTGTCACCGCGCGAGCGCGAGGTCCTCGGGCTGCTAGCTGATGGCCTTGGAGTCGCCCAGATCAGCCGTCAGCTCTACATCAGCGAATCGACCACCAAGACCCACATCAGCAAGCTGTACGAGAAGCTCGGAGCTGGTAATCGAGCGCAGGCGCTGATGACCGCGCTCAAGCTTGGCCTGCTCAAACGCGACGAGCCGGGGCTCTAACAGCCCGAAGCCACATGGCCCCACAAGCGGGTGCACCATCAACCGAATGACTTTTCAAGTTCGACCGTGTGGCTGATTACTTGGACCCGACACGGTGCAAGGCTAACTACTGCAAGGCCAGCGGAGAACTAGAGACCAGGCACCTAGATCGATACCGGGGGGACATCGATCTAGGTGCCTTCTGCATTTCCGAGCGGGCCACGCAATCAGTCCGCCGACGCCAGCGCAGGCGGGGCTGGCAGCCCCCGCTCTACTGCCCAGGCACGAGCTCGAGATATACGTTCCGGCGACGTTGGATGTGTCCCGAACCACCACTGGAGCAGTACCGGAGGTTGCAGGGCCGACAAGTTGGTTAACGCGAGCGAGCGATGCATCTGCGCGATCGTGGCTGGATCTGCGGTCAGTTCCAACGCATGCTCGTCGGCACGCCTCTCAATCCGCCGTGACGCAGCACTTTGCACCGGCGCTCCCAGCACACCTGCGACTCCGCCCAAGGCCAGAATCAGGCCCGCCACAGCAGGATCATCGGCTCCGCTCACCTGCCCCAGCCCCAGAAGCCATGGCCAACTCAGTAAAACCGCTGCGGCCACCACCCCTGCGGCCGAACTCAACGCAGCCAAGATGGTCCCGAGACCGACGTCATGCGCCACCACATGCCCGAGTTCATGCGCGACCACGGCCCGCACTTCAGCAGGTCGATCACGATCGAGCAATGTGTCATGGACAACTATCCGCCGAGTCGGACCCAACCCCGACACATATGCGTTGAGCGCACTTGTCCGCCTCGACGCATCGGCAACAAGGACATCGCGAACAGGTACGCGATCCCTGTCGGCCAATGCCAACAGGTCACTGCGCAAAGGGCCATGCGCTAAGGAAGTGAATCGAGAGAACAGTGGCTCGATAACCACGGGCAGGACGAACGAGGCGAGTACAACCGCTGCAGCAAATGCCGGGGCAACTATCAGCCACCAGTAGTCCGGTGACCACCGTGCCACCGCGATCCAGCCGAGCATCGCCCCCGTGGTGATGAGCCAGCCGATGGCCGAACCAAGGAATAGATCGCGCCACCAACGGCTCCACGGTCCGGTGGCAAGTCCGGTTTGCAAGCAGGCTCGGCGTATGACAAGCGCGCTCGGCAAAGTAATCACAAGCCCAACTGCGGCAAGCAGCGTGCAGACCGCGGCCACCTGTACCCACCAAGGTACGTGCAGCACCTCGACGAATCGTCGGACAACACCCGAGCAGACAAGGACCACCGGCACCAGGACTGCAAGGGCGGTCGAGACAAGTCCTGCGCGGCGAACGCGTCGACGGAACGACTCTGCTCGTTCACGTTGAAGGGCCGTGAAGTCGAGGTCAATGTCGGCACTGGACACTCGAGTCGGGGAGATGGCTCTTGTCGCTATGACGCCTGCGATCACAACGATTGCAACCAGCGCGACCAGCAGCGCCCACCTCATGGTCGAGACAGCGATCATCACTCGCAGCCTCGCTATTTCACTACGGCGGTCTGCGCGAGGTCAGCGATCCGGGACGTCCACAACCGTTGGAACGCGACCAAGTTCAAGCCCATGGCTGACTTCATGGCAGCGCTGACATTCTCATCAGCCGAGCCCGTTCCCAAAGCTGTGTCGCGATAGATCTTGACCAACGAGGCGGCGCCACCAGTACCAGCCAGCAGGTCACACGCAATGAGCGCCGTCTCGTAGGCCTCTGTCAGGTGCGGCCCAGCAAAGTCCTCAGCGGTCGGCAGTTGTGTGGGTAGGGGGACTGCACCGGACTTGATGGCATCCAGCGCATCTCGGGCAGCTACATCGAGGGAAACCCCAGTGCCCAAGTAACCGATGTATTCAGCCAGGCCCTCTTCGAGCCACAGCGGCGTGGACTCAGTGGCAGCCGATCCGGTGGCCACGTGCACCAGCTCGTGCCGAAGCACGATCTGTCGACCGAGCTCGGACAGCTGATCCAGGATCGGTGTATTGAGCCACACCCTGGTGGCGCCCGAACCAGCCGAGTAACCCTCGACAGTGGTGACCGCAGCGATGCTCCCTAGCGAGTCGAGACTGCGGTCAAGGCCCTTGGCCAGTTGATCTGCCGTACTCGGTACGACGATCACCACGTCCTGCGCCCAATCCTGACCCCACGACGCGGTGATGCTGGGCACAACGGCATCAGCGAGGTCGGCGTAGCGACTCAATCGCGAGGCAGGCAGGTCGATTCCGATGACCGTGCTGTGTGCGCCATGGACAACGGCAAGATCGCCGAGTTCCCACATCGGCACCCGGCTTCCGCTAGTGACCTCTCGCGAGATGCGCCAGCCGGCTGCTGTGTAGTTCAAGGTCAGTCGCTCGTGCAGTGTCGCCGGATAGTTATCAGGCGCCAACCGGTACGACAGAGTGACTGCAAGGTCGACAACAGTGGGATCACTCGAAGCGACAATGCTCGACACGTCGTAACTGAAAGACCTCGGGCTCAGGGCCTGCAAACGCAAGAAGTCCGGTACCTGCGCCGCCTCAACTTGCTCGGCAGCCCAGGTCTTGGCCAAGCCTTCGACCACCGAGTTCGCGCGGATGCGCAGTAACTGCTCGATCGCCCCGCGACGCACGATCGGATCACCGACCTCCAGCGGCAGATCCTGGGCGGTGACACGGGGGGCCTGCGCTGCCTGACCCAGCGGTTCCCGATGGACCACACCCAAAGTCGGGTCAGCGTTCACCACGAGCACGCCGCCCAGCGCGGACGTCACGGATAGGCACACAACTGCGATCAGAGCCAGGCTCCACCAGGACGGGCCGCTGCCGATGCGCGCGTGGGAGCGTCGACTCGGCTGCTCCTGGTGTTCCACGGCATCACGGTACGGGCCCGCGGACCGGCTGTCAGCGCGGCGAGCGGCCGAACGGGGTCGATGCGGCGAGTGGATCAGCCGACGCGCGTGGCACCTGAGTAACGCTCGCCGTACCACGGACTCCACGCGCCAATGATCTGTACGCCGGCGCCGGGGTTGGACGCGCTGACCATCAAACCCCCGCCGATGTAGATCGCCACGTGATGAGCGCCGTAGCCAAAGTAGAAGAGCAGGTCACCTGGACGCAGCTCGCTACGGCTAATGTGCCTGGTGGCACCGAACTGCGAACGGGAGTAGTGCGGCAGTGAGACACCCGCAGCGCGCCACGCGGCCATGGTCAAGCCTGAACAGTCAAAGGAACCGGGCCCGGTGGCCCCGGCAACATAGCGGTGCCCGACCTTGGAGAGTGCGTAGGCCACCGCAGCGCGAGCTCGACTTGACCCAGAGCCACCGCCGCCGTACGACCCGCCCGAATTCGAGCCGCCCCCGCCACCGCTTGAGTGCGATGAGTTATCACCGTTCTTCGAACGATTGAGGTCGCGGCTGGCTTGTAGGGCGACACGAGCCGCTCGTTGCGACTCTGCACGGCGTGCCGCGGTCAAAGCGTTGAGTCGCTTGCGCTCATCAGCCTTCAGTGAGTTCAAGATGTGCTGGGCCGCAGCTAGTTTCTGCCCGACAGCGTGCTTGGCCTTGGCGGCGTCGGCGCTGGCCGCTGCAGCAGCGACCTGCTCCTGTGCGAGTTCAAGTTTGAGCTGGGCCAAGCGCACCCGGGCTGTTTGAGTACGACGCAGTGCGGTGCCTTGCGAGCGCGCCACCTGGTCAAGGGCAGCGGACTGCTCGAGGAAATTCTGGGGGTCATCAGCTAGGAGAGCCTGCAAACTGGGCTCGATCCCACCGGATGAGTAGGCAGCACGGGCGATGTCGTCGACAGCCCGTGAGATCTTGCCGTAAGCGGCCTCGGCCGCTGCGATACGCACTCGAAGGCTGCTGATCTTGGCCTGGATCGCCGCCTGGCGAGTGCGCGCCTCGTTCCAAATCTCAGCCGCATCACTCGCATCTTGCTGCAGCGCATCGATTTCGGCCTGAACCTGCTCGATGGTCTTAGTGGGAGCCGCATTGGCTGAAGTGGTCGCCACAACACCTGCACCGACCACAATGGTCAGCGCAGCGAGCGGTGCGATGACCCGGACCAACATGGCCCTGCTCATGCGCCAAGGCGCGTCTGTACGCGTCGCCACTAGGGCGCTCCCTCTCCACACCGCCTACCGGGTGAGCTGTCGGGCTCGGGCGGGAAAGTCGCCCTACCGCGATTCGCGAGAGACGTTCCTCTCGGTCATCGCCGATTCGCCCCAGGGAAAGTGGGTCCCCGGCTCCGAATGCGGACACCCTTGCGGATGTCTTAGTCGAACTCGGCGGAGTACTCGCTGTTGTCTGGTGACAGCGCGTGACGAGTACCGAGCCGAACCATACCAGCGCACACGGAGACCGAAACTCCACGAAACCTCAAGAATGCGCCTCGCACCGGCTGGGCCCGGCTCAACCCGCGACCCGAGCGGCAGTACCCAGCGGCGCGGTCGCCGCCGAGAGGCTGGTCACCAGACGCAGTGGGGGTACCAGCCCAGAGCCCGCGAGAACTGCGAGCGCAGTCAACTCGGCGCCCTCGAATCCACCCTGAATCCAACCTGGTGGGCCTAATACAAAGGTAACGACGCAGTCGCTACACGCCGGACCACGAACAATGCAGGTATCGCAGTCAATGATCATGGGGCACCTCGTTGGGATTCGCGGATAGGGGAAGAACCGATCAACCCGACGCTAATCACCGGGTCTGACAGCGGCTGAAATTCTGCGTCAGACAGTGCCGGCCCGGGTGCCGGCCCGGGTGTTGGCGCCGGCGCCGGCACTGGCACTGGCACTGGCAGGTTGCGGCGCGCCTGACCACCGCTGTCAGACCCCGCGCCTAGCGTCACCTCTGTGAGTCTGCAGCCGACCTTCGATGATCTGGGCACGCCGCTATCGGCTGTCACATTCGTCGTCGTCGACCTCGAAACCACCGGCGGTTCACCCAGTGATGCCGGCATCACCGAGATCGGCGCAGTGCAGGTTCGCGCGGGCGAGGTGATCGGCGAGTTCCACACGTTGGTCAACCCCGGTGTCGCAATCCCACCGTTTATCGCCGTACTCACCGGCATCACCGATTCGATGTTGCGCGATGCGCCACCGATCGGCGTCGCGGTGCCGGCGTTCCTCGACTTCGCCGCTGGCTGCGTCCTGGTGGCGCACAACGCGCCTTACGACATCTCCTTCCTCAAGGGTGCATGCGCGCGACTCGACCGTGCGTGGCCCGCGCCAGCTGTGGTCGACACAGCCCGGCTCGCCCGCGCCGCGCTCGTCAAAGGTGAGGTGCGCAACTGCAAACTCGGCACGTTGGCACAGCATTTCCGTTCTGCCACAACGCCTACTCACCGGGCACTTGACGACGCCCGGGCCACCGTCGATGTACTCCATGGCCTGATCGACCGAGTTGGCTCCCTCGGTGTGCACTCCCTTGAGGAACTGATCACCTACTCGTCGAGGGTCTCCCCCGAACAACGACGTAAGCGTCATCTCGCCGATTCACTGCCCGATTCCCCGGGCGTCTACATCTTCCGCGACCACAACTCCGAGGCCCTCTACGTCGGCAAGTCGCAACGCATCCGAACCCGAGTCCGCACCTACTTCACCGCATCTGAGACCCGCACTCGCATGGCGGAGATGGTCGGCATCGCTACCTCGGTCGATGCCATCGTGTGCGCCACCCCGCTTGAAGCGGAGGTCCGCGAGCTTCGCCTCATCGCCGAACTCGCGCCCCGTTACAACCGGCGCAGCAGGAATCCCGAACGTGCAGTCTGGGTCAAGCTCACAGCCGAGCCCTTCCCGCGGCTCTCGGTGGTTCGCGAGGTACGCGATGACGTCGCGGCCGGCGCGGCTTACCTCGGCCCGTACGGTTCCCGGCGTACCGCGTTGGAGGCCGTCGAAGCGCTCCAAGCCGCGATCCCGATCCGCACATGTACCGAACGCCTCTCCTCGCGGAGTATGCGATCGGCTTGTGTTCTGGCCGACATGGGTCGCTGCGCGGCTCCCTGCATCGGTGGCGTCGACGTCGACGGATACGCGCCCATCGTCGAGCAAGCCCGCCGAGCCTTGGTCGACGACGTACGCGGGGTTGAGTCGGCACTGGTCGAGCGGTTGCGCGGGTTGGCGGCCGATCTTCGCTACGAGGAGGCCGCGGTGTGGCGCGATCGGCTCGAGACGTTCGCACGCGGCGCTGCTCGCGCGCAGGAGATCGCAGCTCTAGCCCGGGTCCCAGAACTCATTGCGGCTCGTCCCACGGCCGATCACGGCTGGGAGATCCATGTCATCCGCTATGGCCGGCTCGCCGGAGCAGCCCAGACCGGGCCAGGGATTGATCCCAAGCCAACTGTTGCCGCTTGCCTGCAGACTGCGGAGCACGTCGCAGCTCCCGCCACTGCTCCGGCTGCCCTAGCCGAGGAATCCACCCGGATTTTGCGCTGGCTCGACACCGACGGGGCTCGCCTGGTGCCGGGTACTAGCGATGTGGCCTGGTCTCTGCCGGCGCACGGTGCCGGGGGCTTGCTGGCTCGCCTCGCCCAGTCGCGGAGAGCAGAAATCGTCACCCTGCCGCACTCCAGCCGCGTATTACGGCCCGCTGGCTAGCGCTCGGCGCGCAAGCGCTGTGAGGTCGTGATCCAGCGTTGCAGCACTGAGTCGGCCGCCCCTGAGTCGATCGACGCCTGCGCGCGGGGCAGTGCTGCGGCGAGGCGGTCGGTGATCGATCCGTTGGTCGATTCACCTCGCGCGGCGTCATAAGCCACCAAAGCTGCGGCTGCTCCGAGCAGTACGGCATCACGCACCGGATCAAGTTCCCAAGACCGCTGGCCCGCGATCACCGACCGCATCACGTCGGCATTGAACGAAGCATCGTGTCCACGCAGTGCGTCGGGCGACGTGCGGGCGATCCCCAGATCTGCGGCGTCGACCACTGACTCAACGACACCACGACCCGCCACCGTGGCATCCCATACCCGGGTCGGCGCCTGAGTAGAGAACTCGTCCAGGCCCTCTTCGCCGCGAACCACGAGCGCGCGAGTGCCTCGGTTATACAACGCCTGCGCCATCACCGGCGCCAGACGCAGATCTGCGCAACCGACAACCTGAGCGGCCGGTCGGGCCGGATTGGCAAGGGGCCCAAGGACATTGAACACCGTGGCAACGCCAAGCTCGCGCCGAACAACCGCCGCGTGCCGCATACCCGGGTGAAACACCGGGGCGAAACAGAACGCAATCCCAGCCTCGGTCACACATGGGCCGATCTGCGCGGGCGACAAATCAACCGCCACTCCGATCGCCTCGAGCACATCGGCTGACCCCGACGCTGAACTCGCTGCACGGTTTCCGTGCTTCACAACCGGGGCGCCAGCGCCGGCAACCACCACGGCCGCCATCGTCGAAATGTTCACCGTATTTAGCCGGTCGCCGCCAGTGCCGCACGTGTCGACCGTGACACCAACCGAGGCCGGCACCTCAACCACGGCGGCATGCTTGAGCATCGCCGACACGAGTCCGGCGATCTCCTGCGCGGTCTCGCCCTTGCCGCGCAGAGCGACGAGGAATGCAGCCAAGTGAATCGGGGAGGCGTCACCTGCCATGACCTGATCCATCGCCCAGGCCGCACCGCTGGTTGGTAGGTCATCGCGACGAAGCAGAGTGCTAATCAGGTCGGGCCAGTCGTGGACGCCGCCAACAACGGGTTGGGCGACTAGATCATCGACGGCAGTTGGATCGCTCGCAGTCATCGACCGAGATTCCTAACTGCCAGCGACCGCGACGCGAGGGCGCAGAAGTGCGGCCGCCGCCTGAGCGAGTAGCACCGGGTCCAGCGGATGGGGCACCACGGCTTCGGCCTGCGACCAAGTGGCCAGCCAGGCATCTTGCGGACGACCGGTGAGCAACAGGACGGGCGGGGCACCGAAGATCTCGGTCTTCATCCGCTTGGCGATCCCCATGCCGCCCGAGGGAACGGCCTCTCCGTCGAGGACGGCCAGATCGATGCCGCCTGCGTCGAGATGACGAATAACCATCGGCTCGGTAGCGCATTCGACGTACTCAAGGACAGGCAGATCTGCCGCTGGTCGACGTCCTAGGGCGGATCGGACTGCCTGCCGGACGGTCGCGTCATCGCTGTAGACCAGGACAGTCAAGGTGGGTTCGGGGGCCGCTGAGGTCATGCGGCAATGCTATCGGGCGCCACCGTCGCGCCCGTCAGCGCTCTGGCGCCTAGCACAATCGGCGATTGGGCGGCCTGCACCTAGACAAACGTGCGGTACGACACACCGCCGAGTCGGGGGGTGGGCACTCAGGCGGACTGATTACCTGCCAGAATCCCTACCGTGGCGAATGCAACCTTGATCGAAAGCGCACCTGCTCACGCACCGGCAAACCGACCCAACATGGTCTCGGTTGGCACCATCGTGTGGCTGGCGAGTGAACTCATGTTCTTCGCCGCCCTTTTCGCGATGTATTTCACGCTGCGGGCGGTGAACCAGGACGTCTGGGCGACGTACACCGAGAAGCTCAACGTCCCCTTCGCGACCGTCAACACGATCATCCTCGTCGACCAGAAACTGCGGGTCGAGGTCGCCAATGACGTAGTGGAGATCGACGACGAGGAAACCGAGGAACAGGAGTCCGAAGAACGTACCACGCCGGCCGAGGTGAAACAAGGTCCTGCCCCGCC
>CAIXFH010000050.1 GCA_903918645.1 uncultured Actinomycetes bacterium | reverse complement strand
TCGTCCTGATTGCCGAAGAACTATCGCCCGCCACCGTTAGCGCGCTGGGCCCCGACTTCGACATCCGCCAGTGCGACGGTGAGAACCGCGCCGAACTCCTCGCGGCCATCGTTGATGCCGATGCCCTCCTCGTACGGTCGGCAACCAAGGTCGACGTTGAGGTAATCGACGCGGCGAAGCGCCTCAAGGTTGTGGCGCGCGCAGGAGTGGGCCTCGACAACGTCGATGTAAAGGCGGCCACCAAAGCTGGTGTCATGGTCGTCAACGCCCCTACGTCCAACATCACTTCAGCGGCTGAACTCGCTGTGGGCTTGCTGCTCGCATCCGCTCGCAACATCGCCCCGGCCAGTGCCTCACTCAAGGCCGGTCAGTGGAAGCGGTCGAAGTACAGCGGCGTTGAACTTGTCGACAAGACCGTCGGCATCGTGGGTCTTGGACGCATCGGAATGCTTGTCTCGCAGCGGCTTGCGGCGTTCGGCATGAAGATGATTGCTTACGATCCCTACGTTCAGCCGGCTCGCGCCGCGCAAGCGGGCATTCGCATGGTGAGCCTGGACGAGCTCCTCGCCGAGTCTGACTTCATCACCGTTCACTTGCCCAAGACCCCTGACACTGTCGGCTTGATCGGCGAAAACGCGCTGCACAAGGTCAAGCCGACCGTTCGCATCATCAATGCGGCTCGCGGCGGCATCGTTGACGAGGGCGCGCTCTATTCAGCGCTCAAGGAGGGCCGGGTCGCTGGGGCGGGCCTCGACGTCTACTCCACTGAGCCCTGCACCGACTCACCTCTCTTCGAGTTCGATTCCGTAGTTGCAACGCCCCACCTCGGTGCATCCACCGATGAGGCGCAAGAAAAGGCGGGCATCGCCGTTGCGCGTTCAGTCCGTTTGGCGCTGGCCGGGGAACTCGTACCTGATGCTGTCAACGTGGAGGGTGGCCCGATCGATGAGGCGGTTCGGCCAGGCATCGCGTTGGCCGAGAACCTCGGTCGGGTTGCTGGCTCGCTCGCGACCGCAGCACTCGAAGCGATTGAGGTCGAGGTGCTCGGTCAAGTCGCTGAGCATGACGTTCGAATCCTGGAACTCTCGGCGCTCAAGGGTGTCTTCGCGGTTCTCGTCGATGATCCGGTCTCCTACGTCAACGCTCCGATCTTGGCGGCTGAACGCGGCATCGCAGTCTCGCTGACAACGTCCACTGAGAGTCCAAACTGGCGTAACCTCGTGCGGATCAACCTGACCTTGTCCGACGGTCATACGGTGGTAGTCGGCGGCACCGTTATGGGCCCGCGCAACCTACAAAAACTAGTCGAGGTCGACGGCTTCGGCATTGACGTCCCGATGAGTGAGCACCTGGCGTTCGTCCGCTACGCCGATCGCCTCGGTGTGGTCGGTATCGCTGGGCGCATCTTCGGAGACGCTGGCATCAACATTGGCGGCATGCAGGTGAGCCGCAACGAGGTTGGAGGTGAGGCGCTCATCGCTCTCACCGTCGACTCTGAGATTCCGCATGACGTTCTCGCCGAGGTCAAAGCAGCGATTGGTGCGATCTCAGCGCGATCGGTCGATCTCGACCTCTGAGTACCTAAACGCAAATCGAGGTTCCCGAATTTACTTCGGGAGCCTCGATTTGTTGCGTGTTACTAGTCCTCGATCGCGCTGTCGCGCTCGGCTCGATTCACGGCGCTGACAACGGCTTTGAGCGATGATGTGACGATCGAAGGGTCAATGCCTACACCCCACAGGATCCGTCCGTCGACCGCGCATTCGAGATAGGCGGCTGCCACGGCGTCGCCTCCTGCAGACATCGCGTGCTCGTGATAGTCAAGGACGCGAACGTCGACACCATGCGATGACATGGCCGCGCAGAACGCTGCGATCGGACCGTTGCCACTACCGGTTAGGGCGACTTCTTGACCGCGATCGGTGATCACCACACGCACGTTGGTTTCGCCGTCGACGGTGGAATCTTGCGCTATGGAACGAAGTGCGAAGCGGCCCCATGGTGACGCGGGATTTGGCAGATACTCGTCGGTGAAGTAGTCCCACATCGCTGTCGGAGAAACCTCGCCACCCTCGGTATCTGCAACTCGCTGAACAACCTGCGAGAACTCGATCTGGAGCCGACGGGGTAGCTCGAGCTTGTGCTCGCTCTTCATGATGTAGGCGACACCGCCCTTACCTGACTGCGAGTTCACTCGAATCACTGCCTCGTACGTGCGCCCGACATCCTTGGGATCGATGGGCAGATAAGGCACTTCCCAGCGGAGATCGTCGATCTCGACGCCCTCCGCTTCGGCGTCGCGCGCCATCGCTGCCAGACCCTTGTTGATGGCGTCTTGGTGTGATCCCGAGAACGCGGTGTAGACAAGGTCGCCACCGTAGGGATGACGCTCGTGTACCGGCAGTTGGTTGCAGTACTCGACGGTGCGGCGGATGTCATCGATGTCGCGGAAGTCGATCTGCGGGTCGATGCCCTGGCTGAACAGGTTCATGCCCAGAGTGACCAGGCAGACGTTGCCAGTGCGCTCACCGTTTCCGAACAGGCAGCCCTCGATGCGATCGGCTCCAGCCAGGTAGCCGAGTTCGGCTGCGGCCACAGCGGTACCGCGGTCGTTGTGGGGGTGCAGCGACAGTACGAGTGAATCGCGTCGGGCCAGGTTGCGGTGCATCCACTCGATGGAGTCGGCGTAGACGTTCGGTGTGGCCATCTCAACGGTTGCTGGCAGGTTGACGATTGATTTGCGATCTGGCGTGGGCTGCCAGATGTCGAAAACTGCGTCGCATACTTCGACCGCGAACTCAAGCTCGGTACCGGTGAATGATTCAGGGGAGTACTCGAAGTACACCTCGGTTCCGATCAGGTTCTCGGCGTACTTTAGGCACAGTTCGGCGCCGTGCGTGGCGATGTCCTTGATGCCGTCGCGGTCGAGCCCGAACACCACTCGTCGCTGCAAGGTCGAGGTCGAGTTGTACAGGTGCACGATCGCTTGTGGCGCACCGACAATCGACTCGTAGGTTCGCTCGATCAAGTGCTCCCGCGCCTGAGTGAGCACTTGGATGACGACGTCGTCAGGTATGTGCTCGCCCTCGATGAGTTGGCGCACGAAGTCGAAGTCGGTCTGGCTGGCTGACGGGAAGCCGACCTCGATCTCCTTGTAGCCCATGTCGACGAGGAGTTTGAACATCCGCATCTTGCGGGCCGGGGTCATCGGATCGATGAGCGCTTGGTTGCCATCGCGCAGATCGACCGCACACCAGCGTGGCGCGGCAGTGATGACCCGCTCGGGCCATGTGCGATCAGGAAGGGCGATGGGGGTGAAGGGGGAGTATCGCGGCCAGGCCATGGGTGATGGCTTCTGGGCGGTGCGTATGACGTACGGGGATGAATCGCTGGTATTGCCTTCGGTGCTGGTCACTGTGTCCTCGCTCAGGATGGCGGCCCCTGAGGGCCCGGGATCGGATGTCGATCGACCGGCACGCCAGCACTCCGCAGCGAGGAGGCCGGTCTCTAGGCCCCGCTGCGGCCGCTAAGGAGGAGCGCCACGTGAGTCATCGAGACCACGGTACCAGCGGAATGCGGCTTCCGTCGTCAGGGGACGGCGCAGCGTCTCGAATCGTGGGACGTCGATGTCACATGATGGAACGCGGCGTACTCTTTCGCGCATGTCAAAGCAGTATCGCCTAGCCGTGATCCCCGGTGATGGCATCGGCACTGAGGTCGTTCATGAAGGCCTCAAAGTTCTCGATGCTGTTGCCGCCCGACACGACCTCACCTTCGATCGCGCCGAGTACGACTTAGGCGCCCGTCGATACAACGCCACGGGTGAGATCCTGCCCGAGTCGGTACTCGCCGAGATCAGTGGCACCGACGCGATTTTGCTTGGCGCAGTTGGCGATCCCAGCGTGCCGCCGGGCGTACTCGAACGAGGACTCCTGCTCCGGGTGCGCTTCGAACTAGATCACCACGTCAACCTGCGCCCGGTGAAGCTCTACCCCGGCGTGGCGACCGCGCTGGCAGGGAAAGGCCCCGAGCACATCGACATGGTCGTCTGTCGTGAAGGCACTGAGGGCCCCTACGCCGGCGCCGGTGGTTACCTTCGACGTGGCACTGCTCAAGAGATCGCGACCGAAGAGAGCATCAACACCCGTCACGGAGTCGAGCGCATCATCCGTGACGCCTTCAGACGGGCGAGCCGACGTCGCAACAAGGTCACTCTCGTGCACAAGACCAATGTGCTCGTGCACTCGGGTGGCTTGTGGCAGCGCACGTTCAATGACGTCGCCGCGGAGTTCCCCAACGTTGAGACGGACTACTGCCACGTTGACGCGGCCTGCATGTTCTTCATCACCTCGCCTGAGCGCTTCGACGTTGTTGTCACCGATAACCTCTTCGGCGACATCATTACCGACATCGGCGCAGCGATCGCGGGCGGAATCGGCCTTGCCGCGAGTGGCAATATCGATGAGAGCCGTACCAACCCCAGCATGTTCGAGCCCGTGCATGGCTCCGCGCCAGATATCGCCGGCCAGGCCAAGGCTGACCCAACAGCCACGGTGATGTCGGTGGCTCTGCTGCTCGATCACCTGGGTGAGACTGATGCTGCTGCAGAGGTGGAGGCTGCGGTCGCGGCCGATCTGCTCGAGCGCGGCACGTCGGTGCGATCCACCCCGGAAATTGGCGATGCTCTTGCCGCACGCGTTGCCGGCTGACGCCAGCCAACACGTGCAAGGTCGGGGCCGACAGGTCTCGCACCGGACCTCCCCTGGAAGGTAAGTTCAGCCCATGTCCACCATGACCATCGAACACATGCCGAATCTGAACCCACGTACGCCTTCGCAGATCGCTGAGGTACTGGAGAATCCAGGCTTCGGACGTGTTTTCACCGACAACATGGTCACGATCGAATGGACCGAAGAACTTGGCTGGCACGACGCCAAACTGATCCCATACGGCCCGATCAGCATGGACCCGGCGACTAACTTCATTCATTACGGACAGTCGATTTTCGAAGGCCTCAAGGCCTACCGCCAACCTGATGGCTCCATTGCCACATTCCGGTCTGAGCAGAACTCGGCCCGCTTCAACCGATCTGCAGCCCGACTAGCGATGCCTCCGCTTCCGGAGGAGTTGTTCCTGGGCGCGATTGCGGCGCTTATCGAGACCGATCAGGCATACGTGCCCATGGACCCGAGCAACTCGTTGTACTTGCGACCGTTCATGTTCGCGACTGAGGTGGGCCTTGGCGTCCGTCCGGCCAACAAGTACCTGTTCATGCTGATCGCCTCGCCGGCCGGTGCCTACTTCCCGCGCGGGGTTCGCCCTGTGTCGGTGTGGCTCTCGAACGAATTCGTGCGTGCAGCCGTTGGCGGCACCGGCGAAGCAAAGTGCGCGGGCAACTACGCCGCGTCCCTCCTAGCGCAGGCATCGGCTGCCGCCCACGGCTGCGACCAAGTGGTGTGGCTCGATGCCGGCCGCCGCCACTACGTCGAGGAGATGGGCGGCATGAACCTGTACTTCGTATACGGCTCAGGAGATTCCGCGCGTCTGGTCACCCCCGAGCTCACCGGATCACTTCTCGCAGGCATTACTCGGGACTCCTTGCTCACGGTGTCGAACGACCTCGGCTATGCCTCCTCAGAGGAGCGCATCTCGCGTGAGGATTGGCGTCTTGGTAATGAGTCGGGCGAGATCACTGAGGTCTTCGCGTGCGGCACTGCCGCGGTGATAACCCCAGTGGGCATAGTCAAGAGCGCCCATCACTCCTGGACAGTCGGAGATGGCGAGCCAGGCCCGATCACGATGCGCCTACGCGAGGCTTTACTCGACATCCAAACCGGCCGCACCGCCGATACCCATGGTTGGCTGCGCACTATCGTCACTGCGCCCTGAGGCTCTGTCCCTGAGGCTCTGTCCCTGAGGCTCTGTCCCTGAGGCTCTGTCTCTGAGGCTCTGTCCCTGCTTGCGCCACTAGGCGATTGGCACGTCTGGTCCGGATGAACTTGCGCTCGGTGACGGGGTCGGTGGTGGCGCAGTCGATGGCGCGCCGGTGGGCGCCGGGTCGCTCGCAGTTGGCGAAGGCGCGAGTGGGCTCGTCGGTGTGGCGGAGTTTGCGCTCGGTACCGGCGTCCCCGACGTCCCACTGCTCGGTTGCGCCGATGTCGAAGCACCACCTCCGGTTGTTACCGGGTGGGGGCTCACTGGGCCCCAGAACATCGACATGGGCAGGATCTGCTTCTTGGCGATTGGCGCCGCGGGATCTAGCGGGGAACAGGCAAGCGATGCCGCTGCCATCGCTTGCGCTCGAGCCTTGGTGCCGTCCTGGTTCGGGTGTATGCCGTCACTGCCGAACCATTCTGGATGGCCGGCAGCCATGGCGCTCCACTCGAATATGTGGACGTTCGTTCGCCCCGAGATCACGCGGGCAAGTGCAGCGTTGAGTTCAGCGGCAGGTGCGTATGCGCTGTCAGGACGGGCGACGTCGAACCACACGATGCAGCGATCGGCACCAAGCTGGGTGAGGATCTGGCTAGCTGCTGCTTCAAGTGCGCTGGCGCTGGGGTCGTTGGTTCCTGAGCTCACGATCACTACAGGCGGGAGGTCGGTCAGCTTGGCTAGTGCAGCCGCAGTGCCCGACGTGGTTCGACCGACTTTGGCTTCGTAGGAGACGTAGCGGTCGGGGAGCAGATCAGCCAGCCATGGGTATACATCGAGTGCGAGTGAATCCCCAAGCAGCAGAGTCGGTTTCGCGGCCGACAGGGCCTCGGGATAGACGCTCAAACTGGGAACGACGTCCGCCTGTGTAGTGCCAGTGCCTGCAGTCGGAGCGCCAGCTGCGATGGCCGCACTTGGTGCAGATGTTCCGCGGTGCATCCACGCGATCGCGCCCCAGGCGGCTCCACCGGTCACCGCAGCGAGAGTGAGCCCTAGGGCGACGGCTATGACTGCGAGTTGCGACCGAGACCTGGCCGGTGGAGGAGCTGCGTGCTTGTGGTGCTCAGGCGACGCGGGGTGCCACTGCACTGGGCCCTCAGTAGGTGGTTGCGGTGACGGAGTCTCACCCAACACCTCTGCTCCCGAATCCGCCTCCATGAGAGTCAGTTTACGCGGCGATTTGTGACCCGACATCTCACGAGGTGCACCCTGACTACCGCTCTTGCCCTACGCCGTGGCATCCTGACCACATGTTCGTATCGTCAATCATTACCTAGCGCGTCTGCGACTCCCGTCGCCGACGCGCAGCCTCTCGCACCCATGCGGGGGGTTTTTTGTTTGTCCGTGTCCGACCATCGTGAAGGAAATTCCCATGGCAATCTCCGACGACTTCCATGTCTACGACACGACTCTGCGCGATGGCGCCCAGCGTGAAGGGATTTCCTACTCCGTCAACGACAAGCTGGCGGTCGCGCGGCTTCTCGATGAGTTCGGGGTCGGCTTCATTGAAGGTGGTTGGCCGGGAGCGTTGCCCAAGGACACTGAATTCTTCGAGCGCGCGCGCACCGAGTTGACTCTCGTCAACGCACAACTCGTTGCGTTCGGAGCCACGCGGAAGGCGGGAGTGGACGTTCGACAAGACGCGCAGGTGCGCGCGCTTCTCGACGCTTCGACCCCCGCCATCACCTTGGTCGCGAAGTCCGACGTACGACACGTGGCTGAGGCGTTGCGCACGACCCCTGAGGAGAACCTTGCGATGGTCCGCGACACAGTCGCCTACCTCGTCGGTGAGGGCCGTCAGGTTTTCATTGATTGCGAGCACTTCTTCGACGGTTACGTCAACGACTCCGACTACGGGGTCAAATTACTCGTCACTGCCTTCGAGGCCGGTGCGTCGGTAGGTGTTCTGTGCGACACCAACGGCGGGATGCTGCCGAGCCGCATCGGGGCCATTGTCGCTGATGTATTGGCCCGCTCCGGGGTTCGCCTCGGCATCCACTGTCAGGACGACACAGGTTGTGCGATCGCCAATACGATCGCCGCGATCGAGGCCGGCGCGAGCCACGCTCAGTGCACCGCAAATGGCTACGGCGAGCGCACTGGCAATGCCGATTTGTTCGCGGTCGTGGGCAACCTTGAAATGAAGATGGGCATGAGTGTGCTGCCCGATGGCAAGTTGCGCGAGATGGTGCGTGTGTCTCACGCACTCGCCGACATCGCGAACCTGCCGCCAGACACCCACCAGCCATTCGTCGGGGTGTCTGCTTTCGCTCACAAGGCCGGCCTACATGCCAGTGCACTCAAGGTCAATGCGGATTTGTACAACCACATGGATCCGGTCCTCGTCGGCAATGACATGCGAGTGTTGGTCACCGAGATGGCTGGACGCGCGTCGATCGAGCTCAAGGGCCGTGAGTTGGGCATTGACGTTTCTGGTGACGCTGCTGTCCTTGGCCGAGTCGTCGATCGAGTGAAGGCCTTGGAGAGTTCAGGCTGGACGTTCGAGGCTGCGGATGCGTCCTTCGAACTGTTGTTGCGCGATGAGATCGCCGGTGAGCGACGTCGACACTTCGTGGTCGAGTCGTGGCGCACGATCGTCGAGCAACTGCCAGATGGCCAGGTGCTCAGTGAGGCCACCGTGAAGGTGCGTGCCAACGGTGAGCGCATCATTTCGACTGGTGAGGGCAACGGGCCAGTGAACGCCCTTGATAACGCATTGCGTGCCGGGCTGACTTCGGCGTTCCCTGAACTGATCGATCTTGAACTCGTCGACTACAAGGTCCGCATTCTCGACGGCGGCAGTGGTACTGATGCAGTCACGCGAGTACTGATCGGCACGACGAACGGTGTCGACGAATGGACCACGGTTGGGGTTCATGAGAACGTGATCGCGGCGTCCTGGTTGGCATTGGAGGATGCGGTCGCATTCGGCCTGCTGAAGGCTGGCCGTGCCACCGCTGACGACGCGTCATCCTGAGCAACTAGGCTCAGGGTCGTGCGCATAGCCCGATTTGCCGGCCCTGATGGAATCGTGGGATTCGGAGTTGTCGATGACGTCGACTCCGATGGATCGCCAACCTCTGAAACCATCGTCACTCCCATCACTGGGCACCCATTTGGCCCGATCGTGGCCTCCGGTCCCGCGTTGCCCTATTCCACTGTCCGCCTGCTTGCACCGATCTTGCCGAGCAAGATCATCGCTGTTGGTCGCAACTACGCCGAGCACGCTGCCGAGATGGGCAACGACGTCCCGACTGAGCCGATGATCTTTCTCAAGCCATCGACCTCGGTTGTGGGACCTGGTGATCGCATTGATCTACCGCCCCAGAGCGAGCGCGTCGAGCACGAGGCCGAACTCGCGATCGTCATCGGTCGCCTGTGCCGAGAGGTGCCTCACAACAGGGTCGAGGATGTTGTGCTCGGCTACACCTGTGCCAATGATGTAAGTGCGCGGGATCTGCAAAAGATCGATGGGCAGTGGGGCAGAGCAAAGGGCTTTGATACTTTCTGCCCGCTCGGACCTTGGATCGATACTGACGTCGATCCGGCAGATCTTGCGATCACCTGCTCGGTCAATGGCGAGATCCGTCAGCGTGGACGAACCTCGCAGATGGTGCGTGGCGTAGCCGAACTCGTGGTCTGGATCAGCAACGTGATGACGTTGCTGCCGGGCGACATCATCCTCACCGGTACTCCTGCCGGTGTCGGGCCGATTGTCGAGGGCGATCGCGTATCGGTATCGATCCAATCATTGGGAACTCTTACAAATCGGGTGGCCTTGCGTGACTAGTTCGACTTCCAGTTCACTCCCACCGACCGGCTCATCGCCTGTGCGCGTTCGCTTTTGCCCCTCGCCCACGGGTAACCCGCATGTTGGGATGGTGCGCACAGCGCTGTTCAACTGGGCGTACGCCCGGCACACTGGTGGCACATTCGTCTTCCGAATCGAAGACACCGACTCTGCTCGCGATTCTGAAGAGTCCTACGAGGACCTGCTCGGAGCGCTTCGTTGGCTCGGACTTGATTGGGATGAGGGACCCGAGGTCGGTGGCCCACATGCGCCTTACCGACAGAGCCAGCGAATGGACATCTTCGCTGACGTCGCTCGGCGACTGTTCGAGTCGGGCTGGGCCTACGAGTCGTTCAGCTCACCTGAAGAGGTGGAGGCTAGGCGTCGCGCTGCAGGGCAAGACCCCAAACTCGGCTATGACAACGCAGATCGTGACCTCACCGACGAGGAGAAGGCAGCCTTCCGAGCCGAGGGCCGCCTCCCCGTGCTTCGGCTGCGCATGCCCGACCGCACGTGGACCTGGAACGACCTCGTACGGGGTGAAGTTTCTTTCGCCGCTGAGCATCTGCCGGACTTCGTGATCGTCCGTGGCAACGGTGAACCCCTCTACACCCTCGTCAACCCGGTTGACGATGCGCTCATGGGTATCACCCACGTGCTACGCGGTGAGGACTTGCTCTCGAGCACCCCCCGGCAACTTGCCATGTATGAGGCGCTTGCCGACATCGGTGTCAGCGATGGCAACACCCCACTGTTCGGTCACCTGCCCTACGTCATGGGTGAGGGCAACAAGAAACTGTCCAAGCGTGATCCGGAGAGTTCGCTCAATCTCTATCGCGAGCAGGGGTATGTGCCCGAGGGGTTGCTCAACTATCTGGCGCTTCTGGGCTGGTCACCGGGTGACGACCGCGAGTTCTTCTCGCCGGCTCAGATGGCCGAACTTTTTGACATCGCTCGCGTGCAGCCCAATCCGGCGAGATTTGATCCCAAGAAATGCCTTGCCATCAATGGCGACTGGATCCGGCACCTTTCGGTCGACGATTTGGCAGCGCGACTCGAGCCGTACCTGGTGTCAACCGGTGTGCTGCTCGCTGAGCCCACCGACGTCGAGCGGGCTGTGGTGCTGGCAGCCACACCGTTTATTCAAGAGCGCATGGAGACAATGCTCGAAGGGGCGGAGTCGTTGCGCTTCCTGCTCGTCCCTGAGGAACGCTTCGAGGTGGATGCGGCTGATCGCGACAAGGTCCTGACCGCTGACGCGCGCCCGGTGCTCGCGTCAGCGCTTGAGTCGTTGACGTCCCTCGAACCTTTTGACCACGCGTCGATCGAGGAGGCGCTTCGGACGGCTTTGATTGAGGGCCTAGGGCTCAAGCCCAAGGTTGCTTTCGGGGCCGTACGTGTTGCGGTCACCGGCCGCCGGATCTCACCGCCGCTGTTCGAGTCCGTCGAATTGCTCGGCCGTGACCGAGCGATGACCCGATTGGCTTCTGCCCTAAGCGGTTTGCCCACCTGACGGTCGCAGCCAAAGTGCAGGCCCGATCCTCGCTGGAGACGCGGTTTGGGCAGGGGTCCTGCCAGCGGCTATGATTCCCGGCGGTGCTGTACCCGCAAAGGTCGGCGCCATTGGGGTATGGGGTAATTGGCAGCCCAACTGATTCTGGTTCAGTTAGTCTAGGTTCGAGTCCTGGTACCCCAGCGGATCGTGTCGCGCTAGAGGCAACAAATCACGTCAGCAGCAAGTGTGGTCGTGAGCCTCAGGTACCGTCTCGATCACGCTGGCCTGCATAGTGCGCTGCGATCGCAGTGCGCTAAGTGGAATCAGTATGTATCACGGCCCCGTTGTGTAGTGGCCTAGCACGCCGCCCTCTCAAGGCGGTAGCGCGGGTTCGAATCCCGTCGGGGCTACGAGTGAAGGCCCAGGTCAGCGACCTGGGCCTTCCTCTTTGTGCTGGTGCAGAACGATCTTGACCACATTTTGACCACAGACGATGTGGTCAAAATCAACATCTGGCGGGTTCAAACGGCGCGGTTTCCCACTCCGCGGACCGGGGGATCGACCGTCGTCGCCTCGTCAGTGCGGCCGTGCGTCGACTGACGCGCCGGCCGCTCGAACTTCGGCCGTTCCCGGGTCCTCGATCAAGCGGATGAGCGGCTCGCGAGGGATCTTGATCAGCTTCCCGGCGTGCAGCACGGGGGTGGGCCAGTCGCCGCGGCGGACGAGGTCGTGGGCGAGGGAGCGTCCGATGCCGAGGACTTGGGCGGCGGTGGGGGACGGCGAGGACGGGTGGGAGTGCGTCGAGCTCGTCGCGGGTCATGATCGGCAAGGAACGCACCAGATGCGAGAAGAATTACTCTCCGCCGGCGCGGCCCAGCGGAGGGGTTTCTCGCCCCGG
>CAIXFH010000049.1 GCA_903918645.1 uncultured Actinomycetes bacterium | reverse complement strand
TGGCTGATTGGTGGACTCGTCTGCAGGAGTCGCAGCAGCACAAGTGCTGGAACAACGACATCAACTCGCAGGAGCTCTACCAGGCTCAGCAACTATTCGTTGATGGCAAAGCAGCCATGACCGTCACCGCTGGCCCCGACGCTCCGAACTTCGCGACGAAGGCTGGCGGACCAAGCAAGATTGAAGTCATCGCGATGCCGGCCTGGTCCGATGGTCCGTTGGCGGGCAAGATCGCCAGCTCGTCGCAGACTCTCGGTGTCGTGTCGTGGAGCCAGCACAAGGCCGAGGCTGCTGCGTTCTTGATGTTCCTGCACTCGGCCGATCAACTGCAGGCCTGGTACGACATGACCGGATCTCTTCCTGCCGACGATCGTTTTGACCTCACCCAGGTAACGGACCCAATCAAGAAGGCGCTGTTCTCGTATGGCACCGACAACGTCCCGTACCTGGAGAACTTCATCCCCGCGCAGTTGGATTCAGATGCTGTCTTCAAGAACGTGCAGTTGGTACTGAAGGGCACTGAAACTGGCGCCCAGGCTGCAGCTGACATGCAGGCGCAGATGGAGCGGCTCCGCACCACGGATCGCAACATGGTCACCAACTTCACGAACTGGGCAAGCTCTCAGTGACTGAAGTGACCACCCGCACCGGCCGAGGGAACTCTCCCTCGGCCGGTCGCGGTCGTTCGCAACGGGGCATGTGGCATGCCGCGTTGTGGATCGGCCCGGCGATGGTGGTCATGCTCTTCGTCTTTGCATATGCACTCGTTCAACTGTTTACCCAATCGTTCAAGTACCAAGGCGAATGGACGGGGTGGGATAACTTCCGGATTGTTCTGACTGATCCGCTCTTCCACACCGCACTCGCCCACAACTGTGAACTCTTACTCTGCGTACCAGTGCTCATCGCTCTCGCCTTGATGCTGGCCATCGTCCTAGCCGAGACGATCAAGGGTCACACGTGGTTTCGCGGGGTTCTGTTCTTCCCGTACATCCTGCCGGTCACCGTTGTCGGTGTCGTCCTAGGACAACTGCTCACTCTTAACGGTGCCTTCAACACAGCGCTTCGCGACGTCGGTCTCAACGTCTTGGCGCAGGACTGGCTCGGTGACCCTGCGATCGCCCTCTGGACCATGGGCGGGGTGATTGTGTGGAAGGAAGTCGGCTTCGGAGTCGTGTTGTTCCTGGCGCGAATCCTGAGTTTGCCTGCAGAGACCTATGAGGCGGCTTCCCTTGATGGGGCTGGGTTTTGGCGCAAGCACTGGTCGATCACGCTGCCTCAGATGACTGGCGTGATCGCCTTCTACGCCGTCACTGAGGCCATCGTCATGGTGTCGTGGGTGTTCAACTACGTCTACATCATGACCAATGGGCAGGGGGGTCCGGGCGACTCGACAGTGGTTACCGAGTTGTACATCTACCGCATGGCGTTTGCCGATCACTCGATTGAGCTTGCGGCGGCAGCGGCCGTCGTTCTCTTCGCCTTGACCCTGGTCCTCGTGGTCGCCTTCTTCCGGCTGCAACGCAAGTCACTTCTCGCCGTGGTGGGTGAGTGATGGCAAAGATCTCCAGCACCGCAGGCAACGTTGGCTCTTTCGGCCGTTACGTGATTCTCGTGCTCTTCAGCATCAGCGCCCTCATACCCGGTTACATCATGCTGACGGGCGCGTTGAAGACGCAGGAAGAATTCTTATCCTCGCCTTGGAGCCTTCCGCCGCATCCGACCATGACTGCTTTCTCAACCGCTATCTCCGCGGGCCTGCCTGGCTGGTTTGTGAACACCTTGGTGATCACTGCTGGATCGGTGGCCGGAGTAATGGTGCTCGCCGCTCTCGCGGGCTGGGGGTTCGCCTACTGGCGATTCCGCGGTCGCGAGACGCTCCTTGGCCTGATCGTGAGTCTGATGGTGGTCCCGCCGGTCGTCCTACTCATCCCGCTCTTTCAATTCGGCGCCCAGTTGGGTTGGATCTCCACGTTTCGCATCCTGATCATCATCTACGTGGGCTTGATGCTCCCCTTCTCGATCTATCTGCTGGCGAACTTCTTCTCGGCGATCCCTAACTCCCTACTCGAGGCCGCACAGATCGACGGTGCGTCCACAGTGACGATCTTCCGGCGCATCGTCTTGCCACTTTCGGGGCCGCCCATTGCCACCCTGGTCGTGGTCAACATCTTGTGGGCCTGGAACGAACTGTTGCTTGCCTTGGTATTCCTGCAGGATCCCGAAAAGCACACGCTCATGGTCGGAGTGGCCAGCTTCCGCGGCCGATACAGTCTGGACGTCCCCACTGTCATGGCGGGGATGACCTTGGTGACCGTGCCGCTAGTGATCGCATATCTCTTCGGCCAGCGCTACTTCATCCAGGGTCTTACCGCGGGAGGAGTCAAAGGTGAGTGAGCGCATCGAGCCGACCACCAAGGGATCATTGGTAGCAGGGGATTTCGCGGGCCGTCGCGCGATTGTCACCGGTGGCGCGAACGGCATCGGCGCAGCCATCGTCTCGCGACTCACAGCGTTGGGCGCATCAGTGGTTGTCCTCGACATCGAGACGCCAGCGAGCGATGTTCGCAGCGTGCACGTCGACCTCTCCCAAGCCGACGATGTGATCCGCGCCGCCAGCGACGCCGTCGCCTCGCTCGGTGGCGTCGATGTTCTCGTCAACTGTGCCGGCATCGCCTACACCAGTGACATCCGCGACCTCGACCTCGATCGCTATCACCACGTCCTTGCCGTCAACCTGCACGCGCCAGTCATTCTCATGCGCGAGCTCGGCCGTGAAATGGCGCTCCACGGCTTTGGTCGAATCGTCAACGTGTCGAGCGTCCACGCGCGTGTCAGCGAGCCGGGATGTATCTCCTACGACGTTTCGAAGGCGGGTCTTGAGGCGGCCACGCGGGTAGCTGCGTTGGATCTGGCTGACCGTGGGGTGCTCGTGAATGCGGTCGCCCCGGGATTTGTTGCGACGCGCATGGCCATCACCGATGGCATGGATGAACTCGATAGCGAGTGGTTTCGCACCGTGTACGTTGATAATGCTCAATTGCCACTGCGACGAGCTGCACAGCCGGAGGAAGTCGCGCGTGCTGTCGCGTGGCTAGCCAGCGCTGACAACACATATATGACCGGACAGGTCATCACGGTCGACGGTGGTATGACCGCACGTCTGTAGATCTCTACAACCAAGTGGCTCGGATCGATTCACAGCAGGGAGATAACGATGTACATCGCACGCTTTGGTGAGCCTGGCAATGAACGGACCGTGGTCGGTAACGGTGATGACCAGTGGTTTGACCCGACTGTGCTGCCGGGCGTCGATGCTCAATCTTTGGTGACCAACACCGGTATTGCGTTGGTGGCCAAGGCTTTGGACGCAGGGTCCTTGCCGCTGGTCGATGTATCGGGCCTGCGAGTTGGCGCGCCAATTCCGCGGCCCAGCGCGATCGTCTGCATCGGTCTCAACTACGCCGATCACGCAGCCGAATCAGGAATGCCAATTCCGGCCGAGCCGATTTTGTTCTTCAAGAAGCCCAATACTTTGGTTGGCCCTTACGACGACGTTCGGATCCCGCGTCTTTCGGTCAAGTCCGACTGGGAGGTCGAGTTGGGTGTGGTGATCGGTGCCGAGTGCAGGTATCTCGAGTCGGCCGACCAGGCCGCGGATTACATCGCGGGCTACGTTGTCGCTAATGATGTTTCCGAGCGCGAGTTCCAGCTTGAGCGTGGGGGTACCTGGGACAAAGGTAAGTCGTGCGAGACCTTCAATCCTTGCGGCCCTTGGCTCGTGACCCCGGACGAACTCGGCGATGTGCGCTCGCTCGCAATGTGGCTCGACGTCAATGGTGAGCGTCGACAGACCGGCTCTACTGCCACGATGATCTTCGATCCTTTCTTCATCGTGCATTACCTGAGCCAATTCATGGTGCTTGAACCAGGCGACCTCATCTCGACCGGCACACCGCCCGGAGTCGGAATGGGGATGAAGCCGCAGCGCTTCCTAGCACCCGGTGATGTCATTGAACTTGGCATCGAGGGCCTTGGCTCGCAGCGTCAGCAGGTTATTGCTGCTCCCTAACGGCCAAGGCTCACAGGGCTTCTAGGTAGCGCGAGATCTCCCAGTCGGTCACGGCGACCGACTGGTCATCGAGTTCGGCGCGTTTGAACACCACGAAATGGTCAACGAAATCGTCGCCGAACCAGCGACGTGCGATCGCGCTATCCGAGAGTTCATCCAGCGCTGCTCCAAGGTTGCGCGGCAATGTGACTGTGCCCTGTGGTCTGCCGTAGACGTCGTCGGCAGCCGCGTCCCCAGGCTCGATACCGTTCTCGATGCCGTGTAGACCAGCAGCTAGGACTACGGCGCTGGCGATGTACGGGTTGACGTCGCCGCCAGCCTGGCGGTGCTCGATCCGTGTGCCGTTCTCACCCTCGACCAAAGCTGGGACCCCGGTCGAACGGTTGTCGATTCCCCAAGTAGCCGACGAGCCGGCCCACGAGTAGGGCACGTATCGACGATACGAATTTGGAGTGGGCGCCATCAGGGCGGTGAGTTGGCCCATCGTCGACAAAATGCCGCCGATGAAGTGCCGCATGACGGCCGAAATCCCTTGTGGCGCCTCGGGATCAAAGAAGACACCTCGATCTTGGTCGTCGCGCAAGCTCATGTGAAGATGTGCGCTGTTGCCAGCCCACGCAGAGTTGGGTTTGGCCATGAAGGTGGCGAGCAGGTCATGCTGCGCTGCGACCTCCTTGACTGCGGACTTGAAAAGGAAGGCATGGTCGGCAGCATCAAGAGTGCGTCCGTAGCGCAGGTTGATCTCGAACTGGCCCGGCCCTGTCTCGGGGTTGCAGGCTTCGATTGGTAGGCCAAATTGCTGCATGGTTTCGCGAATCACACCGCCGATGTGCTCTTGGTGCGAGCCAAGTACGACCCCGTATGTGCTTGGCCGTTCCTGCATGGGCAGGAGTTCGGCGGCGCGCTTGAGATGCTCGGATCCACGCGGCTCATTGAGCAGATAGAACTCAAGTTCGAGCGCACTCAGCGCAGTGAAGCCCATGTCGGCTGCTCGAGAGACGACCGATTTGAGGATCGAACGCGGGCCGATCGGCAGCGGCGCACCACCATGTGGAAGGTGCCAGTCACACAGGATGATCGCAGTGTTCTCGTGCCAGGGCATGACGCGAGCCGTGGCAAGATCGGGTATCGCAATGATGTCTGGGTAGCCGTCGCGCTCGGTCGGGAAGTAGCCGACGTGATTCTCCGGTCGGGCAACAAGGCCGGATTCGTCTAGGTGAATCACCCAGAAGACATTGCACAAAGCCATGCCGTGTTCGAGGATGCCCGCCATCTGTGACATCGGGATTCGCTTGCCGCGCATGACGCCGTGCGTATCAGATCCACCGAGTATGACGGTCGTGATCCCCTGTGCCCTAAGGGATTGCAGCAGGTCGTCGGCTGCCCTCGGATCCGTGCTCATCGAGCCGGTCATGCTGATGTCCCTTCGGTGGAAGTGGCGTCGAACTCGAATCCGCGGTAGCCATCAGCCACGACTTGGTCGCATTCCTCACGATAAGGACCGCAGCCGGCTATGTAGATCGTGAACGCGCGTTCGCGGCCGTCCATGTTTGTACCTACGTACCACGAATGCGCCCGAGGGTAGAGAGTTGCGTTTGCCAACTCAGTTACATGGCGCATCCACTCGTCTTGCGCGGTGTTCGTCGGCTCGATCGTGGCGTGGCCGTTGTCGCGCATGTATGCCAGACAGTCGACTACCCAATCCACATGCTGCTCAATCGAGATTGCCATGTTGGACAGCACTGATGGACTTGTCGGGCCCGTGATCAAGAACATGTTCGGGAATCCCACCACCTGCAATCCGAGGTAGGCGCGAGCCCCGTTGGCCCATGCAGCGCTGAGTGGAACGTCAGCGCGGCCACGAATATCGATGTCGGCAAGGGCGCCGGTTATGGCGTCGAATCCGGTGGCGAAAACGATTGAGTCGACCTCAATGACGCCGTCATGGAGGGCAATGCCGGTAGGGGTGATGTGGCTGATCGGGTTGGCTCGTACGTTGATGAGGTCGACGTTGTCGCGGTTGTAGGTCTGGTAGTAGTCGATGTCGGTGCAGGTGCGTTTGGTGCCGATGTCATGGCTTGGCGAGAGCATGTCGGCGATCTGCGGATCTGTGACCAGACTGCGGATCTGCTCGCGTGCGTAATCCTGCGCATAGCCGTTGGCTACTTCATCGCCGAACATGTCAGTGAAGGCGCCCGATAGCGCGCTGATTCCGCCCCGCTCCCAGCCTTCGTCGTACTTGGCGCGTCGTTGTTCGGCGGTGACTTCGACTGCTCGCTGGGTCGCCGGTGGCAGGGGCGTGCCCGCGTCGGAATTCTCGCAAGCCCTACGGCGCGAAGGGAAATTGACGACTATCGATGACATCTCTTCGGCGGTTACTGCGCGGTTGCGGGCTGGCATGCTGTAGTTCGGCGTTCGCTGGAGCACATAAAGGTGCTCAGCCTGTTGCGCGATCTTGGGGATCGATTGAATGCCAGAGGAGCCAGTGCCGATAACGGCCACGCTCTGTCCGGTGAAATCAACCGGTTCATGCGGCCAAGTTCCGGTGTGGAACCACTGGCCGGTGAAGCTATCTAGCCCATCGAAGTCGGGTCGGTTAGTCAGTGAGAGATTCCCAGTTGCCAGGACCAGGTAGCGCGCTGTGATCTGTTCACCGGTATCGGTGGTCACCGTCCAGGTGCCAGCGTTCTGGTCGAAACTCGCGGCTTCCGCCGTCGTGTCGAAAGTGATCAGACGGTTCAAGTCAAAGCGATCGGCGACATGTTCGAGGTATCTCAGGATCTCGGGCTGCGTGGCATACCGCTCACTCCACACCCACTCCCGGACCAACTCGTCGGAGAATGAGTAGCAGTAGTCGAAGCTCTCAATGTCGCAGCGCGCACCTGGATACCTATTCCAGTACCACGTTCCGCCCACTCCACTGCCTTTTTCGAGCAAGCGTGCGTGCAAGCCCATCTGGCGAAGTCGATGCAGCAGGTAGAGCCCTGAGAACCCAGCGCCCACGACCACGACGTCGGTGGTGCCCGAACTTGCCGACGTCATCTTGACCCCCGTGCCTGTGGTGAATCTCGATCGTGGGACCGAACCGGTGTCAATGTAGCGAGTGATGCATAAGCAGCAGCGGGCGGGCGCGGCCGTGTTGGCTGTGAAGTTCGCCTGCCTAGTCGTTGTTTCTGCCCGGTGCCGATACCGTGTTCATAGGGGGTGCCGAGATGGCCTGGAGATTTCGTAGGTCGATGGGTTTTGGTCCCTTTCGCGTGACGGCCACTAAGCGAGGCTTCTCAGTGTCAGGCGGCGGCCCACTCGGCCGGATCTCGCTCAATACGCGCGGCGAGGTGCGAAAAACCACGAGAGTTCCTGGCGTAGGCCTCTACAACACTCGGAAGGTCGCTCAGCTCGGCGGCCCTGTGGGTCACACCCCCTCACATCCGGCGGCAAAGACTGCGGCTCCACAGGTTCAGCACCCCAATTCCAGCCACCCCGCTGCTGCCCACCCCATGAATGCCGACCCCACGAATGCCAGCCACGCGCCGGCGCAGGCACACCAGATCGTTCCTGACCCAACGTCAGCGCCGCCGGATCCGCCACACCTGTTATTGCCTAAGGCTGGTTGGTACGTGGCACCGGATGATCCAACACGCTGGCGCTGGTGGGACGGTGGCCAATGGAGCGAGCATTACTCACCGCCACTTGCGATTGATGGCGCCCAGTCACCGAACTGATGTCGCGCGCCTTGCGCTAGATGACGACTCGCACTAAGGACATGTCCGGTGAAATCGCGCCCCGCACGTAACCGAATGGCGCCGCCGCAGTGTCCTGAAGGAACGTGAGGTTAGCTGCGGTGATCTCCTCGCCGGGCATGAGGTTCGGGATGCCAGGTGGGTAGGCCGCCACACTGTCGGCGGAGATCCGACCGACAGCGTCTGCAGCCGAAATCACTTCTGCTGCAGAGAAATACGCCTCTCGAACAGTCATCCGACGTGGCCCAGCAGGTGGTAGCGAAATGACCGGACGGATTTCTGACTCGCGGTTCGGCAACCCCAGCAAGGTGTCGGCCAGCCCGTCGGCATCGAGTTCGACGCCCGCGCCGATCAGCGCCACCACGACACTGTCGGTCGATAGTTCGAGGTGATGGCCACCCTCGAACAGAAGGTGCCGCGCTTCGTGGCCGCTGACACCGCCAGCTCGCGTGTCGATCACCACCCGAAGCGGATCGATACCCACCACCGAGGGGTAAGTGCGGATCTTGTCCGTGACATCGCGATAGCGGCCATCGCTGCTGATCCGGTATCGCAGCCGCGCCGCCGTGGCCAGGCTGCGGTTGATCGTTGTGGCTCCATGCACTGCAATTTCGCGTCGTGCGATATCAAGCGAGGCGAGCAACAGGGTCGATTCAGAAGTCGACGCCATGGCGTCAAGGGCCCGAACTACGAAGGGCTCTAACTTCTCGGCGAACGGGCCGTGGCCAAGGTGCAGTAATGCGGTCTGTCCGAGCGAGCCGCCGAGTTTGTGCATCGAGGAGACAACGAGGTCGGCGCCGAGCCGGACGGCGTTGGTGGGCAGGTCGGGGTGGAAGCCGAAGTGGGCCCCCCATGCTTCGTCGACGATCAGGGCGGCGTTGTGTCGGTGCGCAACATCAGCGAGGGCGCGAACGTCGGCGCAAGCGCCGAAGTAGGACGGTGTGACAACCAGGGCGATTCGCGCGTCGGGGTTGGCGGTGAGCGCGTCGTCGAGCGCTTGAGCGGTCAGTCCGTGGGAGATCCCAAGTTCTTCGTCGAGGTCGGGGGCGATGAACGTGGCAGCCAAGCCCGACATCGCTAGCCCCGAGATCACTGACGAGTGCACGCTTCGCTGAGCCACGAGTGACCCACCCATCCCGGCCATGGCCAAGCACGCGGTCAGGTTGCCCCCGGTGGAGCCGTTGGTCAGGAACCACGTACGGCTTGATCCCCAGGCTTGGGCGGCGAGGGTCAGGGAGCGCTGCTTGGCGTTATCGGGGCCTAGATCGATGCCGTCGACCATTGTTTGGAAGTCCAAGGCCAGGGTTCGTTCACCGAAGTAGGAGGTCATAAGTGGGTGCGCATCGACGCTGCCCTGGTGCCCTGGAGTGTCCCAACGCTCGCGTCCTTTGGTGACGAACTCGGCGAGCGCGTCCAGGTAGGGCGACGAATCCTGTGCTGACGTGCCGGGGCCGGAGGCCGCGTCGCTGCTAGACATACCGCGATCCTGTCGTATGCAGGGGGTTTGGGACGAATGCGCTCAAAGATTCTCGGCGAGCGGATGCCTATCCTCACCGAGTTGTGGTGGGCGCCCTCAGCAGCGAGGTGAGTCGAGCCGTAGTCGCGAGTGGGCCGTTAATGCTCAGCCACACCAGGGTTGAGCCGTCGCGCACGACTCCGGTAACCACCGGATTGGCCCGGTGGCAGGCGCATGGAGGTGGCTGGAAGACCGATCCGGAGTGGTTCTGCGAGTGAATCGGCGCGACAGTGGTGCTTGTCCCGAACATCCCTTCTGGGTTGGCGGTCAAGAAGTCTAAGTAGCGCTGAGCGCCCTGCGCGTCTGCAAAAACTAAGGCTCGGCTGCGCACGAGCGTGAGGTCTTTGGACCAGCCTTGGAATGTACGTTCGCGCCCACCGAGGAATCCGGCCGCCCGTAGTTGGTCGCTGACTGCCGGGAGTGGGGTGTCTGCGGCCAGCGATTGGATGTTCAGAGCAACGGTGCGCTCCGAGAAATCCGCGATCGGTGAGGACGCAAGCAGGGGCGCACTGGCCACGCTCTGGTTGAACTCGACCGGAGGTGTGATGACCCAAGCAGCCGAGGTATTGGTACTGCCGGGGTCCGCGACACCACAGGCGAGGGTCGAAGTGAGCACAGCGAGCAGCGCTAGTGCGCCTATGCGGTACCGCACCGACTCACCCGGGCAGTTCTGACCCGACGGGCTCGGCCGACGAGGTGGTGGTGTCAAGAACTCGCAGCGCCCAGGCGGGGAGATGCACTGTGACGGCATTTCCGGGGGCCCATGTGGGATCGTCACCGACCTGGGAGTTTTGGACCAGGGCCGACAACGGGCTCCCATTAGCCAATACCAGGCTGACTTGGGTACCTGAGCCGAGGTAGACGGTGCGCTGTACCAGTGCCTGGACCCGGTTGGGCCCGGTTGCCCCGGCGGCCTCGATCCCGACCCGCTCAGGGCGAATAACGACCTTGACCGCGCCACGTGCAGACATCGACCCTGCCGTTGCCTGCAGATTCATGCCGCCACCGACCACCAGCCCTACGCCGGTACCGTCAGGCCCGGTGACGGTGGCGTCCATCAGATTCGAAACGCCCAAGAAGTCCGCGACGTAGGCGCTAGCGGGCTCTTCGTAGACCTCGCGCGGAGGCGCTACTTGCTCGACCCGGCCCTGGTTCATGACGGCCACGCGGTCGCTCATGGTGAGCGCTTCCTCTTGATCATGTGTGACGTAGACGAACGTGATGCCGACCTGTTCCTGAAGTGCTTTGAGCTCAACTTGCAACTGGCGACGCAACTTGGCGTCCAACGCGCCCAGTGGCTCGTCGAGCAGGAGTACTGCGGGCTTCATCACCAAGGCTCGTGCCAACGCCACCCGCTGCTGCTGCCCGCCCGATAACTGTGCGGGCTTGCGGTGGGCCATGGACTGCATCTGGACCAGTTCGAGTGCCTCGCCGACGCGTCGAGTGATCTCGGCTTTGGGGGTTTTGGCTCGGCGTAGGCCGAAGGCGATGTTGTCAGACACCTTCATGTGTGGGAAGAGCGCGTAACTCTGAAAAACGGTGTGGACGTTGCGCTTGCTCGCGGGAGTTCGAGACATGTCGACGCCGTCGAGGCGGACTTCGCCTGATGTTGGCTGCTCAAAGCCGGCGATCATGCGCAGTGTTGTGGTCTTGCCACAGCCCGAGGGGCCGAGCAGTGAGAAGAACTCGCCCGCTGGGATCAGCAGATCGATCCCGTCCACCGCAGTGAACGAGTCGAACATCTTGACCAGTGAGACGAGCGAGACCTCGCCTGAAGACACGATTTCCTCCTAGACCGGGGTAACGATGTCGTCGAGCCGAGGTAACTCTGCTCGAGCCTTCTCGGCCAACGCTGACGCGACGCGACCCTCGAGCCGTCGCTCACCCCAGCGTCGACCAAACTCTGCCAGCCCCACGATGAGCAAGGACACGGCGATAACCAGGGTGCCGATGGCGATCAACTGCGGCAGCGTTTGTGGGCTGCGCGACCCCGTGTAGAGAAACACGGGGTACGTCGGCTGGCCAGAGGGGTACAGGAACGACGCGATGGCGAACTCATCGAAGCTGGTGGTGAAACAGATGATCGAGCTGGAGATCAACGCTGGGACGAGCAGTGGCAACGTGATCAGTCGGAACGCACTTGCCGCAGATGCTCCGAGGTCGCGCGCCGCTTCGACTAGGGCTCGATCGAGGGATCGTAGCCGCGGCAGGATCACCAGCAGTGAGAACGGCAGCGCGATCACAGCGTGTCCGAAGGCGATCGACAGCAGCGTGTGATGAATCTTGAGGGCTTGCAGCAAGATCAGCAGGCCGACCGCGAGTGAGATGTACGGGACAACCAAAGGGAGCAATAGGGCGCCGATCGCTAGCGAGCGTCCACGCACTGCTTTGGAGCTGAGGCCGAGCGCGGCCATGATGCCGAAAAAGGTTGCGATAAGCGAGGCAGCCACTGCGATCAAAGCGCTTCGGGCCAGTGACTGTACAAGCTCGCCGTTGCTGAATGCCTGCTCGAACCATCGCGTGGTGAAGCCTTGGAGCGGCAGGGTCGGGGAGGTGCCCGAGTTGAAGGCAAACACGATCAGTACGGCAAGCGGCAAGAACAAGAAGATGACCATAAAGATGAAGTAGATCCACAGCACGGTCGAACTGATCCGGCCTCTCATCGCGCACTCCGGGTGGAGGTGTCACGAAGGTCAGCGCTCAGGAAGCGGCCAAAGATAAGCATCAAGATCAGCACGACGATGATCAAGGTCATCGCGAGCACCGAACCGTAGTTCCAGTCAGGCGAGACGCTGAAGAACGACTGGATTTGGTTACCGAACAACTGGCTGTCGGTGCCGCCCACAAGCAGCGGAGTGATGAACTCGCCTGTGGTGGGGATCAGGACAAAGACAAAGCCGGCGATTACCCCGGGCAGGCTGAGCGGCAATGTCACCCGCAGGAAGGTCGCCAGGCGACTCGATCCCAGATCCTCCGATGCCTCGAGAAGTCGACGATCCATGTTCTCCAGGACCACGAAGATCGGCAAGGCAACGAACGGAATCCAGCTGTAGAACAGGACGAGGACCACGGCGAAGTTGCTGTAGATGAGCCAGGTAACCGGATCATCGGCTGCTCGGAGCCCGGTCCACATGAGGAACGAGTTGACCACACCGTTCTCGTTGAGGATCGCCTGCCAGGCGATGACTCGCAGGAGGAAGCTGGTGAAGAACGGAGCGAGCACCAGTAGTAGCAGGGTGTAGCGATTCTTGCGCGCGACAAACGACAGGAAATAAGCCAGCGGGTAGGCGGCGAGTGTGACCGCGATGGATACCACGACGGTGATGGTCATGGAGTGCCAGAACAAGGCCCTGAATGGGTTTGTGGGGCCGAAGAGGAAATCTTTCCAGTTGGCAAGATCGAATCCGGTCTTGGTTCCTGGGATGTTGCTGCGCAGCCCCACGCTGTAGAGGGCGACAAAGATCAGCGGCACCACGACCAGGACGAAAACGAACGCCACTGGTGGCCAGGTCCAAAGGGCCTGACCACCAGTGGTGGTGCGCTTGCGAAGAGTCTTCATGGTCAGGAGTGGGCCCTGCCCGGCTGGTTGCGGGAACCGCTGCCGGTCACGAGGCCTTGACCTCTTGCCACGCCTTGGTGATCTTGTCGAGGTTGGCGGTGTAGCTCTGCAGATGGTTCTTTCCGCTGGTCAGGGCGCCCAAATCACTGATCTGCAAACTCTCCGCGAGAGCCTTGTCGGTGACATCTGCCGCGGTCACCTGGGTGTTGGCGGTGCCGTACGCGTAGGCATTTGTCATCTGCGCACAAGCAGCCTTGTTGAGGAACGACTCCACATAGGCATGCGCGTGGTAGTAGTTCGCAGTGTTAGCACCGAGCATGAAGCCGCAGAACCATGCGATTCGACCCTGGCTCGGGTCCATGAATGCGACGGGGACCTTCGCGGCCTTCATGGTGACAAGCGTGTCCTGCCAGCTGTAGGCCACCCACAGCGTGCCGGACTGGATCCCTGGCTGCATCTGGCCGTACTCACTGTCCCAGTAGAACTTGTTCAGTGGCTTCTGCTTGATGAGTTCGGCCTTGCACATTTCGATCTCGGCATCGGTGAGGTCATCGGGCTTGGGCAGGCCGAGCTTCATCGCGGCAATCTCGAAGTTGGTCTGGGCCCCGCTCCACAGCGAGATGTGGCCGGCGTACTTCTCATTCCAAGCCAATTCCCAGCCGGTGGCGTCAGCCGCGGCGATCTTGTCGGTGCGGTAGGTCAGGCTTCCGTAACCCCAGTCCCAAGGGAGCATGTAGACGGCACCGTTGTAGGTGGTCTGCTCCATCAAGCCGGGGGCTAGGTATTTGGCGCTGGGAATGAGGTCGAGGTCCCACGGCTGGGTCAGACCGCGGTCGACGTAATCCTTCACGTTTTCCCCACACGGGTGCATGATGTCGAAGTCGGCGCTTGAGGTCGCCTTTTGTAGCGCCTGCTCGTCATTCTCGATGTAGGTGTAGGCCAAGCCGTCCGGTCCGAATTCCTTCGTGTACGCGGACCCTGCCTCGGTCAGCCCGGCGGTCTGCGCCTTCGTGCCGGCGGCTTCGTAGCCAGCCCACTCGAGGATCGACAACTTGCCAGATTCGGCGCTGATTGGGATTCGAGAAGCAGTCGGTGCCGCTGACGCTGAGGCGGATCCTGACGGTACCGGGGCAGGTGCATCGGGACTCCCGCACGCAGCGAGGGCTGTTGCCCCCGCGGCAACGCCGAGCGCTCCACCGAGGAATTGCCGGCGGTTGAGATCGTTGATCGCTGTCATGTTCAGGCTCCCATCGTGTAACGAGCCACCCCTGCTAGGTGTCCGTCAACTCACTTGTGTAAATAGTTGGGTGTTGCAGGCCCCGAAAGAGCCCACAGGTGTTCCTTGCCCTTGGTTCGGTTCGCAAACTGTGCGGCTTTCCCACAACCACAGTTGCGCTCTCAGCCCCTGCCGGTTTGCGGTCGGCAGTTAGCAGCGAACTGTAGGAGACAAGACACGCTGGCGGGGGGATATGGCCCGACTTGATACCAGGTTGTTGCCTGACCGAGCATGATGGTGCTCTATGGGCGCCCAGCCTGGCCCGGTGGAGCGCAACACGACTCGTAGAAAGGTGCTGAGCCATGGAGTCGCTAGCGTTCTTGGTCGTAGTGATCTTGGTCCTGATTGTCGGTGGTGGTGCAGTCGGAGTTTGGCTATCCGGCTCGGCGAATGTCCCCTTGCGTGTGGTTGGTCTTGTGCTGGCCCTCGTGAGTGCAGTTTTAGGTCTGCAGTTGCT
>CAIXFH010000048.1 GCA_903918645.1 uncultured Actinomycetes bacterium | reverse complement strand
GGCCGCACCCCATGTGGGTGCGGCCTCCTCGTTGTTACAAGTAGGTGCTTAGCTGAACGAGTCACCGCAAGCGCACGAACCGCCAGCGTTGGGGTTATCGATGGTGAAACCCTGCTTCTCGATCGTGTCGACGAAATCGATCGTTGCGCCGCCGAGGTACGGCGAACTCATGCGGTCGGTAACGACTCGCACGGTGCCGAACTCCTTGACTACGTCGCCATCGAGCGAGCGATCGTCGAAGAACAACTGGTAGCGCAGGCCCGAACAGCCACCAGGCTGCACAGCGACGCGGAGCGCTAGGTCGTCGCGGCCTTCCTGCTCAAGCAGGGTCGAGACCTTGATTGAGGCCGTCTCAGTGAGCTGGATTCCGTCAATGACGGGGATCGAGTTCTCGAGTGTGACGTCGGCGGTCATACGGGGTCCTCCTGTATATGGGTGGATCGTTAGTTGAACAACTACCTGAGCAAACGTCGTATCGGGCCGGGTAATTCCCGCCGATCCAACGTGTCTAGGCCTATGGTGCCATGCCGCAGCAAGAAGAACACGATCGCCGGCCCAAAATTACTCCCGGCCCGGCTCCGATGTGCGGCCGGATCATTCGCAACCGCCCCACGTACGAGCCACTCGCTCTGCCAGCGAGGCAAGAGTGCCCGCCGGATCAACCAACGCCTGATCAGCTGACACGCCCTGCTCGACGAGATGGTCGACCACGGCGAAAGCCGCACTGACACCCATCGACGAGTACTCGCGAGACCCGACCTCGACTCGACCTGCGAGCACTACACAAGGTCTGGCCTGCTCCAGTGCAGCCGCCGCCACGCCCGCCACAACCTTGCCGTGCAAGCTCTGCCAGTCGAACGAGCCCTCGCCTGTGACCACGACATCACTGTGACTGATCTGCTCAGCGAGACGCACAGTGTCAAGAACCGTGGCAATC
This sequence comes from uncultured Actinomycetes bacterium, assembly GCA_903918645.1. Classification (GTDB taxonomy): domain Bacteria; phylum Actinomycetota; class Actinomycetes; order S36-B12; family CAIYMF01; genus Longivirga. The sequence continues at coordinate 21,217 of CAIXFH010000048.1, read as the reverse complement.
CCCGGCACCCGATTGGCGCCGAGGTACAACAAGGCATAGCCAAGTCCGCCCGCAGCACCTGACCCGAGTGCAACAGCAGGATCCTTGCCGTCTGCCCGGCGACCCGCTGCCGCAGCGAATGACTCGAGTGCACCCTCGAGTTCCATCACCGCTGTGTCGTCGGCACCCTTTTGACGCGCATAGCCGTTTGTCGCCCCGCGCAAGCCCAGCAACGGATTGTCGACGTCAGATGCGGCGACTATTTCGATGCCACGAGTTCGGGCTAGCGCGGGCTGAAGGTCGAGACCGGCAACGCCTGCCAGAGCCGTCCCACCTTGCGAGAGGGCCGGCGTGATGTCGAGGCCGTTGGAGTCTGAGGCGGTGGCGCCAAGTGCCGCTAGGAGTCCGGCACCTGCGTCGTTCGTCCCCGAACCACCAAGGCCGACCACGATTCGTTGGGCGCCAGCGTCGATCGCTGCCAAGAACAGTTCACCGACACCGCGTGTGGTGGTCGAGCGCGGATCGCGATCGAGTTCGGGGATCAGATGCAGGCCACAAGCCTGGGCAGACTCGATGTACGCCGTACGGAGGTCGCCCGCTGAAACCAGCAGAAGACTGGCCTGCACTGCGTTACCGAGGGGGCCGGTCACGGTGAGAGTTATCAACTCACCATCGAGCGAGGCGTGCACTACCTCGACGAATCCAGGTCCACCATCCGCCAGCGGCACGAGAGCGAAAGTGTCTCCAGGCGAGGTTCGAGCCCAGCCGGTTGCGATCGCCTCGGCAGCCGCCATGGCGGTAAGCGTGCCGGTGAACGTGTCAGGGGCGATGAGGACTCGCATGGTCAGTGACGTTAGCGCCCAGTGACCGTCTCACCTACGCCACCCAGTGGTTGGACACGTGCGCATGAGACCCGGCGCGACGTTTAGGACCCCGCGGCGCGGACGTAGCCACACCAAGCGTGGAAGGATGACGCCATGACGACCAACCACTTCGTCGAGCCGGCGCCGACCCCCCTTGCCTTGCTACTGCTCGGCCGCGGGGCCGATCCCGATTCTGAGCGCGGCGTCGAGTGTCCCGGCGACCTTCCCGCGGCGTCCGACCCTGGCTTGGTCGAACGTGCACGGGCAGCGAAAGCCAAACTTGGCGAGCGAGTTTTCATCCTCGGGCACCACTATCAGCGTGATGAAGTCATCGCCTTCGCCGACGTCACAGGTGACAGTTTCAAGTTGGCCCGCGATGCCGCTGCACGCCCCGACGCCGAGTTCATCGTCTTCTGCGGTGTGCACTTCATGGCCGAGAGCGCCGACATCCTGACCGACTCCAGCCAAGCCGTGATCCTGCCCGACCTCGCCGCCGGTTGTTCGATGGCCGACATGGCCGCGATCGCTCAGGTCGAGGACGCCTGGGACGTCCTGGCAGATGCCGGTATCACCGACGTCACGATCCCCATCACGTACATGAATTCCACCGCGGCCATCAAGGCTTTCACCGGTCGCAACAACGGCGCAGTGTGCACGTCGTCGAATGCGCAACGCGCCCTCGAGTGGGCGTTCGAGCAAGGGCAGAAGGTGTTCTTCCTGCCCGACCAACACCTCGGTCGCAATACCGCGGTGCTCGAACTTGGTCTCGCACTTGACGATTGCGTGGTCTTCGATCCGCACAAGCCAGGCGGCGGGCTCACCACCGAGCAGTTGCGCGCGGCCCGGGTGATTCTGTGGAAGGGCCACTGCTCAGTGCACGGCCGATTCACCGCCAAGACCGTGGCACAGGTGCGCGAGCGTGTCCCCGGCGTCAACGTACTTGTGCATCCGGAGTGCACACACGAAGTGGTGTTGGCGGCCGACCTAGTCGGTTCCACCGAGTTCATCATCAAGACGATCGAGGCCGCGCCTACCGGCAGTGCCTGGGCAATCGGCACCGAGCTGAACCTAGTGAAGCGCCTTGCGCTGGCTCACCCCGACAAGTCGATCACGTTCCTGGACCAGACCGTGTGTTTCTGCTCGACGATGAACCGCATCGATCTACCGCACCTCGTGTGGTCGCTCGAGAGCCTCGTCGAGGGCCGCATCGTCAACCGCATAGTCGTCGACCCCGACGTCGCGCATTGGGCGAAGGTCGCGCTCGACCGAATGCTCGCGCTACCCGGCGTTGCCGTCGCGCCCAAGGACTGAGCCCCGGCCGCACCTGACTCGCGTGCCGGAGTTTGGCCTCGTGCGTCGGCAGTAGCGCGCCCCGTCGTCCTCGTCGTCCGCCCGCGGACGACGTCCCGAACCCCGCAGACGGCACTGACCCCTACGCCTCTGGCGAGCCGCATCGCCAGTGAATCGGGACGATTACGAGCCATCTCGCCAGTCAATGGGGACGATCAACTGCGTCTAGCGCAGCCTGGGGCACATTGATGACAAAGGGTTAGTCGGTTTTGGGGGCGTCGATGGCGGGCGCTGGGGCGGCGGAGCCTAGTTCGGCGGGCTTGCCTAGTTCGGTGCGGAGTTTGGCCAGAGTGTCCTCGACCTCGCTGGTGCTGGCCATGCGCTCGAGTTCCAGTGTGATCGAGTCCTTGGCTGTGCCGCTCACGTCTTCGAGCGCACCCGAGGCGAGTAGTTCATCGATCGCTTGACCGCGAGCCTGCATCTGCGCGGTCTTGTCCTCGGCGCGTTGCACCGCCATACCCACATCGCCAAGTTCCTTGCTGATGCCCGAGAAAGCCTCATTGATCTTGGTCTGCGCCTCGGCTGCCGAGTACGTTGCCTTGATCGTTTCCTTCTTCGTCCGGAAACTCTCGACCTTGGCCTGCAGGCTTTGGCTGGCAGCAATCAGTTTTTCTTCCTGCTCAGCCAATTGCGCGTGCTGGGCCTGCAGATCGGTGATCTGCGCTGCCAAGCCTGAGCGGCGGGTCAGCGCCTCGCGCGCAAGATCCTCACGGCCACCAGCAAGTGCCGCCCGCGCTTGGCCCTCGAGCTTGTCGCTCTGGCCCTGCAGGGCGGTCAACTGCAATTCCAGGCGCTTACGGCTAGTCGCGACGTCAGCGACTCCGCGACGCACCTTCTGCAGCAATTCGAGTTGCTTCTCGTAGCTGTAATCGAGTGTCTGGCGCGGATCCTCGGCTCGGTCCAGAGCCGAGCTGGCCTTAGACCTGAAAATCAGCATGAAGCGGTCCCAGAGGCCCATCTTGGGCGCCCCCTTCGATCGGGTGAGTCGTGACCGGCGCTAGCGCGTCGTCTGATAACCACGTTATAGGCAACCGGTACGCGCTGTCCCCTCACCTCGTCCAGATTCTTCGTCAAGATTCTCTGACAAACCTTTCAGTTGCCACGCCACGCAGGCAGGACCTGTCGAGTCTGAACAGGCCAGCGCTGTATACCCGCGGGCCATCGACACATAGGCTGCACCCGTGTTCCGTCGTAAAGAATCCGCAGAGTCCATCGCCGCTCCGACCGATCCCAACTTGCCAGCCGCTCAGCAGGCAAAGGGACGGCCAACCCCGTCGCGGAAGGAAGCCGAGGCCGCACGCAAGTCGGCCACGATCACTGGCTCCGACCCCAAGGCGAGCAAGAAGGCGGCCAAAGAGGCCGATCGGGCGGCGCGAGCCAAGGCTCGAGCCGGACTTGCCTCAGGCGATCCAAGGCAGTTGCCCGCACGCGATGCCGGACCGGTGAAGGCCTACGTGCGCGACTTCATCGATGGCCGCTGGAGCATGGGTGAGTTCTTCATCCCGATTGCAGTAGTCGTGCTGCTACTCGGCTTTATCCAAGTCCAGATCGTTCAGGTGATCTTGCTCTGGACCTGGTCGATCATGCTGGTGGGCGTTGTCCTCGACACCATGTGGATCGTCTACCGGCTTCGACGTGCGATCGCCGAGAACGTCCCCAACGGTGATCAGCGCGGCGCGATCTCCTACGGCGTCATGCGCGCATTGCAGCTACGTCGATTCCGCTTGCCACCACCGAAGATCCGAGCCAACGGCGACCCCGTCAAGCCCAAGGCGCCCAAGGTCGCCAAGTAGCCACCAAAGCCAGAGCACGGCCTGCGATTCGGTCCTGACCGTGCGCGCAGCCGCGCTGGCCGATACGGTCGCGCCATGAAGCACAGATTCCTTGGCCGCAGCGGCCTCAAGATCAGCGAGATCTCCTACGGCAACTGGATCACTCACGGATCCCAGGTCGAAGAGGATGCCGCCAACGCATGCGTGCGAGCGGCACTCGATTCAGGGATCACTACCTTCGACACCGCTGACGTCTATGCCGCAACCCGCGCCGAGGCAGTCCTTGGCCGTGCCTTGCACGGCTTGCGTCGCGAGAGCTTGGAGATCTTCACCAAGGTCTACTGGCCCACCGGCGATGGTCCTAACGATCGCGGCCTCTCGCGCAAACACGTCATGGAGAGCATCAACGGCTCACTGCGTCGACTCCAGACCGATTACGTAGACCTCTACCAGGCCCACCGCTACGACTACGAGACGCCGCTGGAAGAAACGATGCGCGCGTTCGACGATGTCGTTCGCTCCGGGAAGGCGCTCTACATCGGAGTGTCGGAGTGGGACTCAGATCAGATCCGACGTGCCACCGAGATCGCCGAGCAGATGGGCTTTGACCGGCTCATCTCCAACCAGCCGCAGTACTCGATGCTCTATCGCGTGATCGAAGCTGAGGTCGTGCCCACGTCGGTCGAACTCGGGCTCGGCCAGATCGTCTGGAGCCCCATCGCGCAAGGCATCCTCACCGGCAAGTACCTGCCCGGCCAGCCAGCACCCGCCGGATCACGTGCAACCGATCCCACGAGCGGCTTCTTCACCGAGGAACTGCGTACCGACAAGATCCTCACGCGCGTACAAGGTCTGCGTCCCCTCGCCGAACAGGCCGGGCTCACGATGGCCCAGCTCGCTGTCGCCTGGGTACTGCAGCACGACTTCATCTCCTCGGCGATCATCGGCGCGACGCGGCCCGAGCAGGTTCTCGAGAACGTCGCTGCCAGTGGCGTAGTGCTTGATGAGAGCCTGATGGCGGCGATCGACGAAGTGCTCGGCGATGTCGTCGAGACCGATCCTCGGCTCACCGAGTCACCCAACCCGAGGGCGTGACCATGACTGCCTGGACCTGGCGGTACGAGACGGCCGACGGCACGGCGGTTGAGCCCGCAACCGACGCTTCGATGACGGCGGTGGCGCAGTCGTTCCCGAACCAGTCCGACGCCGAAACCTGGATCGGGGAGATCTGGCAAGACCTCTTGGACGAGGGCATCGACGCGGTCACCTTGTTCGAGGACGACCGTCTTGTCTACGGCCCCATGAGCTTGCACCCGCCCACCTGATCGATCTGCTCCACTTACCCCGCCCACAGGGCGCCGCGCCGCAACCGCTCGGGCTTTGACAGCCAGGTAGTCGGCGTGGTCTGCTCACGATTACAACTTCACAAACGCGTTCAATGCCAGGGGAAGCCGGTCCGATTCCGGCGCTGACCCGCAACCGTAGGCCGATCTCCCTTCAGGGATGACGGCAAGCCGGAATGCCTGGCGGGCGCGAGAGGCTCAACCCCGTCGAGGTCTACGGAACCGAGCCCGGACCCTCTCCGGCCCGTAATCTCGCCCCTCGCTTAGTTCCTGCCTTCAGGAACGTGCCGAGGGGTTCTGTTTTTTTACCGGGAGCAATCCGGGCCGCGCAGTGGACCGCTTACTTGAGAGGCATGTCATGCGCAGTCCGTCCCGCCGACTCGTCGCGAGCGTCCTAGCCACCTGCCTCACACTCGGGCTGAGCGCGATCAGCACTGCACCCGCGGCCAACGCCGCGAGCTCGTCTGATATCGGGCTGTTCGGCTCCGGCGATCCGACTTATGACGGCGTTATCCGTCAGTCTCTGGCGCTGATGGCCTACGCTGCCGACGGCGTTGCCCCGCCCCCCGAGTCGGTCACCTGGCTGCTCAAGCAGCAGTGCCCCGATGGTGGGTTCCAGTCCTACCGCGCCAACACCAGCACCGCATGCCTGCCCGGCGACTGGACAAACGCGATCGGCGAGGACACTAACTCCACCGGCCTTGCTGCCGCGGCGTTGGCGGCTCTGGGCAAGACCACCGAAGCCACCAGCGCACGTGAATGGCTCCGACCGCTCCAGAGCCCAACCGACGGCGGCTTCCCATGGTTCCCGGGCAAGGACGCCAATGGCGATTCGCCATCAGATGCGAACTCAACCGCGTTCGCCTTGCTGGCCACCAATGCGGTCAACATCCTGCCTGCCGATGTGATGGCGCCAGGAAGCACAAAGACGGCGGTTGACTACCTGTCGTCGGTGCAGATCGCATGCACGTCCACGTCAGCCGATGGCGCCTTTGCCTACGCCGACTATGGCACCGGGCTCAGCGCCAACGACACCGCGTCGGTGCAGGCAGTCCTCGCCTTAACCGGTCATTCGTTGACCGATGTGATGAGCACGTCGGTGCAAAACGACAACCCGTTCGTCTGCAACGGCAACGTGCCCGGGCCATTTGACCCAGTAGCAGGCGGCGCCGTCTACCTCCACTCGGTGCTCGACACCAACAGCAACGCGATTCCGCTGCTGGACTTCAGCACCGGCCTGTACACCGCTGGAAGTGTCGAGCCAGCTGACACCGCCACGGCCGTTCTCGCGTTGGCGTCCGCGGGCGTCGACCCGTCGACCTTGCAGGAATCGCTGACGATCGTTGGGCAGAAATCAGCCGCCGCGCCTGACAATCCCGCACTGAAGGCCATGTACGCCCTGGCCCTGCACGCCACCGGTGCGTCCGATTCGGTGATCCACCCAGTGCTGGCGCAGATCACCGCCACTCTGAAGCCGCACAACTCGAGTGCACCAAAGATCTCCGGAGCGATAAATGCCGGGTCCACGGTCAGTTGCTCGGCGGGCACCTGGACCCAGAACCCCACCCTGAAATACAAGTGGGTCCGCTCCGGGTCGACCGCGACCATCGCCACAACTCCCACCCTGAAGATCACGACCGCAATGGTGGGCAAAAGACTCACATGCACCATCACCGCCACCCGCGGTCACGCGGTGACCACGGTCTCGACCTCCACGCTCGCCAACACCGTGCGGCCGATCTCAATCGGTGCGAAGACGGTCGGGACTTTGCTCACAGCGAAGGTTGGCTCCTGGAGTCCGGCGCCCACCTCATACCGCTATGTCTGGAAGCTCGGCTCTGTGGTCGTCGGCACAGCCGCTACCTACCGGGTCAAGGCTCAGGACCGCGGTGGCCGGCTACGCCTCTACGTCACGGCTTACCGCACCGGGTACTCACCGACCACGGTCTTCTCGATGTACCGCACGATCGTCTAACTCGCCCCAGCCCATCATCACGAGTCGAGCAGAGAGGGAGTCAGGAATGCGTCGAAGCACCAGCCGCCGCGCCATCGCAGCTGCCCTCGTCGGGGCTTGCCTCTCGCTCCCGCTCGCCCTGGCTTCACTCCTAGTCAGTGCCGGCCCAGCCGATGCCAGTTCCTACCGCTACTGGACTTACTGGTGGGGACGCCCGACCAAGTCAGCCTGGCAATTTGCGACTCAGGGTCCGGGATTCGACCGGCCTGGTGATGAGTGGGTGGTGGGCTGGCGGTTCCAGACCACCGATGTCTCTGGGGGTGGCAGCCAACCACCTCGGCAGTCCCACACGTACGCCGACCTGTGCAGTGACCCCGCCCCAAGCGCGGGTGCCACAACAATCCGCATCGCGGTGGTCATCGACTACGGCACCGCCGCCGATGCGCCGCCGGGCGAAACTCCGCCGAGCAGTTCGCAAGCGCGGGTGGAATGCGTGAGCGTCCCGGCGGGCAGTCACACCACCGCAGCGATGAGTGCCGCGGGGATCAACCTTCGGGCCGATGCCAACGGCTTCATCTGCGGGATCGACGGCTACCCACGCACCGAGTGCGGCACCACGATCTCCGCGTCGCCGACCGCAGTGCCGAGCCAGACACCCGCGCCCTCGTCGCCAACACCTACATCAGCGGCGTCCTCCCCCACACCCAAACCCAGCGCGGCTTCACAAACTTCGACCCCGCTGGCAGTAGCAGCGCCAAGCCCTGGGCTACCGAGCACCGGAGGCGCGGCCAGTTCTGCGCCCGCGAGTGCGCCGCTAACCTCCACAACGCCAACGGTTTCCAGCGTTGACCCATCCGCTGCAAACTCAGTTGAGGCCGATCTACCAGCGATAGTTGGCGCCCCTGTCACGACCTCGCAGTCCGGCAGCTTGGTCGGCGTGATACTCGGCATCCTCGGTGTCGCACTACTTGCTGGCTCAGCCTGGTTCACCACTCGTCGACGTGGCGAGGGGCCATGAACCGACGTTCTGCGCACATTCTTGGCGAGAAGGCGGCGCCTCGTTGGACACATCCAGGTGCGTGGTGGGTGTGGGCTCTCGGGCTGGCCACGGCAGCAAGCCGCACCACCAATCCGCTACTGCTCGCCCTGCTCATCGCAGTTGCGGGCTGGGTGGTGAGTCGACGTCGACCCGATGCACCGTGGGCACGCTCGTACGCCGTCTTCCTGCGTCTTGGCCTGGCCGTCATCGCAATCCGGGTGGGCTTCGCTGTGTTGTTGGGCAGTGGCATCGGCACCCATGTGATCGTGACCTTGCCCGAACTACCACTGCCAAGTTGGGCGGCCGGGGTCAGCATCGGTGGTCCGATCACGGCCGAAGAACTGCTCACGGCGCTGTACCAAGGCGCTGTGCTCGCCGCGATGCTCGCGTGCATCGGAGCCGCCAATTCGCTCGCGAGCCCAACCCGGTTGTTAGCCAGCGTGCCGGCGGCGCTCTATGAGGTCGGTGTCGCTGTGATCGTGGCGATGTCCTTTGCGCCACAGCTTGTTGCCGACGTCAGCCGGGTGCGAACCGCACGCCGGCTACGTGGCCGCAGCGATCGAGGCATCCGAGCTCTCGCAGGCTCGGCGATGCCAGTACTCGAAGGTGCCCTCGAGCGAGCCATTGACCTCGCTGCAGCAATGGATTCTCGTGGCTACGGACGGGTGGGCGCTGCCAGCGCTCAGACTCGCCTCATCGCACGAATCCTGTTGCTCGTTGCGCTGATGGGCATCTGCGTCGGTGTCTACGCACTGCTCGACGGCGGCACTCCCGGCGCCCTCGCCCTGCCGCTGCTAGCGCTGGGCTGCATCGCCGCAATCACCGCAATGCTGCTCGCCGGCAGACGAACGGCTCGCAGCCGCTACCGGCCCGACCCCTGGGCCCTACCCGAGTGGCTGGTATCTGCAAGTGGCGTGGTCGCGGGGGCGGTATTCGTCGTAACGTCAATGATTGATCCGATCGCCTTGACCGGACCCACCGCACCACCGGCGTGGCCCGCGTTGCCCCTGCTTCCCGTTGTGGCGCTGATGATCGCGGCACTGCCGGGTCTGGTGACCCCGCTGCCGCCCGGTTCGCGCGCATTCCGCGGGGCGTCGGCAGGCGAGTCGTCGGCGAGCGAGTCGGCGGCGAGCGAGCGCACGACACGTGAGGAGGTCCCGGCGTGATCATCTTCGACGACGTCAGCGTCACGTACGCCGATTCCACTCGGCCGGTGCTCTCGCACGTCAACCTGCAGATACCCGAGGGCGAACTCGTTCTGGTTGTCGGACGCACCGGCTCGGGCAAGTCCACGCTCTTACGCTGTGTCAACGGTCTCGTCCCGCATTTCACAGGTGGCACCCTGTCCGGACGCGTCACGGTTGCTGGCCGCGATACCCGCACTCATCCCCCTCGCGAACTCGCAGATGTTGTCGGCATCGTCCCGCAGGATCCGATGAGCGGATTCGTCACCGACATCGTCGAGGACGAACTCGCCTACGGCATGGAGTCGCTCGGTCTTCCCAGCGACCTGATGCGCCGTCGCGTCGAAGAGACACTTGATCTGCTCGGGCTCGCCCACTTACGCAATCGCTCACTGATGTCGCTGAGCGGTGGTGAGCGCCAACGAGTAGCAATCGGTGCAGTGCTCACCACTCACCCATCAGTGCTCGTCTTGGACGAACCAACCTCAGCCCTGGATCCTGGCGCGGCAGAAGAGGTTTTGGCTGCACTTCAACGACTCGTGCACGATCTCGGTGTCACCGTCCTACTAGCCGAGCACCGCCTCGAACGCGTCGTTCAGTATGCCGATCGAGTCATCGTCGTACCTGGGGACGGCATGCCGATACTGGTCGGCACTCCCGACCACATCATGATCGACGCGCCCGTCGCACCACCGGTTGTCGAGCTTGGGCGCCTGGCCGGTTGGTCGCCGCTGCCACTGTCGGTGCGCGATGCGCGACGTGCAGCCGGCCCGCTACGTGAACGCCTTGCACCTCTGGTTGACGATGCCGCGCGGCGCTCGCGGTCCACCATGCATGTCATTGCCGGCACTCCGGCACTCTCACTGTCAGATGTGTCAGTTCGCCACGGGCAAGTGCACGCACTTCGTGGCATCAACGTCGCGGTCGACAAGGGCGAGATCGTTGCTGTGATGGGACGCAATGGAGCCGGGAAATCGACCCTGCTCGGCACCTTGGTCGGACTCCACACACCAGGTTCGGGCAGTGCGAGTGTGGGCGGTTCCGCACCCTCATCGCTTAAGGGTCGCTCACTCATTCGTCGCGTGGGCCTTGTGCCTCAGGAGCCCACCCACCTCCTCGTCGCCGATAGCGTCGGCGAGGAATGCCGAGCAACCGATCACGACTGCAATCTGACTCCCGGTACTACGCGGACAGCCCTTGATCGTCTCGCTCCCGGGGTCAGCGACGACATGCACCCACGCGACCTTTCCGAAGGTCAGCGCCTTGCTCTTGCCCTAGCCGTCGTGCTTGCTGCGGATCCCCCGGTATTGCTGCTCGACGAGCCCACCCGCGGCCTGGACTACGTAGCGAAGAAGCAACTCGTCAGCACGCTGAGATCCCTTGCCGCAGAAGGTAGATGCGTCCTACTCGCTACGCACGACGTCGAGCTGGTCGCCGAGGTCGCCACTCGGGTGCTGGTACTTGCCGACGGCGAGATCGTCGCCGATGGCCCCGTCACTGACGTGGTCATGGGCTCGCCGATGTTCGCGCCGCAGATCAGCAAAGTTCTCTCGCCGCAGCCTTGGCTCACCGTCGCTGAAGTTGCCGCTGCACTGGAGCCTGCGTCATGACCATGCTCGCGCCCCGACCCGCGTCGACGGTCACACCGACAGCTAAACGAAGGAACACTCCCCCTACAGCGCCTCCGCAAGCTCGACAACAACAGCCCCACGCGGTGCGCATCGGACGCCGCACCAGTGTGGCGATCGGCCTGACCACCGTGATCGGCCTCGTTGCCTTCGGCTGGCCGCTCGTGGCCGGCACGTCGTCGATCCTCGTCGCACACGCATCCGATGCGCCTTGGCTTTTCGCGTTGTTGCTCGCGCTGGTCCTCGCCGTTGTCCTCGCTGAGGTCGCCGACGGAGCACTCGACGCTAAAGGTGTCGCCCTGCTTGGTGTGCTCTCGGCCACCGCTGCCGCCTTACGTCCCTTTGGTAGTGGTCACGCTGGATTCGAGCCAATGTGGATCGTGGTGGTGCTCGGTGGGCGGGCACTTGGCCCAGGCTTCGGTTTCTGCCTCGGGTCAATCGGCATGTTTGCCTCTGCCGTGCTTACCGGCGGAGTTGGCCCGTGGCTGCCTTTCCAGATGCTTGGTGCGGCCTGGATTGGGCTTGGCGCGGGCCTGCTACCGCGAGCATCAGGTCGACGTGAACTCGCACTGCTCGCCGGCTACTCGGGCATCGCTTGTATTGCCTACGGCTTCCTGTTAAACCTGTGGTTCTGGCCATTCCTGACCGTCGATTCGGGGTTCCCCGCTGCGCTGTCGTATGTGCCGGGTGCAGCAATGGTCGACAATCTGCACCACTGGCTGCTGTTTTGTCTGACCACATCTTTGGGCTTTGACCTACCCCGAGCCGCATTGACCATCGCGCTGGTGTTCATCGCCGGCAGACAGGTACTGACGGCTCTGCGGCGCGCCTCACGCCGCGCGGCTTTCCATGCCCCAGTTGTCTTTACCGCATCCGACGATGCTGCTGCGCCCTGATGCAGGTCGTGGTTCTGGGTACCGGATCAGCCGACGGTTGGCCAAACGCCTGGTGCAGATGCCGATCATGCGAGTGGGCCCGCGCTGCAGGCAAGATCAGGGCTACCACCTCGGTGCTCATCGACGGCCAACTCTTAATCGATTGCGGCCCCGATACCGCTCTGGCGGCAGACCGTTGCGGGATCGGCCTGGCAGAGGTCACCACAATGCTCATCACACATGCCCACTCCGATCACCTCGCACCCGAGGCACTCCTTGCCAGATCCTGGGCCGCCCCTGATCGCAGTCTTCGCATCATCGGGCCGCCGACCGCGATCGAGATCTGCAGACCGTGGATCGGGCCCGACGACCGAGTGTCCTTCACCGTGGTAGTGCCCGGCGACGTCATCACCCTCGACGGAGACCGCGAAGGCACCACCGTGCGAGTGCTGGCTGCAGCTCACGACGTCGGCACCGACGAACTCACCGCCGATGCCGTCCTCTACTACCTCACCGACCGCGACGGGCTTCGCCTCGTACATGCGGCCGACACCGGGCCACTACCCGATGAAACCATCACAGCGTTGCGTGACTCAGCGCTCGACCTACTCCTGCTTGAGGAGACGTTCGGTACGCGTACCGGCCATGGCACCGGGCACCATGACCTCACGACATTCCCTCGTGATCTGGCTCGCCTTCGCGAGGTGGGCGCAATCACGTCCAATACCGATGTCATCGCCGTGCACCTCTCGCACTACAACCCGCCGGCCCCAGAGCTCGAACAGATCCTCGGCGAATGGAACGTGCGTGTCGTCGACGACGGCACGCTGCTCAACATCGGCGATCACCATGGTGCTCGCGCGTTGCGCACCTCGCCGTCGCGGACGCTTATTGTCGGCGGGGCCAGATCAGGAAAATCGCATGCAGCAGAACGACTTCTGGCTGCTGAGCCAGTGGTGCGGTACGTCGCAACCTCGGGCTCTCGCGTCGACGACTCAGAGTGGGTCGCGCGAGTAGCCCTGCATCAACAACGCCGGCCCGCTACGTGGACGACTCATGAGACAACCGATCTGATCGGCATCCTTACCAGCCACGAAACATCACCACTGTTGATCGACTGCCTTTCGCTATGGCTAGCGGCCCAACTCGATTCCGCTGACATGTGGGGCACCGAAAGCGCAACGCCAGCAAGGAATCACGCGCTCGGAATAGTTGACGATGCGATCGACTCACTCGTGGCTGCCCTGCGCACGACGAGCCTGCGTGTGGTGCTGGTGAGCAATGAGGTCGGCAGCGGAGTGGTGCCAGAGCATGAGTCGGGGCGACTCTTCCGCGACCTGCTCGGCATCCTCAATACCCGAGTTGGCGCCGAATGCGACGACGTCACACTGGTGGTTGCGGGCCGGAGCCTGCGATTGTGATTTCGTCGCGCATTCGTTCTCGATCCCTACCCACATCGGAGTTCCAACGGTGACCGACCCAATCGACCTAGAGGCCTTGAGCGAGCGCGTTGTCGCGCCCGATGAGGATGCCCTCGAAGCCGCGAAAGCGCGCCACCTAATCCTGACCAAGCCGACAGGCGCACTAGGCCGACTCGAGGAACTCTCACTGTGGCTTTCGTCAGTTCAAGCGGTGTGCCCACCGCGTCCGCTTGAACGGGTAAGAGTGGTTGTGTTCGCTGGGGATCACGGCATAGCGCGCACTGCCGCAACCAGCGCCTACCCACCCGAGGTCACGGCGCAGATGGTGCTCAACTTCCTCGCCGGTGGCGCAGCAGTCAACGTGCTTGCCCGTCAGAACGGCGCGACCGTACGAGTAGTTGATATGTCAGTCGACGCAGATTACGTCGAGCTCGGAGCCACCGTGCCCGACGAGGTCACCCGATACCGGGTACGTAGGTCGTCGGGTTCGATCGACCGCGAGAACGCGTTAACCCGCGAGGAAGCCGAGCAGGCGTTCGCGGCCGGCATTCAGATCGCCGACGAAGAGATCGATGGCGGCGCCGATCTGCTCATCCCCGGCGACATGGGTATCGGCAACACCACGCCAGCTTCGGCCATCATCGGCTTGCTCGCCAGCCAGGATCCGGCCAGCGTGGTCGGTCGAGGCACCGGAATCGACGATCTCACCTGGATGCGCAAGACCGCAGCCGTGCGAGATGCGATGCGACGGGCCCGGCGGCTCAAGTCCGACCCAATCGAACTGCTCGCCACCATCGGTGGCGCCGACATCGCAGCGATGACCGGCTTTCTCGTGCAAGCAGCGGTACGTAAAACACCCGTACTGCTCGACGGAATCGTCTCGTCTGCGGCAGCACTGGTTGCCCATCGCGTGGCCTGGCGTTCGACCGGATGGTGGCAGGCGGGTAGTCGGTCGACCGAGCCCGCGCAGCAGGCCGCCCTTGAACGCCTCTCACTCCAACCCATCGTCGACTACGGACTTCGGCTCGGCGAAGGCACGGGCGCACTCATCGCGCTGCCCGTACTCGTTGCAGCCGGCGCGATCCTGCGCGAGATGGCCACCTTCGAACAGGCTGGCGTGTCTGATCGGGCGAGCAACGATCACCCGGGCGATGAGCCCGCAGGCGACGAGTGATGCCTGACGCACTACGCCTGGCGTTGGGAACACTCACGTCGATCCGCGTGCCCAGCCCCGAGCACATAGATCGGCGAACTGCACGGCACGCAATGACCCTGGCACCGCTGGTCGGCCTCGCGCTGGGCTCGCTCGCGGCGATGGTCCTGGACTTAGTCCGCCTGATCGCACCGGGTACCCGCCCGCAACTTGGGGTCGACTTCGTGGCCGCCGCGCTAGCGATCAGCGCGCTCGCATATCTCACCCGTGGACTCCACCTCGACGGTCTTGCCGATACCGCAGATGGCATGGGAGTCAAGGGATCTGACGACACAGCGACAAGAGCGCGCCGACTAGACGTCATGCGTGCACCAGACATCGGGGCATTCGGCGTGATCACCGTGGTGCTCACCCTCATCATCCAGATCGCGGCGCTCACGCTGTGCTCCGTAGTAGGCGCCGGCACGGTGGCGCTGATCCTCGCGGTAACCACCTCACGACTTGCTGCCACATGGTGTTGCACCCCACTCGTTCGAGCGGCTCGAGCCGATGGGCTCGGCGCCCTGGTGGCAGGCGCAGTACCAATCAGGGTCGCGGCGCTGCTGACCGCCGCTGTCATCGCGCTTGGTGTACTCCTCGGGCTCGTCGATGACGACCGCAACACCAGGCTCGTAGTCGCGCTCGTAATCGCAGCTATCGCCGGGCTCGTGGTCACCGCTTTCGCGGTTCGACGGTTCGTCAGTCGGTTCGGCGGTGTGACCGGAGATGTCATGGGCGCCGCTGTCGAGATCTGCACCACTGTCGTCCTACTGATCGTGGCGATCGCAGCCTGACCCGACTCTCGGCGCTGCCAGCTGCCAGCAGCCAGTAGCCATGTGATCGACGTCACGCCGACGTGTGGCACAAACGTGGCGCAGGTCACGCGCTCTTGGTCAGAGGCATCACCTGATGTCGGGAACGATTTACCCATGACTTCTTCGTCCCCCACATTGACCCTGGTCCACGACAGCAGCAAGGTTGCAGCGACCGCCGCCAACGATCAGGCAGCGGCCGGCGTGCGCGATGCCCGCTCCAACACCCGCTTCTTCGTCACGTGCTACGTGCTGCTCGGCCTTGGAATCGCCATCGCGATGGGCGTCTTCGGACTCGTCGCCTACGACCACTCCGCTTCACAGACTCAGGCCACGTCATCGGTTTCGGCCCAGAAGTAAGCCCACTTAGACAACTCCGTCAGGCGCCTTCCGGATTTTCCGGGGGGCGCCTGACGCGTGTCTGCCGCGGGGTTGCGGCTCAGGGCGTCACCATGAAGTGGTGAACCCCGACTTCTGGACGAACCTGGCCACGATGGACACCGGTCTGCTGGAGAAGGTCTTCCGCACAGCGGTGGTCTACTTCGCGATCGCGATCCTGCTGCGCGTCGTTGGCAAACGAAACCTCGCGCAGGTCAACACTTTCGACCTCGTCGTCATCTTGTTGCTGTCCAACGTCGTGCAGAACGCCATCATCGGCCCCGACAATTCGCTGCTCGGTGGCCTTATCGGCGCAGCCGTGCTCATCGGCATCAACAACCTGGTCGTACGACTCACCGCTCGCAACGAACGACTGGCTCGCTGGCTTGATGGCACACCCACCGAATTCGTCCATGACGGCGTCTATGACCCCGACGCAATGGCCGAGCTCTCGCTGCGCAAGGCCGATGTCGACGCCGCCCTACGTCATCAAGGCGTGACTTCAATCCAGGACGTGCAACTGGCCACCCTTGATCCCAACGGCGCGATCACGATCAGCCTCGAACCTTCAGCGCAACCAGCCACCAAGGCTGACATCGACGCGATCATGGCCCGACTCGATGCGATGAGCCGATAAGCCGATCAGCTCGGCAGCTGTTCGCTAGCGCGTAGCGGTCGCGACGAACGGCGGAGACGAAACCGCGAAACGTGAGGGTCGTCCGCGCACATCGACGATCACTTCACTGCCCTCTACAACTCCTGCGTCGGTACTAATCAAAGCCAGCGCGATCCCCTCCTTGCGGGTGGGGCTGAACGTGCCGCTGGTGACCTCGCCAATCACTTGGCCATCAACCGATAGCACCTGCATGTGCGCACGCGGAATCCCGCGCTCGAGCGCCACTAGTCCCATCGATCGTCGCCTGGGCCCGGCAGCCTTCTCGGCCAGCAACGCCGCGCGGCCCTTGAACTCGGGCTTATCCCAGCCAACCGCCCAGCCCACCCTCGCCTGGACGGGCGTGATCTGGGGAGAAAGGTCCTGGCCGTGCAGTGGGTAACCCATCTCAGTGCGCAAGGTGTCGCGAGACCCGAGCCCGCACGGCAGAACCCCGAACTCAGCTCCGAGCTCAAGCAGTGAATCCCACACGGCGCCAACCGATTCCCACGGTACGACAAGTTCGTAGCCGAGTTCGCCAGTATATCCGGTGCGACAAACGGTGATCGGCACTCCGTCGCGATCGGCCGTGTCGAATGCCATGTAGTCCATGCCGCTGGGCAGGCCCAAAGCTTGGATGAGCTCGGCTGAACGCGGGCCTTGCACGGCGAGCACACCGAAATCTTGGTGCTGATTGACGACCGTGATTCCGGCGGGAGCAGCCGAAGCGAGAACGGCCACGACTGCTGAATTGTTCGAGGCATTGGGAATCAGGAACACATCGTCATCAGCGCGGTAGTAGACGATGAGATCGTCGATCACTCCACCATCGTCGGCGCAGAGCAGCGAGTACTGGGCACGCCCAGGACCTATGCGACCCAAGGCATTGGTCAGCACTGAGTCAAGGAACGCAGCCGCACCTGGCCCCGCTACTGAGGCCTTACCCAAGTGTGAAACGTCGAAGATCCCAACGCGCTCACGAACTGCGGTGTGCTCACCCACAACGCCCGAGTACTCAAGGGGCATGGACCAGCCACCGAAGTCACCGAGCTTGGCACCTAAGGCCACATGTCTATCGTGGATAGGAGAGAACAACTCACCCGCAGCATCACTCATGGCCGCCAACCTACGCCGATGAGCCCACTCACAAGACGCGGCGCGCGATCTCCCGATAGGTTTCACTCAGCCGATCCGAATGCCCCAAGGAGTCCCCGTGACGACGCTAGCCCTTTCTTCTGCCGATCTTGCCACCCTCACCGCCGACGCATTGATCATCGCTGTCGCTCCCGCCGGGGGTCGCCGAAAGGGCGCAGTCCTCGTTGGAGCAGCTGCAGGACTCAAGGCCGTGCCCAAGCGTCGACTCGAAGAGGCACTCGCTGCTCTTGGCGCCACCGGCAAGACGGGCGAGGTCGTGAAGGTACCCGGCACCGGAATCTCCGCCGCGCAGGTCGTGGTAGCCATCGGGATCGGCACGGGCCCTTGGTCTGACGAAGCCCTGCGCCGAGCCGCCGGCAACGCCACGCGCGCACTCGCCGGAACCAAACGAGTTGTGGTTGCGTTCCCCGTCGAAACCGCCTCTGCCATCGACGCTATCGCCCAGGGCGCCGCGATGGGCGCGTACTCGTTCACTGCGTTCCGAGTCGATACCAAGGCGAGCCAGAAGGCGCCGGTAGATCGCATCACCGTGCATGTCGGCGACGCCAAGAACAGTGAGTCCTTGGCAGCTATCTCACGCGGACGAACCATCGCCGCTGCAGTTAACTTTGCCCGCGACCTCATCAACACTCCCTCAGCTGACCTTCCGCCAGCCAAGCTGGCACAGGCAGCGGTCGACTCCCTCGAAGGACTGCCGGTAGAGGTTGAGGTGCTCGACGAAATCCAGCTCGCAGCAGGTGGCTATGGCGGCATCCTCGGAGTCGGGCAGGGCTCACCGAATCCACCTCGCCTCGCTCGCCTTGCCTACCGTCCCGAAGGCGCAACCGCTCACCTCGCACTTGTCGGCAAGGGCATCACCTTCGACACAGGCGGTATCTCGATCAAGCCGGCCGCGTCGATGCACGAGATGAAAGCCGACATGAGCGGCGCAGCTGCCGTGATCGCAGCCGTAACGGCCATCGCTCGCCTGGGCCTCCAGCTCAACGTCACCGGTTACGTCTGCGCCGCCGAGAACATGCCCAGCGGCGAAGCGCACAAGCCCGGTGATGTCCTTCGTGCCTACGGCGGCAAGACAATTGAGGTGCTCAACACCGACGCCGAAGGCCGCCTCGTACTCGCCGATGGACTCGTGCGTGCGCAGGAGGACAACCCTGACATCATCATCGACATCGCCACGCTCACCGGCGCAGCAGTGATCGCGCTCGGCTCACGAACTGCCGGGATCATGGCCAACGACGACGACCTTCGTGAGGCTGTCCACGATGCAGCGACGCGAGCGGGTGAGCCGATGTGGCCGATGCCGTTGCCCGAAGAACTGCGTGCCGGTTTCGACTCACTCGTTGCCGACATCGCCAACATTCCGTTGTCGGGCGGTCGCGACGGCGGCATGCTCTCTGCGTCAATCTTTCTGCGCGAGTTCGTCAAGGATTCCCAGCGCTGGGCACACCTCGACATCGCCGGACCTGCGTACAACAGCTACGCGCCCTACGGGTACACGCCCAAGGGTGGCACCGGCGCTTCCGTACGTACGTTGATTCAGTTGGCCGAAGATGTCGCCGACGGCGCGGTGTAGCGCGCAGGCCCAGCAACCTCGACCGTCGAAGTAGGTCGATGATCATGCTAGACGCGGCTCACCCCCGATCAGCTACGGCTGGTCGGGGTGACAGGATGGTCACCAAGCACGGCAACCCTCGTGCCCACTGGTTCTGTCCGCCCACACGCACCCACAAGGAGCGCCCGTGTCCGCGACCACGTTCGACCTCGTCATTCTCGGCGGTGGCAGTGGTGGTTACGCCGCAGCATTACGCGGCGCACAACTTGGTCTATCGGTTGCCCTCATCGAGCAGGACAAGCTCGGTGGCACCTGCCTACACCGGGGCTGCATCCCGACCAAGGCCCTCCTGCACGCAGCCGAAATCGCTGACGGCGCACGCGAATCCGCTCAGTTCGGGGTCCGGGCCACCTTCGAGGGTATCGATATGCCCAAGGTCAACGAATACCGCGACGGCGTCGTCGGGCGTCTGTACAAGGGCTTGCAAGGTTTGGTGAAGAGCAGGGACGTGACCTTCGTCGAGGGCACCGGCAGGCTCACGTCATCGACCACTGTCGAGGTTGGCAGCACCACGTACACCGCAACGCGCGGCGTGGTCCTAGCCACCGGCTCCTACTCACGCAGCCTGCCCGGACTCGAGATCAGCGGGCGAGTCATGACCAGCGACCAAGCCCTGCAACTTGACTGGGTACCCGCAAAGGCAATCGTCCTTGGCGGCGGTGTCATCGGTGTCGAGTTCGCGAGTGTGTGGCGCTCATTCGGCGCTGAAGTGACCATCGTCGAAGCGCTGCCTCGATTGGTGCCGCATGAAGACGAAGCATCGAGCAAGGCTCTCGAGCGGGCATTTCGCAAGCGCGGCATCACGAGCAAACTCGGTGCCCGATTCGCCGGTGTCACGCAGTCAGACACAGGAGTAGTCGTCAGCCTCGAATCCGGCGAAACCCTGCAAGCCGATCTGCTGCTCGTGTCCGTGGGCCGCGCGCCAAATGCGACCGGAATGGGCTACGAAGAGGTCGGTGTCGCGATGGATCGCGGCTTCGTCCTCACCGATGACCACCTGCGAACGAACGTCGAGGGCGTCTATGCGGCCGGTGACATCGTGCCCGGGCTCCAGCTCGCACACCGCGGCTTCCAACAGGGCATCTTCATCGCCGAGCACATCGCTGGACTCAAGCCGCGTGTGATCGACGAACTCGGGATCCCGAAGGTCACCTACTGCGAGCCCGAGGTTGCGTCGGTGGGCCTGAGCCAGGCACACGCTGAGGACAAGTTCGGCGCCGACAACGTTGAGACCTACGAGTACAACCTCGGCGGTAACGGTAAGTCGCAGATCCTTGGCTCAGCCGGGTTTATCAAGTTGGTTCGCGAGAAGAACGGCCCAGTAGTAGGTGTTCACATGGTGGGTTCGCGAGTTGGCGAACTCATCGGTGAGGGCCAACTCGTCGTCAACTGGGAGGCTTACCCCGAAGACGTCGCCTCACTCGTGCACGCCCACCCGACTCAGAACGAAGCATTCGGCGAAGCGTTCATGGCGTTGGCTGGAAAGCCTCTGCACGCACATTCCTAACCAGTTCCCCTGTACTTCGCACCGCACTACGCAATGTACTTAGCACTACGCAATCCACTTAGCACCGCGATCCACTTAGCACCGCGATCCACTTAGCACCGCGATCCACTTAGCACCGCGATCCACCTAGCACTGCGATCCACCTAGCACCGCGATCCACCTAGCACTGCGCAATCCACGGCCCCAAACAATGAACCGCACTCAACTGCCTACTGATCCAGGGAGACACAGAGCCATGCCGGTCTCAGTCACGCTGCCTCAACTCGGCGAACGTGTTGTCGAGGGCACAGTCACCCGTTGGCTCAAGCAAGTTGGCGACGTCGTCGCGCTCGACGAGCCACTGCTCGAGATCTCGACCGACAAGGTCGACACCGAGATCCCTTCGCCGGCCGCAGGCATCCTGCTCTCGATCGATGCTCAGGAGGACGAGGTCGTTGCCGTTGGCGGCCAACTCGCCCTGATCGGTTCTGCCGGCGAGTCGCCATCTGCGGCAGCCCCCAG
>CAIXFH010000047.1 GCA_903918645.1 uncultured Actinomycetes bacterium | reverse complement strand
CCGATCTGTCGGCCCGGCCAAGACCAGTGCGGCCAAGACCAGTGCGGCCAAGACCAGTCCGGCCAAGACCAGTACGACTAAGACCAGCACGACCAAGACAACTACAGCGAAGAAGAAGTAATCCACGACGTTCGTGGCAACCACAAAGGAGACAGCAATGTCGAACAACGCGATCGGTCTGATCGAGACCAAGGGTTACGTAGCTGCACTCGCCGCTGCTGACGCCATGGTTAAGGCAGCAAATGTCGTCATCGTCGGACGCGACCAGGTTGGCGATGGCCTCGTAGCCATCACCATCGTCGGTGACGTCGGCGCCGTGAAGGCAGCAACTGAAGCTGGTGCTGAGACCGCATCGGCTCTCGGCGAACTCGTCTCGGTTCACGTCATTCCGCGCCCGCACGTCGAGCTCAGCCGCTTCTTTAACGTCACCGGTGAGGCCTCGGCGTGACCTCGGTCCCGCTCGCGGGACCGGAGCTGCGTGTCTATCTGCTGGTCGAAGATCTCCAGCAGCAGTTCGCTGCCTACCTAGGCACACCTACGCGTGCGCGCGGTTATCCGCCGTTCGCAGGTCAGCATGCGCTGATCGTCGAGGTGGCACCAGGTCTGGCGATTGAACGCGTCACGCATCTTGCGCTCACCAGCGTGCCCGATATCGAGCCTGGCATCTTGTTCGTCGAGCGTCAGTTCGGTGTGCTCGAAGTCCACTCGTCGGCGCTGGCTGACGTCAAGGCAGCTGGGCAGGCGATCCTTACTGGCCTGAACGCAGTTGCAACTGATCAGCTCGCACCGCGGATCCTGTATCACGACGTGATCGAGAAGGTCACTGATCAGCATGCCGTGATCATCAACCGAAATCGCCAGGCGTCCATGCTGTTGCCGGGTCAGTCTTTGCTGGTGTACGAAATGACACCTGCTCTCTTCGCCGCGGTTGCGGCCAACGAGGCCGAGAAGGTGGCGCCGGAGAACGTGCTGGTCGACGTGCAGATGATCGGAGCGGCTGGCCGTGTCTACATCGGCGGCGACACCGCAGGTGTACTGAAGGCACGCGATGCGATCACCCGGGTGCTTGAGTCAATCCAGGGTCGCGGACACTAGGTCACGCGCACTGCTGATGACGGAAGAAGGGGACTGCGGGTGAGTAAGGAACTCGACACCGATCGCCTTGAGGTGTTTGCCCGTTCGGCCGTTGCAGAGCACGGATTGCCTGATGCCGAGCTGACTTTGCTCAACGTGTCGGAGAATGCGACGTACCAGGTCGATGCCGGTGATGGTCGACGATTCGCCCTTCGTGTGCACCGCCCCGGGTATCACTCGAAGGATGCGATTGCGAGTGAACTCGCGTGGATCCAGGCACTGCGAGATGACGACGTCGTGCGTACCGCGCCGGTTATCGCCACGCCAGACGGTCGACAGATCGTCACTGGTGTGCACCCCGATGGCGACGAGCGATTCGCGGTCGCTTTCGGCTGGCTCGAGGGCACGGAACCACCCGAAGATCGCCTAGTGGCTGACTTCGCGCAGGTTGGCGCGATCACCGCTCGCTTGCACAGGCACTCTCGGAACTGGTCTAAGCCGGCAGGCTTCACGCGGCTTCGTTGGGACTGCGACACTGCGCTTGGCGCCGAGGGTCACTGGGGACGCTGGCAGGACGGCATGGGGATGGGCGCCGGTGAGATCGAGGTGCTCTCTCGTTCTGCCAGCCTTGTTCAGCGACGCCTCGCGGCGTTCGGCGACGGGCCAGACCGATTCGGACTCATCCACGCTGACATGCGGCTGGCAAACCTCTTAGTCGACGGACCCGACGTATCGGTGATCGACTTCGACGATTGCGGATTCAGTTGGTATCTCTACGATCTGGGCTCATCGCTGTCGTTTATTGAGCATCACCCGGTGGTGCCAGAACTCATAGATTCCTGGGTGCGGGGCTATCTCACTGAGGGCACTCTCACGTCCGACGAGATCGCTGAACTACCTACCTTCGTGATGTTGCGACGTATGCTCCTCGTCGCGTGGGTCGGTTCGCACGCTGAGGTTCCCGAAGCTCAACGGATGGGTCCGGAGTTCACGGCTGTGTCGTGCGATCTGGCCGAGGCCTACCTCGCGAAATTCGGCTAGCCATCATCCGGGACTCGTTCCTCCAACATCTCGTGCACCAACTCAAGCACTAGGCACCGTTGTCACCGAACCCGCAATCGTCAGTAGGAAAGGATCCGGGCATGTTCACATCCATCGCAGGTCGTTCAGTTGTTGTCACCGGCGGCACGAGGGGTATCGGTAAGGGCATCGCTCACGCCTTCGTGCGGGCCGGCGCGAATGTGTTGATCACTGGTCGGCACATAGACCACGCAACCCAGGCGTGCGATGAACTCAAGGCACTAGGCGGTGGTTCGGTCAGTTACCTCATCGGCAATGTCGCCGAGAAGGCCTCGTGCGAACTCATGGCTGCAACTGCCGTTGAACGCAATGGCGGTATCGACATCCTGTGCGCCAATGCGGGGATCTTCCCCGAAGCGCCGTTTTCGCAGATGACCGAGGCTGACATGGATCTGGTCTTCGATGTCAACGTCAAGGGCACGATGCTCTCGGTGCAGGCTTGTCTCGAGGCATTGAGCAAGTCCGCATATGGACGTGTCATCTTGACGTCGTCGATCACTGGGCCGATCACTGGATTCCCTGGCTGGGCGCACTATGGCGCTAGCAAGGCTGCGCAGCTTGGCTTCATGCGTACCGCCGCGATCGAGCTGGCTCCCCGCGGTATCACAGTCAACGCGGTGCTCCCGGGTAACGTTGCAACTGAAGGCCTGGCTGAGTTGGGTGATCAATACCATGAAGCAATGTCGGCTTCGATCCCCTTGCGCCGGCTGGGTACGGTCGCCGATATCGGCAATGCGGCCCTGTTCTTTGCCACCGATGAAGCGGCGTACGTCACCGGACAAGCCCTTGTGATCGACGGCGGACAGGTTTTGCCGGAGTCTCTTGCAGCGCTCGCCGTCACGGAGCCAATTTCCGGGTCCTAGCCTCGCCGCGTCTTGACCGCATTCTTGCGGTCACGTGCGTAGGTTCGCTTACACGAAGCCGCACATCCACCGGAGGGGATCAGATGAGCGTCGACGATGCACTGCTTGGACCCACTGCAGATCAAGCGCGTCGCAGACTCGTCGCCATGATCAAGACTGGTGCGCTCGCCCCTGGCGAGCGGCTCGGCGCTGAGCGAGACCTTGCGGTGCAACTCGAGGTCAGTCGCTCAACACTGCGGCAAGCACTGGCTGCACTCGAAACTGATGGGCTCGTCCGTCGAGTGTCAGGGCGTAGCGGCGGCACGTTCGTGGCGCGCGAGAAGATCGAGCGCGACCTCTCCAGAATCGTCGGCGTTCCGGCCCTGCTCCGCGGGCAGGGCTATACGGCCGGCTCGCGGATTGTCAGTCTTGCGGTTGTGCCCGCCGACCCCGAGGCTGCTGCTGCTTTGCAACTTGACACCGACTCACTGGTGTTTGACCTTGTCCGTATTCGCCTTGCCGACGGGATGCCGATTTCCCTTGAGCACGCTCGCTTTCCAGCCGAACGATTCCCTGGGCTGCCGGAGCAGCCACTGAGTGGATCGCTGTATGAGCTGCTTGAATCCGAGTACGGCGTCGGCCCTCACGAAGCCCTTGAGCAACTCGAAGTAGTGAGCGCAGGCGACGACGAGGCACGTGTGCTTGGTCTTGCGAAAGGCTCCCCGCTGATCTCTATTACTCGAACCACCACCGATTCGGACGGGGTTCCGTTCGAGTACTCGAATGACCTTTTCCGCGCCGACCGCACTCGGATCACAGTGCGCACTCATGGAGTCCCCGCATCAGACGGCACACCACGGGTGCCCGGGCGAGTCGTCGAACTTCGTGGCCGATCCTGACCAGGGGAGGTCTTAGCCGCTAGGGGTCGGACTCGTCGATGCGGGGATGGTCAACGCGATGCACGGCGATAGATCGGCCAATGCGTTTGCCTCTGGAGCGTAGGAGTCAGGCACGGTCACTTCGACATTGAGATCACGTCCTACTGTCGTGAACACGTAGCCGTGAGTCAGCTTCTGCGCGAACCAGTCGACTCCATCGATTCGTACCAACTCTGAGGTTGGCCGGAGTTCGGGTGGACGCGCGACCCCGCACCTCAGCGTGATCGGGGGATTGCCCCATGCACTGGTCAGATCACTAGTCGGATGCGAGGCGACGACGGTCTGGTTGACCACCTCGTCGGGCAGTTTGCCGCGCATCGCTGCGCAGGCGTACGCAGCTGCCCCCACGGGCGCTGGATCAGGCACCGGCACATCGACGCCGCTCGAACAGCCGGCGAGCGAGACGCTCAGACACAAGGCCGCTACGGCGGTGCTGATACGAGCGGGTTTCATCCTGACAACGATCACGATGTGGCGGCGCTGCTACAGGTGCATGATCGGGCAGGTCAGGGTGCGCGTGATGCCCTCGACCGACTGAATTTTCGCGACGACTCGCTTACCGAGTTCGTCAATCGTGCGGGCTTCGGCGCGCACGATCACGTCGTAGGGACCGGTGACGTCTTCGGCGAGAGTGACGCCTTTGATCTGGCCGATTGCGGCCGAGACGTTTCCGGACTGACCGACCTCGGTCTGAATGAGGATGTAGGCCTGGACAACCATGGCGCGTCCTCCCTTAAGTGTCGTTCGGTGATGGGCGCCATGAGTTGCCGGCGGCAACATCCTTGGCAGAGGCCCCAGATTACCGGTGAATACGCCTGGGTTCACAATCGGTATCGCCATCCGGGACCGTCCCGGCATGGCACATGCTTGCTGCATCGGCAAGGATCAAGCCCCGACCAACCGGCGCGGCGAGAGGAGATCTCCGAAGATGTCGTCAGAACACATTGGTGATCTTGGTGAGTTCGGCCTCATCGCTGCGCTTACCAGTCGATTTCCGATCACAGGCGATGTCATCCTCGGCCCAGGTGATGACGGTGCCATCGTCGCGGCACCCGACGGTCGAGTTGTGATTTCCACCGACATGCTGGTTGAGGGACGACACTTCCGTCGCGACTGGTCAAGTGCGCATGACATTGGTCGCAAGGCCGCGGCCCAGAACTTCGCCGACATTGTTGCGATGGGTGCACGTCCGACCGCGCTCATGGTCGCCTTCGCTGTTCCAGCGGATCTGCCTAGCCAGTGGGCGCTCGATCTTGCCGATGGTCT
>CAIXFH010000046.1 GCA_903918645.1 uncultured Actinomycetes bacterium | reverse complement strand
GGGGTCGCCCTACTTGCGTACTACGTGCCGAGGTTGGCGTTCCATAACGGAATCGACGGGTCGAAGGCGCTATGGCTCGGCGTTATGAATCCCTTGGTGCTCATGCACTTCATCATGGGTTCGCACAACGATGCGTTGATGATCGGATTGATCGCCGCCGGAATGTGTGTCGCGATGGAACGGAGCGGAGCAGCAGGGGTCGTGCTTGTGACCATGGGTGTCATGGTCAAGCCGATCGGACTGCTGGCACTGCCCTTCGTCGGATTGGTGTGGGCCGGCACCAACAGCAACTTTCGCAAGCGCATCGTCGCCTGGGTGAAGACCGGTGCTGTTGCAGTCGGGTCCTACCTACTTATGGCGGGGATGGTTGGGGTGGGCATTGGCTGGATACACGCGCTCACCACGCCCGGCGAGGTACGCACCTGGCTCTCGCCTTCCACCGCATTGGGAATGGCCTCGGGCAGCGCGCTCAACTGGTTCGGTCTTGGCGACCACATGGACTTCACAGTGGGTGCGTTTCGGACCGTATTTGAACTCGCCGCGATCTTCATCATCGCGCGACTCATCCTCAAACCTGAAGGTCGCACCGCACTGCGCGGACTAGTGCTGGCATTCATCGCTGTCGTGGCATTGGGGCCGGTCATTCAGCCCTGGTACCTGCTGTGGGCACTTCCACTGGCGGCCGCAGCTGGGCTCACCCCGCGCGAATTGCGTGTGATCTTGCTGCTCGTCGCAGGTTTCACCCTCTACGGTCTATGCGAAACAAGTGCGTCCGCGGACAGCCTGCTCGAACTCTCCGACGGTCTGGCCATGCTCTCCGCTGCTGCTGCCGTAGTGATCGCGATCACGGTGTCGCCACGCGAACGCGCACTCCTGTTCGGCGAGCCTGTCGCCGGCGGGCTCATGCCCGAGGACTTACCGGCCCTTTCTCGGCGGAGCCAACTCATCATGCGCGACGGCGGAGTTGCCTAGACCCAGCTGGTGAGGCAAAGCGCCCTGGTTGCAGTCGCTTTCACAGTTCGTCGATATCGACCTTGGCGCCTTCCCCGACTAGCACCACACCACCGAGTACTCCGTCGGCAGCCCAGGTCTTCACTGCGCCCCTGAGCACATCGACGGCAGTAGCAAAGTCTTGCGGCGCCTCCTCGGCGAACTCGCCCCACTCGCTCCAGAGCACGACCAAGCCGTCGACGCCAAGCTCAAGCTCGGCCAGGCATTCCTCGAGAGCGTCCCAGTTCATGCCGAACCACTCGGGCAAGCCGAAGGACTCCGAACAAGCCTCGAGGAATGAGGCCTTGTCGACAACGGCCGCACCATCGAGGACGATGCAACGCCAGTCGAGCGAATCGGCGGCCTCTTCTAGATCATCGAGTGACTCCTGGCTCTGCCGGATCCCTCGAAGGTTCTTCAATCGTGACTCACTCATGGCATGACTCCTTGCACTACTTCGCGAAAGCTCACGTAGTGATCGTCGGTGTAGTAGCGCTCATCTGACTGTCCCGCAATGATGCGCCTCGCGCCTCGATCGGGCGATCCGGGTGTGATCACCGTGTACTCCTGATACCAGCCGTAGTCATGTGCAGGCAACAGCCCCTCACGATTGCCGAAGGTAGCGCCGTCTTGGCGGAAGGGGAATGGCCCCCGCGAGGAAATCAGGCGCAGCGTGTCGAGCGCCTGACTCGGAAGTTGGTCGATTGCGATGGTTGGCAGATCCGAGACGGGCAGAGCCAGGGCGAGTTCGCCCGCTGTAGTGCGGGTTGGAGTCGGCTTCGACGATGAGGCAGAAGCCGACGATGAGGCTGAAGCCGACGGTGAGGCGGAAGCAGTCGACACGGCCGGGCCGGGGAGCACACCCGATCCGCAGGCAGCCGTGCCCGAACCAAGTACGACCAGAAGCACGAGTGCACATCGACGAATCAACAGATCGGCGATGGCCACGCCCATATCGTGCCATGCCCCGCTTCGCCAACCCCCCTGATCGGTGCAAGGATCCCAGCCATGAGCGCTCGCGACCTTGATCAGGCAGGGATCACCGATCCCTCGATGCGGGCGTCGTACGAGCGTTGCCGTCAACTCAATGCGGCCCATGGCAAGACCTACTACCTGGCGACCTTGCTACTACCACCGGCGAAACGGCCCTATGTTCACGCGCTCTACGGCTTCGCGCGCTACGCCGATGAGATCGTCGACGACTTGTCATCGACCCTGTCAGATCAACAAAAGGCTGACTGGCTCGACTCCTGGGCCAGCCAGTTCTTCGCTGACCTCGCCAGCGGGCACAGTGAGGATCCGGTCTGCCGAGCAGTGATCGACACTGTGCAGCGCTGGGATATCCCAGTCGAACACTTCGAGGCGTTCCTACATTCGATGGCCATGGATCTCACCGTGACCGAGTACGCCACCTACGACGATCTCTACGAGTACGTCTATGGCTCGGCAGCCGTGATCGGGTTGCAGATGGTGCCGATCCTTGAACCCATCGCACCGCAAGCCTATGAGCGCGCGAAGGACCTCGGCGTAGCGTTCCAACTCGCCAATTTCGTTCGAGATGTCGGCGAGGATCTTGAACGCGGACGGGTGTATCTGCCCCTGGAAGACCTAGCGCAGTTCGGTGTCACTCGCGCGGATCTTGAACGGCGAGTAGTGACCCCAGCCGTCCGCGCGGCCTTGCAGTTCCAGATCGCGCGAGTTCGAGCGCTGGAGGAAGCGGCGCGTTCGGGCATCGATCTGCTGCATCCCTCATCGCGGCCCTGCATTGAGGCGGCCCGGGTTCTCTACTGCGGCATAGTCGATGCGGTCGAAGACATCGATTACCAAGTTTTCGACAAGCGGGCCACGGTGTCACAAGCACGCCGCCTATCTGTCGCACTACCAGCCTGGCGCAAGGCCCGGATCGCGCGACGTCGCAACGGCCCCGGCCACCCCCACGGCACCTCCCCCCCGCCCTAATTCCTCATCAAGGTGCCCCCAACTGCGCTAGACGCAGCAAATCCTCCCCACCGAATCGCCCCGCTCGCCTTCGAACTCACCCGCCGCGAAGCTCCGACCGTCAGGAACGCGGGTCGTCGGCCCTGCCCGGATACTCGAAACGAGGCGGCCCGGCATACGGCGTACGCTCGACCCCTCGACGCCCCAGCCACACCCAAAGCACCAGCGTCAGCACAACCAATGCGAACCCAAACGCCAGATCCTCGACCGGAGCGAACGCGATACGGCCGTCCCCCATGAACGGCGGAACACCATCGGACGGGGTCGACGAGCCGACGATGGCAGCGCCGTCATAACGCACGATTCGCAGCCCCGTGAGCACCCCGTTGGTGACCAGCTGGAAGAAGGCCACGATCGCATATGCGATCCAGAAGGCGCGACGACGCAGCAACCGAGTGCGCATCACCAACAGGTCGAACACCACCACCGCCACAACCGCGATAACCGCCAAAGCCGTGTACGTCACAAGTCACCCCCGCGCACACCGTCGACGACCGAACCCGCAGGCTCGTCACCGATCTCCCAGCGCTTCACCGACCGCACAGCTTCCAACGTAAGAATCGACGCGATCGGAACGACGAGGAAGAAGAGGACCTCGTCGAGCGGAAGCCCGCCTGGGAACACAATCCCAGTAGTACGCGCATCGTCGAAAGTCCAATGACCAGAGGCAATTGCGTAGAGGTCCCACACCGAGAAAATGACGACCACAGGAGCCACCGTGCACACGAGGCGACGCCAACGCGTGTACACACGGGTGCGGAGGAACACTTCGAGCCAGGCCGTCCCGACCAGGATGAACGCCAGCACTCCGACGTACGCCAGATGGCTCACTGCTCGACACCAAGCACGCAGCGGCGCGCAAAACCCCGCGCAAAACCTCGCTCTAAGCCCCGCGCAAAACCGCGCTCTAAGCCCCGCGCAAAACCGCGCTCAACAACATGCACGCGGCCACGCTCAACACCGCGACGTCCACCCCGGACGCAGCGCAGTTCGACTCGACACGACTCCACGCACCCATCCTGCCGCCCCACGCGCAGATCCGGGCCACGGACTCGCGCGCCTCGCTCTGGGACCGGGACACGCCCCCTGCATCGGCGCGGCAAAACCCGGCCTTGCGGCGTGGCGAACGTAGACTCGCTGACTGTGGAGACGTCTGCCGGACCTCGGATCACCGACCCGCTGGTCGGTCGGTTGATCGACGGTAGGTACCGAGTCGAGCAACGCCTAGCTCGCGGTGGAATGGCCACCGTCTACGAGGCAACCGACCTTCGCCTCGACCGCGTGGTGGCACTCAAGATCATGCATCCCACCCTGGCTGAGGACTCAGACTTCGTGTCCCGCTTCATCCGCGAGGCGAAATCCGCGGCACGCCTGACCGATCCGCATGTGGTCGCGGTCTACGACCAGGGCACCGACTCTGGGCTGATCTACCTCGTCATGGAGTACGTGCCCGGCCGCACAGTTCGCGACGTCCTACGCGAACACGGTCGCCTTGCGCCCGAGCAGGCACTCACGATCTTGGATCCAGTGCTGCAGGCACTCGAAGCCGCCCACACCGCTGGTTTCGTGCACCGCGACGTCAAGCCCGAGAACGTTCTGCTTACCGACGATGGACGAGTGAAGGTCGCCGACTTCGGTCTCGCTCGCGCGATCTCCACCGGCAACTCCACTCAGGCAACACAAGGTCTGCTGATCGGCACAGTGGCCTATCTCTCGCCCGAGCAGGTTCAACGTGGCATCGCCGATGCACGCAGCGACGTCTACGGTGCCGGCATTCTGCTCTACGAAATGCTTACTGGCGCAGTGCCTTTCGCGGGTGAGACGCCGCTGGCCGTTGCTTACCAGCACGTCAATGCCAACGTTCCCGCGCCATCATCGGTACGCACGGGTATCCCCTCATCCATCGATGCGCTCGTCATTCGTGCCACGCAGCGCGACCCCGATTCGCGATTCGCATCGGCTGCTAGTTTCCTCGCCGAGCTCCGCACCGTGCGCGCCGCTCTTCCTGCGCCGCGCCCCTTCGGGGTCACCGAGGATCAGTCGGCCACCCTTGTCGTGCCGATCGGAGCGATGGCCGCCATCGCTCCCAACCAGAGCCGTGGCTCGAAGACCGAGAAGAGCTCAAGCGCTCGCGGGAAGACCCCCAAAGAACCTAAACCCCCCAAGGACCGCACCCGCCGACGTCGTCGTCGTGGCCCGATCGCCCTGCTCGCACTACTCCTCATCGGCGCCATCGTGGGTGGGGCCGCGTGGTTCCTGGGCGTCGCCAAGACCGTCACGATCCCCGCCCTCGCCAACCACACGATCGCCGACGCGCAAGACGCACTGACACCGCTTGAACTCACGCTCGCTGCCACCACTCAATCGTTCAGTGAGACAGTCGAGGCTGGCCGGATCATCTCCACCACTCCGAGGCCTGGCGCTGAGGTGCGTCAGGGCACCACGGTTGAAGCAGTCGTGTCCAAGGGCCCAGAGCGCTTCTTGGTGCCGGCCTTAGCAGGCATGACCGTCGACGAGGCCACGACAACGCTCCTCGAGAATTCGCTCACAGTGGGTACCACCATCAGCGCATATAGCGCGAAGGTGCCCAAGGGAGCGGTGATCAGCACCAAACCCGCCGCTGGAGTCGAACTCAAGCGCGACCAGTCGGTAGCACTCGTGGTGTCGAAGGGCCTAGCGCCCATACCGCTGCCCGACTACAGCGGCGTTGCACAGAACG
Source organism: uncultured Actinomycetes bacterium (assembly GCA_903918645.1). Lineage (GTDB taxonomy): Bacteria > Actinomycetota > Actinomycetes > S36-B12 > CAIYMF01 > Longivirga. The sequence continues at coordinate 8,676 of CAIXFH010000046.1, read as the reverse complement.
ATGCCACAGCCGCGCTCGACAAACTCGGCCTCAAGCACACGATCACCACCGAATTCAGCAAGACGATTGCCGACGGAATCGTGATCTCGTCTACTCCTAAGGCTGGCGCGAGCGTGGCCAAGGGCAGCAGCGTCGCCCTAGTCGTCAGCAAAGGTCCAGCGCCCGTAATTGTCCCCGACCTCTACCGTGTTCCCGAAGCCGACGCCCGAAAGACGTTGACGCGATTGGGATTCCAGGTGGCGGTCTCGTACCCGATTGGCTTCACCCCATTCGGCAGAGTAGTCAAGCAATCGGCCAAGGCTGGATCCTCACAGCCCTTCGGTTCGACGATCTCCCTCGACGTCGTCTAGAGTCGAGCACATGAGCAGCGTGTTTTCTTATGCCGACTCCCCCGGGGCCTCCCGGGTGGGCCGCGCGCTCTGACGCACCCACCCCCAGCAGCCCCGACCCTCGCGGCCGGGGCTTTTTGCATTCTCTGGCCGTGTGTCTCACTACAGATTAGGAACCCGACATGGTCATCGTCATGACTCCCAACGCGACGAACGAGAACGTGCAAGCCGTGGTTGCACGTGTAACCGAGGCAGGCGGGGCAGCATCTGTGAGTCGCGGAGACGCGCGCACCATCATTGGATTGGTGGGCGATCTAGATCACTTCCATGGGCTCAACCTGCTGGCCTTACCGGGCGTTGAACGAGCGGTGCGAATCTCGACGCCGTTCAAACTCGTCTCACGCGAGCATCACTCACAAATGTCGACCGTGATGGTCGGCGCCACGCGGGTACCCATCGGACCTGACACCTTCACCTTGATCGCGGGCCCTTGCGCGGTCGAAACAGCGGAGCAGACTCTCGCTGCGGCACACATGGCACTGGCTGCGGGCGCCACGCTGCTGCGCGGTGGCGCGTTCAAACCGCGCTCGTCGCCCTACGCCTTCCAAGGGCTCGGTGAGTCAGGCCTAAAGATTCTGGCTGACGTCCGCACGGAAACAGGTCTGCCCATTGTCACCGAGGTAATCGACGCAGCCGACGTCGACCTAGTCGCGTCGTACGCCGACATGTTGCAGGTCGGCACGCGCAACGCCCAAAATTTCTCGCTCTTGCAAGCAGTTGGTGAAGCCGGAAAACCGGTGATGCTCAAGCGCGGGATGAGTTCCACCATTGAAGAGTGGCTCATGGCTGCCGAGTACATCGCGCACCGAGGCAACCTCGAGGTGGTGCTCTGCGAACGCGGTATCCGCACGTTCGAACGATCGACCCGCAATACCCTCGACATCTCTGCAGTGCCTGTCGCACACGATCTCTCGCACCTGCCAGTCGTGGTAGACCCATCGCACTCGGGCGGACGTCGCGACCTAGTTCTGCCGCTGTCTAAGGCTGCGATAGCAGTGGGCGCCGACGGCATCATCGTCGACATCCACCCAAACCCATCGACAGCGCTGTGCGACGGACCACAAGCCCTTGTAGAAGAGGACTTAGTCGAACTCGCCGCAGCCATCGCGGCGTTTACACCGCTGCTGAATCGTGGCCCAGCGCTACCGACCGAAGTGCTCGCCGTGACTAACTGAGACGAACCAAAGCGCGGCTCAGGGCGACGAACGAAGCAAGCTTGTGAGCACCGCTGCGGCGCGATCGATATCGTCGTCGTCGATGTCCAGGTGGGTGACCAGACGCGCGAAGGTGGGTCCCATCGCTGAGATCCACACGTCTTGCTCGCGCGCCGCGGCGGCCAAAGCCGCAGCAGTCCACGGCGTGCCAGCGAGTTCGAGGACCACCATGTTTGTCTCGATGTGTTCCGCGACGACGACTCCATCAACTGCCTCAGCGAGCGCAAACCCCAATCGTTGCGCTCGATCGTGATCGTCAATGAGTCGTTCGACGTTGTGGTCAAGCGCGAAAAGGCCTGCGGCAGCAAGGATTCCAGCCTGCCTCATACCGCCGCCGTAGCGCTTTCGCCAGACGCGTGCGCGCGTGATGCGCTCTGCCGAAGCCACCAGCACGGAGCCGACCGGCGCACCGAGTCCCTTCGACAGACACACCGACACTGTGTCGGCCGTGGCGCCGTAGGCAGCAAGCGGCACCCCGGATGCCACATGCGCATTCCACAAACGGGCACCGTCGAGGTGCACTCCTAATCCAGCCGACGACGCGAACTCGCCAATGTCTTGCATGACCTCAAGAGGTTGCACCGTGCCGCCACCGAAGTTGTGAGTGTTCTCCATTGCGATGGCAGTGGTCGACACCAAGTACGGCCCTGCGTTCGGCCGCACAAAGCCGCGAATCTGCTCGACATCGAGCAAGCCGCGCGGAGACTCCCAGGTTCGTGACGTGATGCCGCTGAAGGCAGCTGCCGCACCCAATTCGGCGCGGACGATGTGCGACTGCGCTTCGCAGACGACCTCCTCGCCAGCAGCCACCAACAATCGCAGACCGAGCTGGTTGGCCAGTGAACCACTGGCAGTAAACAAACCGGCTTCGTGTCCGAGAAGTTCGGCTACCCGCTGCTCGAGTTCGACGATCGTGGGGTCTTCGCCGTACACGTCATCGCCGACTTCCGCCTCTGCCATTGCAGTGCGCATCAGGGCCGACGGGCGAGTGACGGTATCGCTGCGCAGATCGACCGGTGAGCTCATGTGCCTCAGCGTAGAGCGTGCCTCGCCGCCAGCTAGGGCAGGAGGACGTCTTCGTGCCTGAGTAGGGCTTCCTTGACGGGCAGGCCGTAGGCATAGCCGCCGAGCGTGCCGTCGGACCGCAGGATTCGGTGGCACGGAACGTAAGGAGCGACCCGGTTGCGAGCACAGGCCTGACCCGCTGCGCGAACCGCCTTAGGGCGGCCAGCGAGCGCAGCAAGCCCCGCATAGCTCTGTGTCTGGCCAGCCGGCACGCCGCGCAACTCTGCCCAGGCACGCTGGAGGAACGGTCCGCCGGGTTGGCGAACAAGCACCCGATCAAGGGCAGCCAGATCACCGTCGGCGTATGCGGAGGTGGCTGCCTTAACCGGCCCAAGCGCGACCGATGTTCGAGGGGCACGGAATCCGCGCTCGCGCACCCGCGCGTCGAGGAATCCCACAACCGTGTCGAGGTCAGCAAATCCCGACGAGATCACAGCGCCATCGACAGGGTCGACGACGATGCAGACCGTGCCACCGGGGATCCGCGCAGACATGGTCTGGAGTTCGATGAGCCCGCTCATGCCGTCTCCTTCGATACCGTGCCGAAACGACGATGCTACGCGCTCAGACTCGACGCGGGCGGTCGAGCAGCCAATCAGCAACGTCGAATGCGAGTTCGAGAGACTGCGAACGGTTGAGGCGTGGATCGCACGCAGTCTCGTAGCGATCACCCACTTGATCCTCGGTGACCCCGAGGGTGCCACCAACGCATTCAGTGACATCGGCGCCAGTGAGTTCGACGTGGATACCACCGGGAACTGTGCCGAGCGCCTTGTGTACTTGGAAGAACCCCAGGACCTCATCGGCCACATCGTCATAGGAGCGAGTCTTGTGCCCGGTACTGCCCTCACGGGTATTTCCGTGCATGGGATCGCACACCCACAGCACGGGGTTTCCTCCCGCGGTCACCTTCTCGACAATGGACGGCAATGCATCGCGAACTGTGCCAGCGCCCATGCGTGAGATGAAGGTAAGACGGCCGGGAATGCGCTCTGGATTAAGGATTTCAGCCAACTCCACTGCCTGCTCTGGCGTGGTGGTGGGACCAAGCTTGACCCCGATGGGATTGCGGATACGCGATGCGAAGTCAATATGTGCGCCATCGAGTTGACGAGTGCGCTCACCCACCCAGATGAAGTGTCCGCTGACGTCGTAGAGATCGCCGGTGCGCGAGTCGATTCGAGTCATGGCCTTCTCGTAATCCAGGACGAGTGCCTCATGCCCGGCGTAGAACTCGACCCGCTTGAACTCTTCGGGATCGGCTCCGCACGCCGCCATGAACGAAAGGGCGCGATCGATCTCGCCGGCTACCTGCTCGTAACGATTTCCCGCCGGAGTCTCGGCGACGAAGTCCTGGTTCCAGGCATGTACCTGACGCAGATCGGCGTAACCGCCCTGAGTGAAGGCACGCACGAGGTTGAGAGTGGCACTCGCGGTCTGGTAGCTGCGCAGCAATCTGCGCGGATCGGGCACTCGGCCCGCCGCATCGAACGGTAAGGCGTTGACGCCATCACCGAAGTACGAAGGCATCTCGACTCCGTCGCGGCTTTCCAGTGCCTTACTTCGCGGCTTGAAGTACTGGCCAGCCATCCGGCCAACCTTGACGACCGGAAGGCTCGCGCCATACGTGAGCACGATGGCCATCTGCAGCACGGTCTTGAGCTTGGCGCGGATCGCCTCGGCAGTCGCGTCAACGAAAGTCTCGGCGCAGTCACCGCCCATTAGCACGAAGGCCTCGCCGCGGCTCACCGCCGCGAGCCGCTGGGTGAGCATGTCGCACTCGCCGGCAAAAACTAGCGGCGGCAATGTGCGCAACTCGTCCAGTGCCGAGCCGAGTAGGGCCGCATCGGGCCACACCGGCTGTTGGGCAGCCGGCAAGTCTGGCCACGTAATGACATCCACCATGTGCTCAGGGTACGGGCGAGGGCAGATCATCGTCGCATCGGCATCAGCCAACAGGGCCAGCGCGTCGTCGCGACCAGCCCAGTTCACCGAGTCGATGCGGCACGACTAACCGAAGAAGGTGCGCACCTCGTCATAACGCCACTGCGGCACGGTCTTCAGCGAGCCGGTCGCTTCGAGCAGCGGCACTCGGATGATGTCGGTGCCGCGAAGGGCAACCATCACGCCAAAATCCTTGTCGTGCACGGCATCGATCGCCTGCAATCCAAAGCGAGTGGCGAGTACGCGGTCGAACGCGGTCGGAGTGCCACCACGTTGAATGTGCCCGAGGACCGACGTGCGCGCCTCCTTGCCCGTGCGAGCCTCGATCTGGCCAGCCAGCCAATCGCCGATGCCTGACAGCTTCACGTGCCCGAAAGCATCGAGTGACGCGTCCTTGGTCATCAGGCTGCCGTCTTTGGGAAGGGCGCCTTCGGCGACGACCAGGATCGGCGCGTAGTGCGACTCGAAGCGCGACTCGACCCAACCGATGACCTCATCGAGGTCGAAGGGGATCTCCGGAATCAAGATGACGTTGGCTCCACCAGAAATACCTGCGTGCAATGCGATCCATCCGGCATGTCGGCCCATGACCTCGACCACCAACGCACGCTGGTGCGACTCAGCAGTGGTGTGCAGGCGATCGATAGCCTCCGACGCGATGTTGACGGCCGTGTCGAAACCGAAGGTGTAGTCAGTGGCCGACAGATCATTGTCGATCGTCTTGGGAACACCCACCACGGGCACATCCAGGGCATGGAGTTGAGTGGCCACACCCAGGGTGTCCTCGCCGCCGATCGCGATCAGCGCATCGACCCCAAGATCAGCCAAGTTGGCCTTGATCTTGTCGACGCCGCCGTCAATCTTGATCGGATTAGTGCGGCTGGAACCAAGGATCGTGCCGCCACGAGGCAGGATCCCGCGAACATCAGCGATGCCCAAAGGTGAGGTCAACCCCTCGAGCGGACCCTTCCAGCCATCACGAAAACCCACGAATTCGAAACCGTATTGAGAGGTGCCCTTACGAACCACTGCGCGAATGACCGCATTTAGACCCGGGCAATCTCCCCCACCGGTCAATACCCCGACGCGCATGATTCCTCTTCCGTCGAAACCCCACGGGAATCCACACCGGCCCCGCCCCACTACCCATGATTATCCAAGTGCGCCCACATACATGGCCAATCGCGTCGATCCGTCGTCGCACACGCCGCGCGCAACCCGGCAACATGTCCCATCCGAGCCATAATCGCGCTAGCGTCCCGGGCCATGACCTTCTCGATTGTTGCCCGATCCGAAGACGGCACTTCGCTGGGCATCGCTGTCGCCTCGAAGTTCCTCGCTGTTGGCGCCGCAGTACCTGCGGCCGACATGTCAGCCGGGCCATCGCGACCCAGGCGATGGCCAATCTTGCCTATCGACCCGACGGGCTAGCCCTGCTCGCACGCGGGATTGACGCGGCGGCCACGGTCGACACCCTCACAAGCCGCGACCACGATCGCGACCATCGTCAGGTCGGCGTCGTCGATATGCATGGTGGCGCAGCCACTTACACGGGCTCGGCCTGCTTCGCCTGGGCTGGTGGCACCACCGGAACTACGTCGGCAGGTTCGACCTACGCCGTGCAAGGCAACATCCTCACCGGGCCCGAGGTCGTCGACGCTGTGGTCGAATCCTGGCGCTCATCGTCGATTCGTCGCCCATTTCGGCATCGTCTACTCGACGCTCTGCATGCCGGCGACCGAGCCGGCGGTGACTCTCGCGGCAGGCAAAGCGCAGCCCTGTACGTCCTGACTCCCGGCGGTGGGTACGGCGGTGGCAATGACGTCCTGGTCGACCTCCGGGTCGATGACCACCCTGATCCGATTCCCGAACTCATTCGGCTTCTCGATATCCGCGACCTGCTCTTCGAAAGGCCCGTGCCAGAGATCTGCCTGCCCCTCGACGGCGCGATAGCGGCCGAGGTCCGCGAACGACTCCGCCGCCTGAGGCACGAAGGGCCCGACCTCGACTCAGCCCTCATGTCCTGGGCAGCCATCGAGAACCTCGAAGAGCGAATGCTGCCGGGCCTGATCGACCCGTTAGTACTCGATCATCTCCGAGCCCTCAGCGGGGGCACGCTGTGAGCGTGCTGGCCGTCGACGCCGGAACCACTGGCGTCACCGCGCTAATCGTGTCGGGGCAAGCCCAGATTCTGGCTCGCGGCTATTGCGAGTTCGCCCAACACTTCCCGAGCGAAGGCTGGGTCGAACATGAGCCCGAGCAGATCTGGGCTGCCACTTTGGCTGCGGTTGACCTAGCGCTCGCGGCTCTCGGCGATCACGCCGATCGCCCTACCGCAGTTGGCATCACCAACCAACGCGAGACCATCGTGCTCTGGGATCGCCTCACTCTGGCCGCCCCTAGACGAGCGATCGTGTGGCAAGACCGTCGCACCGCGGGCATCTGCGATCAACTTCGCGGAGACGGACACGAGCCACGAGTCTCGGCTCTCACCGGCTTACGCCTCGACCCCTACTTCTCGGCCACCAAGCTCACCTGGATAGCGCTCAATGAGCCCGACATCTGGGCCGGCGTCATCGAAGGCACCACCGCGATCGGCACTATCGACTCATACCTAATCGCCCGAATGACCTCTGGCACAGTGCATATCACGGATGCGTCAAATGCCTCGCGAACCTTGCTTTTCGATATCCACACAGTCTCGTGGAGTCAGGAGCTGTGCGATCTGTTCCGAGTTCCCATGGCGGCACTCCCCCGAGTCGTGTCGTCTTATGGCGTTGTCGCGACGACGAGCCCCGACCTCTTCGCGGGCCTCGAACTCCCAATCGCTGGCATCGCCGGCGATCAGCAGGCCGCACTATTCGGCCAGGCCTGCTTTGCGCCGGGTTCGAGCAAGTGCACGTACGGCACCGGCTCGTTCGTTCTGGTCAATACCGGCAGCGAGCCAGCGCAATCCTCGGCCGGGCTGCTCACCACCGTGGCGTGGCAACACCCCGACGGCTCGGTCGACTACGCGCTCGAAGGTGCCATCTTTGTCACGGGCGCAGCGGTGCAATGGCTACGTGACGGCCTGGGCATCATCAGCAGCGCAGGAGAAACTGACTCGCTAGCCCGCTCGGTTCCCGACTCTGGCGGTGTCGTGTTCGTTCCCGCACTCACCGGCCTAGGCGCGCCCGACTGGGATCCGCACGCCCGGGGAGCCATCTTTGGCCTCAGCCGTGGAACCACTCGCGCCCACATCGTGCGCGCAACCCTCGAGGCCATCGCCTACGAGGTTGCCGACGTCGTTGCCCTCATGGCCCGCGAAGGCGGGATCACACTGCCTGTCCTAGCCGTCGATGGTGGTGCGGCAGCCAACGACTTCTTGTGTCAGGCCCAAGCCGACGTGCTGCAGGTGCCAGTGTTGAGGGCGTCGGTCCTAGAGACCACCGGGCTGGGCGCAGCCTTCCTCGCCGGGCTCGCCACCGGCGTGTGGCCATCATTTGCTGCGATCAGCGAGTTAGTCGCCCAAGGCGCACACTTCGAGCCGGGTGGGCGAGATGACAGCGGTTACCGACGTTGGCGGACCGCGGTCGAGCGGTCAAAGGGCTGGGCAAACCTCTAGCGAGGCGAACCTCTGCCCAGGCGAATCTGCCCAGGCGAACCTCTAGCGAGGCGAACGTTTAAGCAGCGGGTAACGACGTGAGGTCAGGCGACGCGGGATCGGTCACCGACGGCTTATCCTCGCGAACGGTCACCAGTGCCTTGGCCCGAGCCGCATACATGTCGACGTACTCCTGACCCGACAGCAGCATGATCTCGTACATGATTTCGTCGGTCATCGAGCGAAGTACGAAGCGATCACCGGACATGCCTTCGTATCGCGAGAAGTCCAGCGGTGCCCCGATCGAGATTCGAGCACGCATGAACCGCGGCCAGATACGCCCGGGTGGCTGGATCTGCGCGGTGTAGAGCATGGCAACCGGGATGACGGGGACGCCGGCCTCAAGTGCCATACGGGCAACACCGGTCTTGCCCCGGTACAGCCGCGCATCAGGTGAGCGCGTGCCTTCGGGGTAGATCCC